>CAZHIE010000095.1:0-16662 GCA_964532435.1 uncultured Planctomycetales bacterium
GGAATTCATCTACTCGGACGATCAGGCCACGACCCCGCCGGCGTAGCGAAGTTCGTTCATCTCTTTAGCCGCGGCGCGGCGGATGATTGTCCGCATCGTCGGGGCGGGATTTCACGCGGAAAATCCGTCGGTTGAGAATGCGGGCGCGCGGCGGTCGATTCGTCGAATGCAGCCGGGGGCGGCTGCGGTCCACTCCGCTATGCGTCGGGGACTTCGCAGCGCTGCACACCGCTGAAGATGAGGTATTCGCAGCCGCCGGGCACTTCGTTGTAGACCTCGATTTCGGGGAGCGTGACGCGCCAGCGTTTTCCATCTCGCCGGCCGACGACGATCAGCGGCCCGCCGCGCTCGCCGAAGGCGAGTCGCGTGGCGGACGTCAGCACGCCGTGGGGGTCGTCGCTTTCCGCATCGATCAACGTCAGCACGCCGTGCGGGTCGAGCACCCGGCCGGAGTAGGTGATTTCCGCCTCGAGATACGCCTCGGTCGACATAGAGCGCCTCTTCCTCGATCCCGGGAAGGTGGAGTTGTTAAGCGGAGCGTAGCGAATCGCCGCGCCGCGTGCAATGAAATCTGTTCGGCGCGGAATGTGCGCGTTTGCGCGGTATTGCGGCGGGCGGGGCGCGGTCGATTCGGCGACGCCGTTGCGTTTCATGGTCGCGAGGGCGCGGGGGTGGTATGCGGTTTCGGGTGAATGCGGCCGGGGGGCGGTTGCGGGACCGTTGCGTTATGCACGTACGAGCGCCGCTCCGGCCGCGCGAGGGCGCGGGCCGCTACGGCATGTCCGCGAGTACGCGCGCCCCGCTGGTGCGAATGCCGCGCTCGCACCGGCCAGAGGCCGATGCTCCCCGCCGCGGTTATCGCGTGGTCATCCGGCGATTCTCGCGTGGTCATGTTTCGGCCGGGCGGGGTGCGGGCCGGGATGGCCGCGCGGGGAGGCGTCGTGAGAGGCGGCCGGCAGTGCCGTGCGCCGGCAGAAACGGGAAGGTTGTCCGAAACGGCGCGATCGGCGTAGATTACGCGCGTGCCGCGGGGCGGCCGACGGAGGATCGCGCTTGCGGATTCGCGAATTTCAGCAACTGATCGACCGCATGTATTCGGAGCGCGATCGGCAGCGCGGCTCCGCCAAGACGTTCCTGTGGTTCGCCGAAGAAGTCGGCGAGCTGGCCAGCGCGATCGCCGAGCGCGACCGCGAGGGCATGCCGGGCGAGTTCGCAGACGTGCTGGCGTGGCTGGCGACGCTCGCCAACGTCGAGGGGATCGACCTGGAAGACGCCGTGCGCAAATTCACGGAGCGCGGCTGCCCCGGCTGCGGGCAGGTCGTATGCGTGTGCAGCGAGAAGATGACATGACCCGGCGCGCGACGCGATGTTCGGGCCGGGCGAAGCGGGTTGGCCTGCTGCTGCTGGCGATCGTGGGCGCGTGCGGCGCGGCCGCGCGGGCGGGCGACCTGCGCGTTCATCGTACGAAGTACTACGAGCTGCACACCGATCTGGAGGGCGACGCGCTGCGCGAGGCGAAGCTGCGCGTGACGCTGATGGCGGAGGAGTATCACCGGCGGACGAAGGATTTTGCCGGCGAGTTGCACAAGGCGCTGCCGTTCTTTCTCTACTCCGAGGCGAAGGACTATTACCTGGCGGGCGGGAAGCCGGGCAGCGCGGGCGTATTCGTGGGCGACCGGCTGATGGCGATCGCCGACCCCGATCGGCCCGCGGCGATGTGGCACACGATTCAGCACGAGGGATTTCACCAGTTCGTTTTCTTTGCGATCGGCGAGAAGGTTCCGACCTGGGCGAACGAGGGCATGGCCGAATATTTCGGCGAGGGCGTGTTCACCGGCGACGACTTTCAGACCGGGGGCGTTCCGCCGCAACGGCTGCTGCGCGTGCAGCGCGCCATTCGCGATCACAAGTACAAACTGCTGCGCGAAATGATGGTCATGCCGCAGGAGAACTGGAACTCCGACTTCACGCTGGAGAACTACGACCAGGCCTGGTCGATGGTGCATTTTCTGGCGCACGCGGAGAACGGGAAGTATCAGCGCGCGTTCGGGGCGTTTCTGACCGACGTGAGCCGCGGGCAGGATTGGCAGGCTGCCTGGACGCGAAATTTCGGGCGCGACGTGTCGGCGTTTCAGGAGCGCTGGGAGACTTACTGGTCGAGCCTCGACGAGGCGTCTTGCAAGCCGTTTTACGCCGAAGCGGTTACGGCGACGCTCACGAGCTTCTTTGCGCGGGGCCTCAGCCAGCGGCAGGATTGGGAGACGTTCGACCAGTATCTTGCGACGGCCGCCGACGGCAGCGTCAAGATGAACGAGGAAGACTGGCTGCCCGCGCGGCTGTGCAAGGAGGCGGCGGCGATCGCGCCGAAAGTCGGCGCCTGGTCGCTCGAAAAGCGCAGCGGCAAGCGGCTGGTCGTCTGCACGCTGGACGACGGCACGCGGCTGGAGGGCTCGCACATTCTGCGCGGTTCGCGGATCAAGAGCGTGAAGGTCGAACCCAAAAACGCGAAGCGCAAATAGATGGCGCGGGCCGGCGAACGAATCCACACGCTTGCGCAGCGGCTCGAGCGCGCCTGGGGGCCGCGGTTGGCGCGGCTGCCGATTCGGCGACTGATGTTGGCCGCGATTGTCGCGGGGGTTGTCTGGCGCATCGCGCGCTACCTGCTGAATTTTCCGCTGTGGGGCGACGAGGCGTTTGTCGCGGTCGAGTTCATCGATCGCGCACCGACGTTTCATCCGACTTTCGCAGGACTTTTCGAGCCGACGCACTATCGGCAGATCGTGCCGCTGGGCTTCATGTGGCTGACGCTGGCGATCTCGCGCGTGGCGGGCTGGTCGGAGTATGCGCTGCGGCTGGCGCCGCTGATCGCCGGGTTGGCCGTGCTGCCGCTGCTGTGGCGGTTTCTTGCGCCGCTGGTGGGGCGGCGCAGCGCGCTGCTGGCGGTGGCTGTGCTGGCGGCGTCGTATTATCCCGCGCGGCACGCGACCGAGGTAAAGCCGTACTCGACTGATCTGCTCGTCGCGCTGATGCTGTATTTCTGCGGATGGCTTGTGTATGAGCGACCGCGCTCGGCGTTGCGGGTCGGCGGGCTGCTTGTGCTGGCTGCGGCGGCGCCGTGGTTGTCGTACCCGTCGGCGTTTGTGGGCGGGGCGGTCGGATTGTTGCTAACGATGCGGGCGTTTGGGCGGCAGCCGCGACAGTCAGACGCGGCGCTGGCGCCCGTCTCGCGCGGGGCGGCGCTGGCCGCGTGGGCGGCGTACGGCGTGGTGCTGTGCGGCAGCTTCGGCGCGATGTACGTGTCGTATGGCGGGCCACATGCCCGCGCGGCTGCGACGGAGGGTTTGAACGACATCGAGATGTGGCGGCAGGCGTTTCCGCCGCTGGCCGAGTTCTGGAAACTGCCCGCGTGGCTGGTTTCGATCCACACGGGGAATCTGGTTGCGTATCCGGTGGGCGGGCCGCGCGGGCTGAGCGCTGCGTCGGCGGTGCTGATCGCGATCGGCGCGATTCGCTGGTATCGCCGCCGCCGCGCGCTGCTCCTGCTGATGCTTTCGCCGCTGCTGTTCATGTTCGCGGCGGCGGCGTTGCAGAAGTATCCGTATGGCTCGACGGTGCGGACGTCGATCTGCATGGCGCCGTCGTTCTGCGCGCTGCTGGCGGTTGGTCTGCGCGCCGTGTGCGAGTGGGTGGCGGCGCGGGTCGGCACGCGGTCGCTGGGCGGCGCGGACACGGCGCTGCGCATCGCGCTCCTGGGTTTGCTGGTGCTGCCGATCGCGGGGCTGGCTCGGGACGCGGTTTCGCCGCACAAGAAGTCGGCGGATCGGCGCTGCCGGCGCGTGCTGAGCGAGCTGGCTCGCAAGACGGGGCCGCACGACGCCTGGTTTGTGTACGCGGCGCTGGATAAGAAGGACGGCGCCCGCGCGCCTTGGATCGGTCCGTGGAAAGGCGACGCGGCGCGTTTCATCTATTACACGCTGCGGCTCGCGCCCCGCGCGCCGCACTGGGCCGCGGCCGCGGAGGACGTGGCGGCGCCAAACGGCAGCGCCTGGCTGCTGGTCTATCGCGGCGAGAAATATGCGAGCGTGTTTCCGGCCGCGGATTTCGTGCGCTATCGAGGCGAGGTCGAAGCGCGGCTTGGCCCGCCGATTCGTGTGGCCGAGAGCGTGTGGGAGCGCGTGCGCGATCGTGAGGGGAAGGAGCACGCGCTGGAAGTTTTCGAAGTGCTGCAATTTGGCGGCGCGGCCGGCGCGAGCGGCGGCGGCGGGTAGGACTTTCGGGCGTCCCGTATAATTCGGCCGCGCGCCGGCGGCGAAGGCGCGCGACGCCGCGGACGCGCGCGAGGGTGCGACGATGCCACTGCTGGTCGGGATCGACGAGGCCGGCTATGGGCCGACGCTGGGGCCGCTGGTGGTGGGTGCGACGTTGTGGCGCAGCGGCAAGCCGGGCATCGATTGCTGGAAGGCGCTGTCGCGGGCGGTGGCGCGGGAGGGCGGGCGCGAGGAATCGCGCCTGGTGGTGGGGGATTCCAAGGCGGTTTTTGATCGCAAGCGCGGCATCTGCACGCTGGAGCGCAGCGTGCTGGCGTTCGCGCGCTGTGCGGATTGCTACGCCGGCACGCTCGGCGAAATGCTCGAACGGTTGGGCTGCCCGGCGCAGGATCTGGCCGGCTTTGTTCCGTGGTATCGCGATCTGTCGCGCGCGGTGCCGCGCGATCCGACCGGTTCGGCGTGCGAGGGGGCGGCTGCGCGGCTGCGCGCGGCGATGATGGAGGCGCGGCTGGAATGCGTCGGACTGCGGGCGCGGGTCGTGACAGAGGATGCCTTCAATCATCGACTGCGACAGACTCGGAACAAGGCGAACATCGTCGTGGAGGCCGTGCTGGGGCTGATCGCGTGGGCGACGAGCGGCGCCGGGAGCAGCGACGTGTTCATTCACGTCGATCGGCTGGGCGGGCGCACCGACTATCGCCCGCTTTTGGCGCAGGCGTTTCCCGGCCGGCACGTCCACGTGCTCGACATTTCGGAAGCGCGGAGTGCGTATCGCCTGGCCACGGCGGACAGCGATTGGACGATCGAATTCGCGATCGACGGAGATCGGCTGCACATGCCGGTCGCGCTGGCGAGCATGACGGCGAAGTACATCCGCGAGGCGCTGATGGAGCAGTTCAACGATTGGTGGGGGCGCGTCGTGCCGGGCGTCGAGCCGACGGCGGGATATCACACCGACGCGCAGCGGTTTCTCCGCGACATCGAGGCGTCGATTCCATCGGCCGGGGTCAGTCCGGACGTGTTTGTGAGGTACAAGTGAAGCGAGCTGTGCGATTGTGGGGCGCGCTTTCGCGCGGCGCGCTGCTGGCCGCGGTGCTGTGCTGCGCGAGCGCCGCGGCGCCGGCGGGCGACTGGTCGGCGGAGGCGCGTCCGGCACTGGAGGCGTACGCGCGCGGCGATGTGGCCAAGGCCCGGCAGGAGTGCGCCGCCATTCTCGACGGCGCGAGCGCCGGTCCGTTGCGCCGCGACGCGGCCGCGATACAGTCGCTGATTCTTCTGACGAGCGAAGGGCGCAGCGAGGCGCGCGACGGGCGCGCCCGGCTGGGCGAGCTGGCGGCGGAAGACGCGACGCTGGCCGATCGGCCGGAGTGCGCGCTGGCGCTGGGGATCGGCGCGCTGACGCTTCAGGAATCGCCGGCCGCGCTCGATCATCTGGATCGGGCGGCCGCGGGGTTTCGTCGAGCGGGCGACTCGGCGCGCGAGCTGGCGGCGCTGACGGCGCTGGCCGAGGCGTGGTCGGCGCACAACGAGTGGCCGAACACGCCGGCGGGGCTGGGCGTGGCGACGCCGGACGGGCCGGAAGCGGCACGGCAGTTGCGCCGGCGACAGATCGAACGATTGCGGCAGCGCGTCGACGAGTTGCCGCAGCACGAGACGGCGGCGCAATCGATCGCACTGACGCTGGCCGATCTTCTGCTTCGCAGCGACGACACGTCGGCAGAGGGCGCGGCGATTTTCGCGGAACTGGCCGCGGCGACGCCTGTAACACCGGCCGCGGCGCGGGCGGCGCTTCGGCTTGCCGAGTTGCGGAGCGATTCGGGGGACGCGGCCGCGGCGCTGGAGCTTCTCGAACGCGTCGCGAAGCTTGGGCCGGCGCCGCTGGCGGGCGAGGCGGCGCGCAAGCTGACCGAGGCGCGCGCCGCGCGGATCGAGATCCTGACGCCGACGGAGATCGCGGCGGACGCGGCGGCGCCGCTTCATCTGCGCGTGCGGAACCTCGCGAGCGTGGAGGTCGAAGTTCGCGCGGTGGACGTGGAAGCGTGGCTGGTCTCGCCGCGGCGCGGAGATGAGTCGGCGTTGCCCGACAGCGGCGCGGTCGCTTTCACAGCGCGCCTTGAGACCGGCGCCGCGCTGCCTAGCGCGTGGGATTCCGTCGCATCCGGGGCGGGTGCGTCGCTGCGGCTGGCGGCCGGGGGATACGTGCTGATCGCGGCGGGGCGCGCGGCGGATGGGCGCGAGCTGCGCGTGCAGCGCCTGCTGATTGCGACCGGCATTCGCGGCGTTTGCGCGATCGGCCGTGAGCGCGCCGTCGCGTGGGTCGCGGCGCGGCCGGACGCGGTCGCGGGCGCGCCGCTGGGCGCGACGGGCGGCGCGGATGCGCCGCCGAGCGTGAAATTCTGGATGCAGCGCTCATTCGCGCCGCAGCGGCACGAGCTGGCGGGCGGCGTGGCGAGCTTTCGCCTGCCGGCGGAGGCGAGCGTGATGCGCGAGAAGGGCTGGTACTGTCTGTTTCGCGCGGGGGATCACCTAGCGCTGTGTCGCGGGGAGCATGATCGCGCCGCGGTGGGGCTGCGCGAGCGCGCGGCGCTGCTTGTCGGGCCGAACACGGTGTCGGTCGGCGAGACGATTTACGTGGCGGGATGGCTGACCGGCGGCGCGGCCGATGCGGCGGGCGAGGCGGAGCTGGAACTCGTGGACGCGCTGGATCGGGTCGCGGCGCGGGCGAAGTGCGCGATCTCGACCAGCGGCATGTTTTCGGCGGAATTTCGGGCGACGCCGGAGATGGCCGACCGCCACTTGTCCGTCGTCGTGCGGCGCGGCGGGCGCGTGGCCGAGAGTCTGCTGGCCGGGCGCTCTACGTATGTTCGGCCGCTGGACGCTCCGCGGACGACCGTTGATCTTCGCATTCCGCGCCGGCTGATGGGCGATGCGCCGCTGCTGAGCGGGGCGGTTTCGGCCGCGTATCCGTGGGGCAGTCCAATGGCGGGGGCGGCGGTGACGATGACGCTGCGCGGCGCGCGGCTTCCGACGACGGCGTCGGAAAGTGTGCTGGTTTCGGCGCCGGCGACGTGGAAAGCGCAACTAGATTCCGACGGGCGCATGACGTTTACGCAGCCGGTCGGGGGCTTGCAGTTGCCGGACGGCCCGCTGGCGCTGGGAGTGTGGGCGGAGGTGCGCGCGGCGGACGAGCGCGCCGCGGTTGCGACGGAATATGCGCTCGCGGCGCCGGCGCCCGCGTGGGCGTGGATCACGACCGATCCGCTCAATCCGCGGGCTGGCTCGCCGGTGCGATTCGATTTCGGCTGGTTCGATCCGACCGGCGCGCCGCTGTCGGGCGAAGCGCGCGCGGACATCGTGACCGCGGCGGGTTCCGGGGCGTCGCTGCCGCTGACGTTGGGCGACTGGGGGTTGCGCAGCGGAGCGTGGAGGCCGCCCGGCGAGGGAGCGTATTCGGTCGAGGTTTCCGCACCGCGGGCGGCGGGCGGGCCGGTCGCCGCGTCGCAGCCGATCGACGTCGCGCCGCCGACGTCGCTGGACACGGCTGCGAGGGCCAGCACGTTGCTAAGCGACGCGCGGCAAGTTGGCGCGGCGGGAGACCGCGTGTCGGTCCGGCTGGCAGGCGCGGCGGACGCGCCGCTGCTGCTCCTGGCCGAGCAGGGGGATCCGGTCGCGCTGGGGGTCGTTGCGGCGGCGGCGCGGGCCGGGGAGGTCGAGGTTTCGGCGCGGCTGAATTCCGGCGCCGCGTCGCTTGCGGCGGTCGGTTGGGTGGGGGATCGCGCACAAGTGATGACGGACTCGCCAATCGACCGGGCCGATGCCGACTTGCAACTCGAACTCTCGCCCGCGTCGGACGAACCGCGGGCCGGCGAGTCGTTTCGCGTGCGGGTCGCGCTGTGCCATCGCGATGGATCGCCGGCGACGGATAAATCCGCCGACGTGCTGCTGCGCCTGGCGGATGCGCAGGATGGGCGAGCGGTCCGCTGGGTTCCGGGGGCGCCGCGCGAGATCGCCGACTACGACACGTTCGGGTTTCAGCTCGCCGAATCAGGCGCGCCGCCGGGCGCGAGCGATGCGCGGGCGCGCCCGCTGCGACGCGGCGACGTCGTCTGCGCGGAGGATGCGGCCGTGCTGCTGTCGGGCGCGACCGCCTGGTGCGGCACGGCGGCGCTGCGCGACGGCGTAGCGCACATCGACGTGCCGTTGCCCGCCGACGCGGGCTGGGCGCGGCTCGGCGCCGTGGCGGTGACGGCGGATGGGCGCGTCGCGCGAAAAAGTCTTCTGTTGCGCGTGGGAGGCGCGGTCGGCGTCCGGCTCGACGCTCCGACGCGCCTGGCAATCGGCGACCGCAGCGTGGTCGCGGTTCGGCTCGACGCGCGCGGCGAGGCCGAGTCGAAAGCCGAAATCCGCTGGAAACTCGGCGACGGATTGCGCCTGGAGCGGCAGCGTCGCGTGTCGCGCGGGTCATCCGTCGAGATTCCCCGCGCGGAGGTCACGCCGGTCGACGTGCCCGGCAATGCGCCGGTCTGGATCGTCGCGACGGTGGAGGCCGTTCGAGCCGGCGACGCGACCGTGCGGGCGGACGTTTCGAGCGACGGGCGCACGACCAGCCGCGAGCGCGTCGTGCGCGTGGAAGCCGACACGCCGCCGCCCGCGGGCGACGTGCTGCCCGTGCGCCGCTGGGTCTATCGCTATACGACCGGCGGAATCGACGGGCCGGCGGACGCGCCGGCCGGCGCGTGGACTCCGCTGAACGCCGGGGACACGCTGCGTCCCGGGCAGCGCGTGATCGTGCGCGAGCAGATTCAAATTAGTGGAGGATTGCGTGACGTGAATTGGGCGCAGGCGCTGCCGGCGACGTGCTATCCGCTCGACGTCGATCCCCCGGACGTGAAGGCGATCGGCCGGCGCTTGCCCGAATCGCTCGACGAAATCAGCTATCGGGCGGACAGCGTGCCGGCGGGCGAGGTTCGGCACGAGTACGCGCTGGCGGTGGTGCGGCCGGGGGCGTGCCGGATTCCCGCGCCGCGCATTTCGGCGGCGGGGCGGCCGCTGGCAGTCGCGGTGGCGCCGGCGGAGCTGACGATCGTGGTGAGCGACGAGCCGTAAGTCGGCCGGCGGGTCATGCGCCAGCTCGAAATCCGAGCGCACGACGCGAGTGGTGGGTCGGGATGCGGCGACGCCCGCGGTTTGTGTGCCGTGTTCTAGTCGCGCGGGTCGGCGCATGCTCATTGCGGCATTCGCGGCCGTTCGAGTCCGGCCGCCCGGGCCGCTTGGGCCGGGGAGTTGCCGAACAGGCGCGCGTCGCCGGCGCCCGACCCACCACTTGCGTGGTGGGTTCGGATCGTGCGGCTCGCTGCGGAATCTGCGCCGCTACATTAGCCGCGCTGCGCCATGGGCGTGTACTTGCGGGGCTTTTCGCCGACGTAGATCTGGCGCGGGCGATAGATGCGCGCCTTTTCGGCGACGCGCACCTCGCGCCAGTTGGCGATCCAGCCGGGCATGCGGCCGATGGCGAAGATGACGGTGAACATGTTGAGCGGGATGCCCATCGCGCGCAGGATGATTCCGCTGTAGAAGTCGACGTTGGGATAAAGCTTGCGCTCGACGAAGTAATCGTCGCGCAGGGCCACTTCCTCGAGCTGCTTGGCGATTTCGAGCAGCGGATCGTGGATGCCCAGCTTGTTGAGCACCTGATCGCAGGCGGTCTTGATGATCTTGGCGCGCGGGTCGAAGTTCTTGTAGACGCGGTGGCCGAAGCCCATCAGCTTGAAGGCGTGGTTCTTGTCCTTCACGCGGCGGATGACTTCCTGGACGTTGTCGCCGCTGGCGTGAATCTCGGTGAGCATCTCGATCACGGCCTGGTTGGCGCCGCCGTGGAGCGGCCCCCACAGCGCGCATACGCCGGCCGCGACGGAGGCGTACAGATTCGCCTGGCTCGATCCGACCATGCGCACGGTCGAGGTCGAGCAGTTCTGCTCGTGGTCGACGTGCAGGATGAAGAGCTGGTCGAGCGCGCGGGCCACGACGGGGTCTGGCTCGTACGGCTTGTTCGGCCGGCTGAACATCATGTGCATGAAGTTGGCGGCGTAGTCGAGGTCGAAGCGCGGGTACATCAGGCAGTGCCCGTGCGACATTTTGTAGCTGTAGGCCGCGATGGTGCGGACCTTGCTGACGAGGCGGGCGGCGTGCTCGCGGAAGCTCGACTCGTCGGTCGGCTGGAGCAGGGCCGGGTGATAGCAGCCGGCCGCGTTGATCATGGCGGAGAGGATGGCCATCGGCGGGCTGCCCTGCGGGAAGCCCTCGAAGTGATGGCGCATGTTCTCGTGCAGGTTCTGATGCTCGGAGAGCGAGTGCTCGAACTGCTGGAGCTGCGCCCGAGTGGGCAGCTCGCCGAAAATGATCATGTACGCCGTCTCGACGAACGTGCTGCGCTCGGCCAGCTCTTCGATCGAATAGCCGCGATGGCGGAGGATGCCGCGCTCGCCGTCGATGAACGTAATGGAGCTGCGGCAGGAGCCGGTGTTGCCGTAGCCCTCGTCGAGCGTGATCAGGCCGGTGCGCGAGCGGAGCTCTTCGCACTCGATCGCGCCTTCGTTTTCGGTGCCGATCAGGACGGGGAAGTCGTAGCTCTTGCCGGCGTACTGGAGGATTGCCTTGTTGTTTGAATTCGTGCTCATGTCACAACCTTGCCCCGCGGGCGAAGGGCAGCGCCGCCCGCACGCGCTTCTGCCCGAAGCGTCGCCTCCCGCCGGCGGCGGCGGCGCCCCGGAATCCGGACCTACATCGCTCATATCGGACTAAATCGTCTGGAACTCCATCAGCGGGGCGACCGCCGTGGCTTTGTCGAAGTTCATGCACTCCTGAATGATCCGATCGGCTGTGGCGTCGCTCACGACTCCGGCCGCGAGCTTGCGGAATTTGCCGAATACTTCGTCGTCGGTCATGGGGTTGCCGGCGTGGCCGCGCGGGTAATCCACGCGCTTGGCGATGGTGCGCCCGTCGCGGAGCTTGAACACCAGGTTGTTGGGGATGCCCTTGGGGTATCCCGCGTTGCACTCCGGCGTCTCCACGATTTTTATCTTATCCAGCAGGGCGAGGACTTTCGCGTCGCGGATCTTCGCGTCGGAAAAGGAGCCGCGCGTCACGTCGCCGTCCAGCAGCGCGCAGGCGACGCAATAGCCCATGCTGTGATCGGCCGTCTCGCGGCTGGTGGGGCGCCATTTCTCGGGCTCGCTGCCGATGATGCTGACGGCCGCCTCGAAACTCTCGATCACGATGCTCTCGATGTTGTCGGCATTGCCGATCTGCGCACGCACCTGCAGCGCCGCGTCGATGGCCGACTGCGAGTGATATTCGGCCGGCCAATACTTGATGTACGTCTTGCGGATCATCCAGTCGTCGGGTCCGGCGGCCCAGGCGGGCTCGAACGGGCCGGTGACCATTTTGAACAGCCCCTTGGGGCCTTCGAAGATTTCGTTGGGGCCGGTCATTCCGAGGCGGGCGAGGTTGGCGGCGAAGACGCCGTTTCGCGCCGCGTTGGAAAATGCGCAGGCCTTCCACATGGAGAGCTGCCCGGTGCGCGTCTGGCGCGTCGCGAAGTTGCAGACGCCCGCCATGCCGAGCGCGTGGACCATCTGTTCGGCGTTGAGGCCGTAGAGCTTTGCGGCGGCGAGCGACGTGGAGAGCGCGCCGTAATACACGTGGTCCCAGCCGTGCTTTCGCAGCGAGGCGGCGTCGCAAAGGCGGCACTGCACCTCATACGCCAGCGCGATGGCGGCGATGATGTCGCGGCCGGACGCGCCGACGGCCTGCCCGACGGCCAGGGCGGGCGGGATGTTGTCGCTCGGGTGCGCGGGCTCGAGGCTGAGATACGTATCGTTGAAATCGAGATAGCGGACGAGCGCGCCGTTGCTGAATGCGGCGAGGTCGGGCGTGGTGCGATGGGTCGAGCCGAGCAGGCCCGCGCCTTTGGGCATGGACACGTCCTGCGCGACCTGCCGCGTGACCTTGGCGGGTCCGCTGGTCCATGCGCCGAGCGCGCAGCCGATGGAATCGAGGATGCGCCGCTTGACCTCGTGAACGACGCCGGGGCTGAGATTCTCGAACCGCAGCGCCTTTGCCTTCTCCGCAAACTTCTGTGCCAGGTTGGCCATGACCGCTCCCTCATGCGTAGTCCGTCAATGATACTGGCCGCGGGGCGGCGCGCGAAGCTGGCGGGTGCTGTTCGGCGGCGTGGAGCGACATCGCGGGATCGGCGTGGGGAATGCGTCGCGCTGTGGGGGCAGGTCAATTCGGCGAGCGATTTTCCGCGTCGATTTCGAGTTCGGCGCCGAAGACACGGATCGTGCAGCGTTCCGATGATGTCACGCGAACGACTGGCACGATGAAGGAAAGCCGGTCTGGCGCGAGCGGCTGTTCGAAAGTCATCTCGATCGACTGCGCGCCCGGCTTCGACGTCCGCGAGTATCGATAGACCGGGACGGTCGCCGTGTCGGCCAGCGAAATGGCTCGCACGCCGAGGCCGAGCTGCACCTGCGCGTTTGCATCGCACTCGACGGTAGCGCGCACGCGCGCCCGGGCAGCGCCGGGACCGGCCGGCACGCCGGGCCAGCGGCGCGAGAGGGTGTTCGCCGGTTCGAGGAATATCCAGACCGGGGCGCCCTGCCCGGCGATCCCGCAACTCCAGCTCGCTCCGTCGTCCGCGCCAGCGATCAGCCGGCCGGGGCCTCTCGTCCGTGCGCGGGCGGAATTGCGATCAAGCACGGTCGGCCCGGGCGCGACCGGCGGCGGCGCTGCGCGCTCGATGCGGTAGACCGACGCCCAGCGCTGGCCGTCGCTGCGGTGGAACACGCGCGTCAGGCGCTTCGTCCATTCCGGGGCCTTGCCGATCGTGTTTCGCTCCAGGTACGAGAGCACGGCGAATCCGCGCGTCGCGAGGGGAATCAGGGCGAGGTCGTACGCTCCGCCTTTCAGCGGGCGGAATTCGTTGAACTGATACAGCGATCGCATCGTGTAGCTGGCCCGGCCGTCGAGGGCGGCGAAGATCGGCTCGTCCTCCGCCGCGTGCGTGCGGACGAATCTCATGGCGGCCTGCAGGGCGCTGGTCCGATCGCTGGCGTATTGCTGCTGGCTTGTGCGCAGCGCGGCGCCGCTCAGCCCGCCGCACAGCGCCAGCGCCGCTGCGGCGCGCAGAGCACGCGATCGGAACGGCACGCGTTCGAGCAGCCGCGCGGCGCCGACGGCGCTGATGATGACGAAGCTGGGCGCCAGTTGCAGGACGTAGCGATCCTGGCCCTGCGTCATGCGCATCGCGCCGATTAGCACCGCGACCTGGATAAGCGTGATCGCGAGAATCAGCCGGCGACAGGGCACGCTCTTCTGCCGCGCGAAGACGACCAGCAGCAGTGGGAACGCGATCACGAGGTAGCCCAGCAGCCATTCGTCGAACAGTCGGCCGGCCAGGATTCGCAGGATTCCCGTCAGCGGGTAGCTCATGCCCGACTTTTCGCCCACGAAGGCGAGCGTTTCGCGCCAGTAGTAGAGCACGTCCGGGTGGCGCACCCAGAAGACCGCCGCCATGAGCGCGTGAATCGCCAGCGCGCCGATCAGCAGGCCGCCGAGCAGCCGCGCGGCCGGGCGGCGCGACGCCATGCGGACGACGATCCACGCGAGGACGGCCAGAAAGAGCAGGCCGGCGGTTTCCTTCAGATATTGCAGGTACGCCAGCGCCAGTCCCGCGCCGATCGCGCAGGCCCATTGCCGCGCGCCGCGCGAATCGACCGCCAGCACGAGCATCAGCACGGCGAACGTCAGCACGCCGGCGAACAGCGTGTCTTGGAGCCAGACCGTCGCCATGTAAACGTCGGCCGGCAGAAATGCGTAGATGCTCAGGCCGGCCAAAGCGGCCGTTTCGCCGCCGATGCGGCGCAGAAGGAAGTACGCGGAGATTATTCCAAGCAGGCTGCCGGCCAGCGGCACGAGCGCGAGCGCCCGATCGTGCGCTCCGCACGCGCGCAGCGCGATCCAGAGGGGCAGGTTCACGCCCATTCGGCGATAGGCCGTGTCGTCGGGCCAGTGGATAACGGCGTGCTTTTCCGCGTCGGCGGCGAATAGGAACTGCGCTGCGTAGACATGCCGGAGATCGTCGTTTCCGAGCGTGCCGCCGAAAAGCCACAGCCTCACGGCGAGTCCGGCGAGAACGACGAGCAGCGGCGCCGCGACGGCGACGATCCGCCGCAGATGCGTGCTCGCGGATGAGGCCGGAAGTCTTGCTGGCGGATCGTACGTCGCGCTCAGGCTCACGGGATAATTCCGAGCAAACGGTGCGGCGGTGACGGTCACCCCGAGTGGGGAATTGTGACGCGCCCCCCCCCCCCGTGCGTGTCAATAGGCCGCCGCGTTTGCCCGGCAATCGAATTTTAGGAGCCGCATCAATGTCCCGGGAGTTTGACGATTCGCCGGGATCAGCGTGTGGCAGCACAAGCGCGCCGCACGGGTTGGAAACCCGTGCCACCCAGCGCTACACTGCCGGGCGCGATCGCGACCGGAATGCGGAAGCGACTTTCCGGTTGCGCGAATGCAATGTCCGAATTCGCCCTTTGCGCCCGGGTGGAGAGTCATCGTTGCCAGGATTCGTCAAACCTCCGACGCAGCCGCTTTCGCTGACGATGTTCTTTCCGTGTTACAACGAGGAGGCGAACGTCGAGCGCGTCACGCGCGCCGCGGTCGAGGTCGCGCGGAAGATCAGCGCCGATTGGGAAGTGCTGATCGTCAACGACGGCAGCCGCGACCGCACCGGGGAGATCGCCGACCGATTGGCAGCCGAAATCCCCGGCGTGCGGGCGGTGCATAACCGGCCGAACCGCGGCTACGGCGGGGCGCTGCAGCGCGGCTTTCGCGAGGCGACGAAGACCTGGATCTTCTACACGGACGGCGACGGGCAGTTCGACTTTGGCGAGTTGCCGGCGCTGATCCCGCTGCTGGAGACGCACGATGTCGTGTCGTGCTATCGACTCGACCGCAAGGATCCGCTCGTCCGCAAGCTCAACGCATTCTGCTGGAGCACGCTGGTCAATCTGCTCTTTCGCATCGGGCTGCGCGACATCGATTGCGCGTTCAAGATCTATCCCAAGCCGTTCATCGACGCGATCAGCCTGCACAGCACCGGCGCGCTGATCGACACCGAAATGCTGGCCAAGGCCCGGAATCTGGGCTTGTCGATTGCCCAGCGCGGCGTGCATCATTACCCGCGGACGGCCGGGCAGCAGACCGGCGCCAACCTGCGGGTGATTCTGCGTGCGTTTCGCGAGCTGTTCAAACTACATGGCCAGATTCGCCGCGAAGGCCGGACCGACGAGGTGCCGAGCCAACATGCGCGCTGACTCGCTCGCCTTGCGCGGGCGGATCGGCCGCGCGGCCGCGTGGCTGCTCGGCGCGGCTGCGTGCGGCGGCTGCGGTCCGGCGGTGCTGCTCGACCGGCCGGGCGAATGGCCGGCGGAGTACGCCGGCCGGCGGCTGTACAATACGCCCAATGCGTTCATTTATGCGAGCAGCGTGGAGGCGGCGGGCGAGGCGGATCGGCTGGCGCTGGAGGTGGCGCGCCGCTTCTCGAGCGAGACGGGCGGACGGGCGACGAAGGGGCTGCTTTTCGTGCAGGATCGCCACGACGGATTGCTGCTGGCCGAGCCGCAGGCGATGTTCGAGCTTTTGCATGAGGGTGAGGTGTCGCAAGCGGCCGCCAGCGCGCCGGCCGACGGCGCCGCGTCGCCGACCTGGGAGGAGCAGAAGCGCGAGTTTGCGGAGATCGGCGTGCCGGCCGAGACGATGCTCGGCTGCGTCGGCTTCGTGATCCGCAAGAATCTGCTCGACTCGCGGCTGGGGCTGCCGCAGGCGGCCGCGACGCAGTCCGGCTGGGCGGCGACGCTGCCGACGCGCGGGCGGTGCGGCGCGGCCGCGCGGGAGATGCTCGACGCGGTGTTGCGGCGGAGCGATCTTTCGCTGGCGCAGCGGCTGATCGTCGCGCCGTGGACGCCGCTGCTGGAGGCGCTGACGGCGGACACGCTGATCGACGCGCGCGAGATGGCGCTGTATGCGGGGCAGGTGAGCGCGCAGGCGGATTGGTCGGCGGAACGGAAGCAGACCGTGCTGGGCGAGTATTTCGCGCGCAAGTCGCGCGAGCAGATGGCCGCGGCGGACAAGAAGGCCGGCGCGCTGCGCGAGCCGCCGGATGCGAAGGGGCCGGCTGTGAAAGAGCCGGTTCCCGCAGAGCCGGATGCGAGCGGGCCGGCCGCGCCGTAGCGGCGAATCGAGGGGCGGCTGCGAAGAGTGCAGCCGACGGCGGCTGCGGTCGAATCTTCGAGTTTCCTGCGGGTGGGGAAGCGGGCCGGCGCCGCAC
>CAZHIE010000096.1:0-7490 GCA_964532435.1 uncultured Planctomycetales bacterium
CCGAGCCGCGAGCGTCAGCGAGCGCATCTGATCCGAGCCGCGAGCGTCAGCGAGCGCGACGTCCGGCCACCAGTCCGGTGAAATTGGCTCGCAAACCTTCGTGCTCTTTTTCCCGCAACCCACTCTGCACGCCACGCTCGCGGCTCAGAACGACAATCTCGCCGCTTATCGCCGGGCGCCGCTGCGCGCCCCGCCCCGCTCCGGCCGCGCGAGGGCGCGGGCCGCTACACGTTCACCGTCGGACGCCGAGGTCCGACGCTACGCCCGAATCGCATCGTCAAACACAAAGAACTGGCGCTACTGTATGAAGAATGAATAGAGAAAAGATCGTCGTCGTAATCGTAAGCCCTGTGAAAACTGTCAATCGCGTGCGTTGATTGCGATAAACGACGCCAGTGGCGAAGGATACGAATTCACAGCGCCGCCGACAGATCGCGCCGCATCGACCGACATAACAGGCCTGCCGTGCAGTCCGCGACGCGGTGGACCGCAGCCGTCCTCGTCTGCACCCCACTATGAAACACCCGGCAAACCCCCTGTCTTGCAGCCATGATCTTCATGGCCGATGCGACAGATCCCCGATGCGGAGACGTCGCGAAAGTCGCGCACGCTCAACGGCCTGTCGCGCGAAAGGTCAACCGCGCGAGGAGAGCCGATGCGACAGCGTGGCGACGACCTCGCCCACGCGCGGGTTCTGCTGCCGCTCGTCCTCGACGGTGCGCTCGGCGTGCAGAACGGTCGAATGGTCCCGGCCGCCGAAATGCACGCCGATCTCTTCGAGGCTCAGGCTTGTGAGCCGGCGGGCGAGATACATCGCGACGTGCCGCGGCTGGCTGATGGAGCGCGTGCGCTTGCGCCCCAGCAGCTCCTGCACGCGAATGCCGTAGTGCTTGGCGACGGCTTCGAGAATCTCGCTGACCTGTAGCGGCCGCTGCTCGCGAATGCCGAAATTTCGAAGCACGTCGCGGGCGGTCTCGACCGTGAGCGGCTTCTCTTCCAGTTGCGACTCGGTGATCAGCCGCGTAAGCGCCCCTTCCAGCAACCGGATGTTCGCCTCCACGCGCTCGGCGACGAAATCGAGCACGTCGGGCGGAATGTCCACGCCGCGCAGCCGCGCTTTTTTCTGAAGAATCGCCTGCCGTGTCTCGCGATCGGGCGGATCGATCTGCGCCAGCAGCCCCCAGTTGAAACGGCTGACCAGCCGCTCTTCGAGCGTAGGAATCTGTGTGGGCGGCGCGTCGGCCGAAAGGATGATCTGTCGCTTGGCCTGATAAAGCGCGTTGAACGTGTGGAACAATTCCTCCTGGCTCGATTCGCGATTGGCCAGGAACTGCA
Organism: uncultured Planctomycetales bacterium; assembly: GCA_964532435.1. Lineage (GTDB taxonomy): Bacteria > Planctomycetota > Phycisphaerae > UBA1845 > Fen-1342 > CAZHIE01. The sequence goes on from CAZHIE010000096.1 coordinate 1,336, forward strand.
CGTCGTCGATCACCAGCAGGTCGGCGTTGCGGGCGCTCTCGCGAAAGGCGTGCAGTTGCCCGGTTTCCAGCGCGCGGACCAGGTCGTTGACAAACGTCTCGCACGTGATGAAAACCGTCCTGGCGCCCGGCGCGTTCCGCTGCACCTCGGCGCACGTCGCCTGGAGCAGATGCGTCTTGCCCAGTCCGGAATGGCCGTGGACGAACAGCGGGTTATAGAGCGTGCCCGGCTGCGAGCAGATCGCGCGGCACGCGGCGTGCGCCAGCCGGTTCGACGAACCCACCACAAATTCGTCAAACGTGTAATCGGCCGAGAGCGGCATGTCCGTCAGCGCCAGCGGTCCGGCGTGGGCGATCCGCGTGGGTCCGTCCTGCTCCGTCAACACAAAGCGGACCGGCAGAATGCGACCGGTGATCGTCATGGCCGCCTGCACGAATGCCTCGCGGCATTCGGTCTCGAGATAGCCGAGCTTGGAGCCGTCGGGCACGCGGACGGTGAGCTGGCCGCGCTCGATTCCCTGCGGATCGAGCGCCGCGAACCAGGAGCGGTAGAGCTGCGGATTCTCCGCCTGCACAGCCGCCAGCAGGCGGTCCCAGTCGAGGTTTTCCGTGGTCAGCGGCGCGCTTCGGGCCATGCGGGGGTCTGCCTGCCGTTCCAGTCGGTTGTGATCTCGATCGACACATCGCCCGGCGGCGCCTGCCGCTGTCGCGCGCCGCCCGGCCCGCCGGCCGCGCACAGGCGCCGAGCGCTCCGACGACGCACCGCCGCGCGCCGCGAATCAGGAGTTGTCTTCTTCTGCGCCCTCGTCGTCCGCCCCCGGAGCTCCCGAATCCGAAAGGCGGAACAGCTCGCGCAGCAGCGTCGTAGCATAACAGCCGCGCGGCAACTGAAACTCCAGCGAAAGATACGGACCCCGCCGATCCGCGCCAAGATCGACCCGCGCGCCGAAAACCGGAAAGCGCAGCGGACGCCGGCCGCCGCTGATGTGCAGCGGCCGCGCCGAGAACGCCTCCTTGCCGACGCCTTCCGCCGCGAGCACGGCGGATTCCATCTCGCCCGCCGCGCCCGCCGCCTCGGTCATGCGATGCCCGAACAGCGGGCCGCTCGGGCTGATCTCCAGCGCGTCGCAGCGCGGCTGCTCGCGCTCGGCGTCTTCCACGCGAAACACCGCGCCGTTCGCATGGCGCCAGGCGAGGTCGCCGACCACGAGCCGATCCAGCCCGACCGTCGTCATCCGCTCCGCCAGCACGCGGTTGAACAGCAGCGACTGATACGCCGAGACGTAGAAATTGCGGGTGTGCGGATCGATCGCGGCGAACGCGCGCTTCTTGCGCCCTTCGCTCTGCATCAGCGCCCGCAGCGCCCGCCGCTCGCTCTTGAAGATCGCCGGCCAGGCCCGCAGCGCCGCGGCCAGATCGCCGCGCTGATACGCCAGCCGGGCGGTGCGCACGTCGCCGAAATCATGCTCGCCAGGCGCGCCCAGAACGAAATCGACCGCCTGTTCCGGCTCGCGCAGCACGATGGCCCGGCCGATTTTCCACGTGTCGCCACGCATGCCGAAGCGCTGCTCGCCGAAATAATTGGGCACGCCGCGCCGCGCGAGCGTGTCGAGCGCTGCGCGCAGGTCGGAGCAGCGGCTCGCGTCCGTCTCGCGCACCAGAATGCGAAACGCGTTGGCCTTCAGGTGGCCGAGCCGCAGCTTGTTGCCGTGCCGCGTCGTTTCCAGCACGCGAATGCGCGGCAGCCGCAATTCCGAAAGGCGCTCGGGCGGAACGTGCTCGATGCTCATCCACTGCCGCGCGACCGCGCGCGCGTCTTTCAGCCCCGCGTATCCGATGTCGCGCCGCAAAACGCCGAGCGCGTGGGCCACGTCGTTTACCGCCTGGTGCGTGCTCAACCCGCTCTTCTCGACGCGAAAATACGTGTGCGTCCCCGCGCCGTCCGCCGGGTACAGCGGAAGCTCGTCCACCTCGAAATCCGCGTAATCGGCTTTGATCACGCCCGTCGGCCGGTCGAATTCGCCCAGCAATCGCGGCCATTCCTGCGGATCGGGCATCGTCGTTCAGCTCCCTGCCATGCGCGGCCGGCGCCACGCCCCATGTCGAGCCGTGTACGCTAACACGCGGCACAGCCCGGCGATAGCGCTTGCAAAAGCGGGCCGCGCGCGGACAGACTGGGCAGCAACGGGTAGCCGACGGAACACGGGCCGCATCGAAAACGCCCATCGAAGGAGATCGCATGCATCCGCGAAGAATCCCGCGCGCACTCGCGCTCATGACTCTGACGGCGCTCGCCTTCGCGGCGCGCCCCGCGACCGCCGAAGATCTCCCGCGCGGCGCCTGGCCGCAATTCCGCGGCGCCGGCGCCGCGGGCGTGGCCGACGGCGCCGATCTGCCCAGTGCGTGGGACGTGCCCGCCAATCGCGGCGTGCGCTGGAAGACGCCCATCGCCGGACTTGCGCATGCGTCGCCCATCGTCTGGGGCGATCATGTCTTCACGCTCACCGCGATCGCCGACGGCATGGACGCACAGCTCAAGATCGGGCTTTATGGCGACGGCGACTCCGCCTATGACTCGGTCGAGCACGTGTGGAAGCTGATCTGCGTCGAACGCCGCAGCGGCAAGGTGCTCTGGGAGCGCGAGCTTCACAAGGGCACGCCGCGATTCATGCGCCACACCAAAGCGACACATGCCAATTGCACGCCCGCGACGGACGGCACGAGCGTCATCGCCATGATCGCCAGCGAGGGGCTCTATTGCTGCTCGATGGACGGCGAAATCCGCTGGAAGAAAGACCTCGGCGAGCTCGACGTCGGTCCGCATGACTCCACCGAGCTGCAATGGGGTTTCGCCAGCTCGCCGATCCTGGTCGACGGCCGCGTCATCGTGCAGTGCGACGTGAAGAAGGATCCATTTCTCGCCGCATTCGACGTCAAGGACGGCCGCGAAATCTGGCGCGTCCGCCGCGATGACCTTCCGGGCTGGAGCACGCCGACGGCCCTGCGCACGCCGGCCGGCACGCAGATTCTCGTGAACGGCTGCAAACACATGGGCGCCTATGCATGGGCCGACGGAAAGGAAATCTGGCGCATGTCCGGCGGCGGCGGGATTCCTGTGCCGGCGCCGGTTGTCGTCGATGGTCTGATTTATTTGACCAGCAATCATCGACCGGTTCGGCCGACCGACCCGACCAAGCCCATTTTTGTGATCAAGGCCGACGCGCGGGGTGAGTTGCCCGTGCCCAAAGAGGGCGAGCTGGGCGAGCACGTCGCCTGGATGAAGACGCAGCGCGGCAATTACATGCAGACGCCGCTCGTCTATCGCGGGCTCGCGTATTTCTGCAACGACAACGGCAGCATGACCGCATACGACGCCCGCAGCGGCGACGAAGCGTTTCGCGAGCGCGTCGGCAGCGGCCGCACCGGCTTTACCGCATCGCTGGTCGCGGGCGACGGAAAGATATTCTGCACGAGCGAGGAAGGGGACGTGTTTGTGCTCGCCGCCGGCCGCGAATTCAAAGTGATATCGCAAAACCCGCTGGGGGAGCCGTGCCTGGCGACGCCGGCGGTTTCCGACGGCCTGCTGATCTTCCGCACGCAGAAGTCGTTGATCGCCGTCGGGCGCTGAGCGGCCCGCGCCGGCGGCGCTACTGCTCGCCAGCGCCGAGATTCGCGACGCGGATGTACGTCACGTCGCCGACGGCCACGAGTTGCCCGCCGGCGTCGAACAGCTCCACCGAAACGGGACAGAGCGTCCGGCCGAATTTGATCACGCGCGCCGCGACCGTCACGTCGCCCATGCACGGATTCAGATATCGCACGTGCAGATCGGTGGTGACGAGTTTCTCGTCCGGGCCGGTCTGCGTCGCGATCGCGAACCACGCCGCACAGTCGCACACGTTCGCCAACATGCCGCCGTGAAAGCCGGGCAGGAGTCCGTCGAACGCGGGATCGTGCCGCGCCGTCAGGCGGCAGAAGCCCTCGTCGAAATCGACGACGCGCAGCCCCAGCGCGGCGACGCAGGGCGCCGACCGGCTGCGTTCGAGAATCGCACGCCGCATCGCTTCGTCGAACAAGGGAATGCCCTCCCACGCGCCGTTTCAGGACGCGATCGCGACCGGCTGTTTACCCGCTCGGCCGGCGACTGGCAAGCTTTCGCCGCGCTCTTTACAAGCGCCGCGCGTTCGGATGAGATGCGCGGGCGGTCTCGCCGAATATCCGTGTCAGGAAGGAGCCTGCCGTGAAACCCCTGGTCGTCCTGTCGTTCAGCCTGTGTGCGCTGCTGCTTACCGCTTGCGCCGAAAAGAAAGATCCTCAGGCCATGCCCGACGCTTCGCGCGGCGCGCAGCCCGGCGCTGAGTACGCCCCGCCACGCGATTCGTCGCCGCCGGCCAACGATCCGTACACCGAGGCGTTTCTCAAGCCGTCGGCCGGCGACGCCAAGCCCGGGATGGGCGCCGACACCGAAGGCGGCGTCGACAACGGCCCGCTCGCCCCCAGCCGCGGCGCCAAGCCGTCAACCGAAAAGCGCTCCGGCGCCAGCTCCAAAAAGCCCGCCGCCGCCAGCGGCCGCACCCACGTCGTGCAAAAAGGCGACACGCTCAGCGGCATCGCCAAGAAGTATTACGGCGACGCGAATCGCTGGCGCGAAATCTGGGACGCGAACAAGACGCGCGTGCCGGACAAGAACAAGCTCAAGGTCGGGACGAAGCTGATCATTCCCTAGAGCCGCGCGCCGCGGCGCCGCTCGACACGTCACCCATTCGCCATGACGGCGCTTCGTGCCGACAGCCCGATCCAGTATGTCCGCGGCGTCGGCCCGAAGCGGGCGGAATTGTTCACGCAGGCGGGCATTCACACCGTCGCCGACCTGCTGCGCTATTTCCCGTTTCGACATGAACAGCATCTCGGCGAAACCGACGTCGAGAGCGTCCGCCCCGGCGACCAGGTGACCATCCGCGGCACCGTCACGTCGATCGGCGGAAAGTTGCCCGCGATCCGCGTAGTTCTCGACGATGGCACGGGCCAGGCGATCCTGCGCTGGTTCGATCGCCGCGCTGCGCCGCGCGGCCTGTTCCGCGGCGCCACGCTCGTGATCGAGGGAACGGCCGAAGACTACGACGGCGAGCTGCAATTCGTCCATCCGCGGGCGCGCATCTTCTCCGAAAACGCCGTGCTCGCCGCCAATCAGCGCGGCGCGCGGCTCGAAGGCGTCTATCGCGCGATCGGCGAGCTTTCCGGCGCCATGATCCGCCGAGCCATGCAAAACGTGCTCGTGCAGGCCGTGCTGCCGATCGACGAGCCATTGCCGGAAAAGCTCCGCCGCGACCGACGCCTGCCCGACGCGCAACGCGCCGTGCGCCAGATGCATGAGCCGGACTCCGAAGCGGCGGCCGAAGAGGCGCGCCGTCGTCTCGCCTACGAAGAGCTTCTGCTTATGGAGCTCGCGATGGCGCTGCGCCGCCGCCGCCGCGTCGTCACGCAACGCGGCCAGCGGCTGCCCATGACGCCCGAAATCGACGGCCGCATCCGGGCGCGCTTCCCCTTCGCGCTGACCGCCTCGCAGGACAAGGTGATCGCCGAGATATGCGCCGATCTCGCCAGCGGCCGGCCGATGACGCGACTGCTGCAGGGCGACGTCGGCGCGGGCAAGACGGTCGTCGCGCTCTACGCCTGCCTGGCGGCCATCGCCAACGGGCGCCAAGCGGCCATCATGGCGCCGACCGAGTTGCTCGCGCAGCAGCACGCCGCCAGCGTCGCGCGCTACCTGGCCGGCAGCCGCGTGCGCAGCATTCTGCTCGGCGGGCGCCCGGCCGGGCGGCAGCGCGGCGAGCAGCTTGCGGCGATCGAGTGCGGCGAAGTCGACCTGGTGATCGGCACCCAGGCACTCATTCAGCGCGGCGTGGCTTTCGCAAACCTCGCGATTGTCGTCGTCGACGAGCAGCACAAATTCGGCGTGCTCCAGCGGCACGAGTTTCGCACCAAGGGGCCAATGCCGCACTACCTCGTCATGACCGCAACGCCCATCCCGCGCACGCTCGCCATGACCGTCTACGGCGATCTCGATGTTTCGATCATTCGCGAGCGCCCGCCCGGCCGCGGCCAGATCGCGACGCGCGTCGTGCCGCATCGCCAGTGGGACAAGGTGATGCAGTA
>CAZHIE010000096.1:7590-16075 GCA_964532435.1 uncultured Planctomycetales bacterium
GTCGAAGTGGGCGTCGACGTGCCCGATGCGACCATCATGATCGTCGAGCACGCCGACCGGTTCGGCCTGTCGCAGTTGCATCAGCTTCGCGGGCGCGTCGGGCGCGGCGCGCGCGACAGCCTGTGCGTGCTGATCGCGCGGTCGAGCGGCGGCAAATCGCGCGAGCGGCTCGCCGCGGTGGCCGCCACGACCGACGGCTTCAAGATCGCCGAGGCCGACCTGCGCATCCGCGGACCCGGCGAGTTGTTCGGCACGCGCCAGCACGGATTGCCCGAGCTGTACGTTGCGAACATCGTCGATGATTTCGCGCTGCTGGAACAGGCGCGGCAGGACGCGTTCGACATCATCGCGCGCGATCCGGAGCTGAGCGACGAAGCGCACGCGAAGCTGCGCGAGGCGATGCGCCGCATGTTCCGCGATCGCCTGGCGCTCATCGACGCGGCCTGAGCCGGAGTTCGATCACGCCAGATGCCGCCCGCCGTCGATCGGAAGGATCACGCCCGTCAGATAATCCCCGTCGCGCAGCACGTATTCGACCGCCGCGGCCACGTCCTCCGCGTCGCCGGCCCGCTTGAGCGGCACACGCTCCACCAGACGCGCCCGCAACGCTTCGTCGTAATCTTCCGGCCACGCGACGATGCCCGGCGCGATGCCGACGACGTTCACCTCCGGAGCGAGCGCTCGCGCCAGCGCTCGCGTCAGCGTGTCGAGCCCGCCCTTCGACACGCAGTACGCCAAATGGCTCGGCCACGGCCGGCCCGTCGCCGCGTCGCAGAGGTTGATGACCCGCCCGCGAGCCGCTCGAAGCGCCTCGCGCGCCGCCGCGACGAGCAGCGCCGGCGCGGTGAGATTCACGCGCAGCGCGCGATTCCACGTCTCCACGTCCAGCGAATCGATCGACGACGGCTCGAACAGCGAGGCATTGTTGACGAGCACGTCGAGCCGGCCGAAGCGCGCCAGCGCCTCGCGAACCAGCCGTTGCGGCGCGTCGGTGTCCCCCAGGTCGGCGCAGAAACTCTCGGCCTGTGCGCCATGCGCGCGGCAGTCATGCGCCGTGCGCCGCGCGTCTTCGGCCGATTGATGATGATGCAGCGCAATCCGGCACCCCGCCCGCGCCAGGCGCAGCGCGATCGCGCGCCCGACGCGCCGCGCCGCTCCCGTAATCAGCACCACCCGGCCGCCCAGATTCATGCCTGCGACTCCCCGCCGTCGGACGAATAGCGCACCCAGTGCAGGCACAATCCCTGCGCCGGCGCGGTGGTTCCGGCGTCGCGCCGATCCTTCGACGCGAGAATCCGGTCGATGCGCTCCGCGGGCCAGTGCCCGCGCCCGATTTCGTACAGCGTGCCCACCATGTTCCGCACCTGGTTGTACAGAAACCCGTCGCCCTCGACGTCGATGCGAATCTCATCATATTCGCGGGAAATTTCGCAGCGGAAAATCGTGCGAACCGTCGTCTGGCGCGGGCTGCCCTTCGTGGCAAAGCCGGCGAAGTCGTGTCGGCCGATCCAGCGTCGCGCCGCATCGCGCAACCGCTCCATCTCCAGCGGATGCCAGACGTGCCAGACATAGCGCTGCACGAGCTCCTCGGTCGGCCGGCGCTTCGATGCGAAGATGCGATAACGATAGAGCTTGGCCCGCGCGTCGCGCGTCGCGTGAAAGCCCGGCGCGGCCTCCTCCGCCCGCACGAGCGCGATGTCCTGGGGCAGACGATCCGCCAGCGCCCGGCCCAGCCGATCGGTCGGAATCAGGCAATCGGTGACAAAATGAGCGACCTGCCCGCGCGCGTGAACGCCCGCGTCGGTCCGGCTCGCGCCGACCAGCGCGACCGGATGGCGCACCAGTCGCCGCAAGACGCCTTCGATCTCTTCCTGAACCGTGCGCAGGCCCGGCTGCGTCTGCCAGCCGTGAAAGTCGGCCCCGTCGTAGGCGAGCGTGAGTCGGATCGTTCGCGAGCCGCCGGCCGGAACCATCGGCGACTCACTCCGTGTTGCGCATCCGGGCGCGGATTTCCTGAAGCTCGGCCACCTTGTCCTGCGGGATCAAGCCGATCTTTCCGATCTGGCGAGCCTGGTGCAGAACCCGCGCGACGCATTCCAGCGTTTCCATCAGCAGATATGCGGATTCCAGATCGCGGCCCCACGTCACCGCGCCGTGATTTTGCAGCAGCGCCGAGCACAGATTCCGCACGAACGGCCGCAGGGCGCGCCCGACCTCGATCGTCCCGGGCGTGACATATGGAATCAGCGGCGTTCGGCCGAGAAACACATCGCCCTCGGGCAGCACGCCGGAGGGCATTTCCTCGCCGAGGACCGCGAACGTGGTGGCGTAGGGCGGATGCGCGTGGCAGACGGCGCGGACGCGATCGTCCTCGCGGTAAATCTCCAGATGCATGCGGATTTCGCTGCTGCGCGGCCGAGTGCCGGAAATCTGCTGCCCGTCGAGATCGACGATGCAGAGGTCCGCGGGCGCCAGGAATCCCTTGCACGGGCCGCTCGGCGTGCAAAGCACGCGCGTTTCGTCGATGCGGACCGACAGATTGCCTTCGCCGCCGCCGACCAGGCCGCGCTGATACGCGCGGCGGCCGATCTCGCAGATTGTCGCGGCGGCGTCCATCATGGCGGGAATCGTACCGGCCGCGCGCACGGCGGACAAATCGCCCGCTCGCGCCGCGAATATTCAGCGGGCACAAACATCGCGATGGAGATTACGCGCCGGCCCGCTATCGCCGCACGATGGTCGTGTCGCCCGTGTATCCCGTCAGGTACAGGAAGTGATTTTGCGTCAGCACCGGAACGCCGCGGGCGCGAGCCGCGTCGAAGACCGCCTTGAACCGGCTCGCCTCGATCTCGCGGATGATCACCTGTTCGCGAACCACGTCGCTCACCTGCGTGGCGCCCTCGCCGATGGCGGCCGGCAGCGGCTGAAGCCCGATGATGACGAAATCGACCGATTCGTCCACGTCATCGACCACCTGCCCGCCCCACTGGCGAATGATGCTGGCAACCTTGTCATATCCGTCGAAATCGACCACGCCGTCGTAGTTCAGATCGAAATCGCCCTGCACCACGAATTTCGGTTTGCGGCCGCGCTCATACGCGATGTTCACCGCGATGTCGCCTTCGATGATCGGCTGACCGGGCGAGGCGCGCAGGACGCGGCATTCCGCGGTGTCTTCCATCACCGTCAGCACTTCGATCGAAGCCTTGCCGCGCAGGCCGCGCGGCGCCTCGCGCGTCTGCGAGAAAATCTCGAAACCCATGCCGACCTTGATCTTGTCGTTGCTGCCGAGATCGATGTAAACGACGTCGGACCCCGGGATCGCCCGCAGGATGCGCCCGTCGGCCTTGGTCAGGATCGTGTCCGGGTCATAGCTGCTGGGCTTGAGAATCTTGACCTGATCGCGAGCCTGAGCAAGCTGGACGTTGAGTCGCGCGATCTCGACGTCCTTTTCGCGCACCGTCTGAAGCCCCTCGCGCTTGATCTGCTGAAGCTGCTGCTCGCGCGCGTCCAGCACGTTCTGCACGTCGGCGAGCTGCTTGTCCTTCTCGCCGATCTGCTTGGCCTTTTCCTGCTCGACCTGCTTGAGCTGCTCGCCCAGCGCGGCCGTCTGCTGCGTGAATTCGTCGCGCGTGCTCTTGAGCTGTGCGGTGAGCGATTCGACTTCCTTTTGCGTATCTTCGACGATGTCCGCCGCCGCCTGCGCCTTGGCGCGCTCCTCGTCGTGCAGGCGGTCGAGTTTCTCCACCGCGGTGAGCAGCGTGTCCCCGGCGTTGATCGTCCCCGGCTTGCGCGCCGCGACGTCGGCGAGAACCTTGTTTACCTGCGCTTCGATGACCGGCGCGCTCGCGTCGGGCTGGCCGGCCGCGAGCTTGGCGAGCGCCTTGAGCTGATCGCGCATGACCTCGAAGACATTGGAGCCGAGATTGGTCGCCTCGGTGGCGAAGTAGTCTTCGGGCGTGCCCTGTCGCGCAAGCTGAGCCTGGAGAGTGGCGGCGCGGCCTTCCGCTTCCTTCACCTTGGTAAGCTGGAGGATGAACGCGCCGAGGCAGAGCACGCTCACAAACGCGAATGAGATCATGCCCCAATGAGCCCCGGAGAGCCCGCCACGGCTGCCAACCGGACGACCGGCCATACCTCGCTCCTTAACAGCAGCTCACGCCCAATCCGCCGTCGGCGCCCCGTGTAGAACCGGGGCGACTAAGCACCCGAGGGGCGGACCGAGCGGGGAGTATGAAGAGTCGGCGGGGCGTTGTCAAAACTTGTCGCAGGAATCCCGTCGCGGTCGGCGCGACGGGCGAATGCCATGCTGCGCGCTCAGAAAGCTTCCTGCGGCAGCTCCGCACCGCAGTACATGCAGTGCGCGAACCGCTGCGACACGCGTCGGGCGCATTTCGGGCACGATGACGGCGGACGCCGCACCTTGCCGTCGAGCTTCCCATCGGCCAGGTCGATATCGTGCAGCCGGTCGATCAGGTCCGCCTCGGTCAGGTTGAGCCGATCTCGCATCAACGTCCACATCGTCTCGCAGACCAGCGCCAATCGGTCGCATCGGGCGCGCAGCTCGTCCTCGACGCGCTGCGTCCGCTTCTCGGCGGCGCGGGCTTTCCGCTCCGCCTCGCGGGCCTGCTCCTGCAGCGCCAACGCCCAGAACACGCCATACGCGCTCATCGTCGATCTCCGTTCGATCGGCCGGTCGCTGAGGCCGCCGCCCAGGTGGCCGGGCGCCGCCGATCGTCAGCCCTCTCGGCGCCCCAGTACGGCAATCCGCAATCTCGCCGCCAGCTCCAGCGTCCGCTGCCGATCCAGAATCAGCACCTTCCCCGCTTCCAGCACCAGGCCCGCCGCGCCCGCCTTGTGCAGGTTTTCGATCGTCTGCGGCCCGATCGTCGGCACGTCGAATCGCATGTCCTGCCGCGGATGAGCCACTTTGATCAGCGTCCAGCCGCCCGCGCGGCAAAGGCGGCCGGCGCGTTCGATCAACGCGTCGGTCCCCTCGATCGCCTCCACCGCCAGCACGTCGCGCTCTTTCACCGCGATCGCCTGCCCCACGTCCAGCGCCGCGATCTGACGCGCCAGAGGCCAGCCGAATTCGGCGGCGTCGAGCACGCCGCGCGCGGGCGTCCCCGGCGTCAGCACGCCCTCGCCGGCCAGCGCTTCCGGGCAGTATTGCGTCGAATCGAGCATCGTCAGTCCGTGTCGCTGCATTTCATCCGCCACCGCGCGGAGCAGGCTGGCGTTGCGCTTGTCCCGCGTCTGAACATACCAGAGGCGTATGCTCGTCAGGTCGGGAACGTATCGCAACCACTGCAACCAGCGCGGGCCGGCGAACATCTCGGCCTTTCGCACGCGCCCGACCATCACAACCTCGCGGCAGCCCGCGCGTCGGAGCGTGCGAATCCACGACCCGAGCCGCGCGATGCCCCGCCAGCGAAAAACAGTGGCCAGCTCGCGCAGGTTGGGATCGGCCCAGCCGCGCAGCGCGACGACTGCGACATCGCGCCCCGCCCGACGCGCGCCCAGCGCAACCAGCCGCGGCAATTCGCCGGACCCGGCGACAAGACCGAGAGGGGATGGATCGGCGCCATTCACGAACGATCGCTCGCAACGAATTGTGAAACAAGAAGTTCGGACGATTTCGAGGCGCCGGAACGGAGAGGTCTGCTGCGCCCGGCGTCAAAGCTCGACGTTGGCCGTCGCATGTCGACCCGACACGCCCGGCGCGCCGCCCGCAGGTGACGCCGCAGCCACATGGGCAAGTTCTGCCGCCGCCGCCGCACGCCGCTTTCGCCGTCGCCGCAGTCGCAGAATGACGACGAGCGCGACCACGATGATCGCGCCGACGAGGAGAATCCCCTGCGCCCCGACGACGTACTTGCGGACGGTCGGCAGCGCGTGAGCGCCGAAATACCCCAGCGCGATGAACAGCGGCACCGACAGAAGCGCTCCGCTGAAATCCGCCAGGAAGAACCGCCAATACGGAAAGTGCGTCACGCCCGCCGTGATGCACATCACCGCCCGCACGCCCATGAAAAAGCGCCCGAAGAAGCAGTACCACATCCCATAGCGATGAAACGACGAAATCGCACGCTCGAAGCGATCCGGCGTGATGATCCAGTTCACCGAGCGGTGCCGGAATACGTCGCGGCCCCAGCGCCGACCGGCCGTGTAAAGCACGAGATCGCCGATCATGATGCCGATCAGCGCCGTGAGCATCGTGCCCGCCCACGTCGCGACGCCCGGATGCGTCTTGAGCACCACGCCCGCGCAAATCAGCGGAATGTCTTCCGGAATCGGCAGACCGAGGCTGGCGATGCACAGAATGCCGAGCAGCGTCGGGTAAAACGCACTCTCAAGCCAGGACTGGAGGGTGGCCGCGCCCGCAACCGCAAGAGACAAAGCCGCGATCATACCCGTCCGTCGTGAGCCACCCGCGCCGCGGCCGCGCGGCCGGGCAAGAACGACATATATTAGACCGGTCGGCGGAAACGTCGACAAGGACGACGCGAGAAATCGCCCTTTCGGGGGTGCGTGACCGGGATTGGATGGCACCGAAGTGGGGTGGCACGGGAATGGGGCGGCAAGGGCTTCCAATCCGTGCGCGCGAGTTCGCGGCATTTGCATCGCCGCACGGGTTGAAAACCCGTGCCACCGACGCGCTCGCCGCGACATGCCTGGATTCGATGTTTCTCGTCCGCCGAATCCTCGCCGCACGCTCGCGCGCCGCCCCCCGCTGCCGGCCTATTCATCCAGCAGCAGCGCGACAAACCCGTCGATGTCGCCGTTGTCCGTCGCGCCGTCTCCATTGATGTCGCCGTTCTCAAGGCGGCAATCAGGAAACGCGCGGCGATACGCCTCCGCATCGGTCAGCGCCAGAACCATCGCGTCGATGTCCCCGTTGTCCACGGCGGCGTCGCAATTCATGTCCGCCAGCACGGCCCGCCGTGCCGCGCGCACGTACAGCCCCGTGTCGAAGCAGAAGAATCCGTGGATCGACAGATCGATGTCGATCTGCTCCGGCGCCCGCTCGGCCGGCGCGGTTTCGCTGTAAAAATGCTCCGGCGGGCCGCCGTCCGTGCTCAGATCCAGCTCCATTCGATGCAGATACGCCACCTCGCCGCCCAGATCGTACGTCCCCGCCCCGCTCAGCCGGCGCTCGCGATCGCCCGCAAGCACGATCAGCTCGAACCCGCGCACCGCGTAATGCGCAAACACCGGATCGCTGCCGACGAAGCGCAGCTCGAACGAACCGCGAACATCCTCCGAAGACCAGATCGGACACGCGCACGGCTCATAGCACCCTTGCGCATAGCTGCTCGGCGAAACGATCTCGTACCGCATCACGATGGACGCGTGCGCCGTGCTCGCCGCAACGACGGCGAGCCACGCGCCGCACACCGACCGCACCACGCATCGTCTCATGATCGACTCCTTGTCCCGATCGGCCCGAACAACGCGAGGAAGGCGCCGCGGGCCGAATCTCGAAATGCGCGACAATCGAATGCTAGGCCGCCCCCGCCGGTCCGTTCAACCCCAATCCCGCCGGGAGCGCTGCCGACCCCTCCGCGGCGCTTCCGTCCGCCGCCCACCGACTGTAATCTTTCCCTTCGACATGAAAATCCTCATGACCGAATCGCAGATCGAACAGGCGCTTGCACAAATGGCCGCGAAAATCGCCGCGGACGTCCCCGCCGGCGCCGATCTGGCCGTCGTCGGCATCCGCCGCCGCGGCGAAACCCTGGCCCGGCGCCTCGTCCCGCTGCTCCGCAACATCGGCGCAGCGCCACGACACGAGGGCGCGCTCGACATCACGCTCTATCGCGACGATCTCACGACCATCGGGCCCAAAGCCGTGACGCGAGGCACAGAAATCGACTTCGACGTCACCAACACGTGGATGATCCTCGTCGACGACGTGCTCTACACCGGCCGATCCGTCCGCGCCGCGCTCGACGCCATCGTCGACCTCGGCCGGCCCCGCGCCATCAAGCTCGCCGCCCTCGTCGATCGCGGCTGGCGCGAACTGCCCATACATGCCGACTACGCGGGCCTCACGCTCGAAACCACCAGCACCCAGATCGTCAAGGTCAAGCTGCGCGAGATCGACGGCGCCAACGAGGTCGAACTCGTCGAGCAGGCCCATGCCTGAGCAAAGCGCAAACCCGGCCCGCGCTGCCCCGCAACCTCCGGCGCCGTGGAGCCGCAAGCACCTCCTCTCGCTCGGCGATCTAAGCGCCGCCGAAATCCTCGCCGTTCTCGACACCGCCGAAGATTTTCAGGAAGTCTCGACCCGCAGCATCAAGAAAGTGCCCGCGCTGCGCGGCCGCGTGGTCGTCAACATGTTTTTTGAAGAGAGCACGCGCACACGGACCAGCTTCGAGTTGGCGGCGCAGCGCCTGTCGGCCGACGTAATCGATTTCGTCGAAAAACTCAGTAGCACCCAGAAGGGCGAAACGTTGATCGACACCGCCCGCAACATCGAGGC
>CAZHIE010000097.1:0-16033 GCA_964532435.1 uncultured Planctomycetales bacterium
GTGCGGCGCCGGCCCGCTTCCCCACCCGCAGGAAACTCGAAGATTCGACCGCAGCAGTTGGACCGCGGCAGTTGGACCGCAGCCGCCCTCGGCTGCATTCTTCGCAGCCGCCCCTCGATTCGCCGCTACGGCGCGGCCGGCCCGCTCGCATCCGGCTCTGCGGGAACCGGCTCTTTCACAGCCGGCCCCTTCGCATCCGGCGGCTCGCGCAGCGCGCCGGCCTTCTTGTCCGCCGCGGCCATCTGCTCGCGCGACTTGCGCGCGAAATACTCGCCCAGCACGGTCTGCTTCCGTTCCGCCGACCAATCCGCCTGCGCGCTCACCTGCCCCGCATACAGCGCCATCTCGCGCGCGTCGATCAGCGTGTCCGCCGTCAGCGCCTCCAGCAGCGGCGTCCACGGCGCGACGATCAGCCGCTGCGCCAGCGAAAGATCGCTCCGCCGCAACACCGCGTCGAGCATCTCCCGCGCGGCCGCGCCGCACCGCCCGCGCGTCGGCAGCGTCGCCGCCCAGCCGGACTGCGTCGCGGCCGCCTGCGGCAGCCCCAGCCGCGAGTCGAGCAGATTCTTGCGGATCACGAAGCCGACGCAGCCGAGCATCGTCTCGGCCGGCACGCCGATCTCCGCAAACTCGCGCTTCTGCTCCTCCCAGGTCGGCGACGCGGCGCCGTCGGCCGGCGCGCTGGCGGCCGCTTGCGACACCTCACCCTCATGCAAAAGCTCGAACATCGCCTGCGGCTCGGCCAGCAGCAATCCGTCGTGGCGATCCTGCACGAAAAGCAGCCCCTTCGTCGCCCGTCCGCCCGTCTCGCTCGAGAAGCGGCGCGCCACCTCCAGCGCCAGCCGATCCGCCTCGCCCGCCGCCTCCACGCTGCTCGCATAAATGAACGCATTGGGCGTATTGTACAGCCGCCGGCCGGCGTACTCCGCCGGCCATTCGCCCGGCCGGTCGAGCAGCACCGCCGGACCGCAGCCGCCGCACGCAGCCGCGCCGAGCAGCCACGCGGCCGCGCGGCCGATCCGCCCGCGCAAGGCGAGCGAGTCAGCGCGCATGTTGGCTCGGCACCTCGTCGGTCCGGCCTTCGCGGCGAATCTGGCCATGTAGTTTGAACAGCTCGCGAAACGCACGCAGAATCACCCGCAGGTTGGCGCCGGTCTGCTGCCCGGCCGTCCGCGGGTAATGATGCACGCCGCGCTGGGCAATCGACAAGCCCAGATTCCGGGCCTTGGCCAGCATTTCGGTGTCGATCAGCGCGCCGGTGCTGTGCAGGCTGATCGCGTCGATGAACGGCTTGGGATAGATCTTGAACGCGCAATCGATGTCGCGCAGCCCGATGCGAAAGAGCAGATTGACCAGCGTGCTCCAGCAGAATGCGTTGAGCTTGCGGACGAGCGGATCCTTGCGGTCGAGTCGATAGCACGACACGACATCGTGCGTCTCCAGCAGCGGGATCAGCGCCGGCAACTCGCCAAAGTCGAACTGCCCGTCGCCGTCCGTGTAGAAGATCCAGGTCTTCGTCGCCTCGCGAAAGCCGCGCTGCAGCGCCCCGCCGTAGCCGCGGTTCGGCCGGTTATGCACCGCCCGCACGCCGGGGATTTCGGCTGCCAATCGGTCGGCGATCTCCCCGGTGCGGTCGCGGCTGCCGTCGTTGACGATCAGCACTTCCCAATCGGCGCTGATCTTCCGCGCGACCTCGACCGCGGCGCGCGTGACGCGCTCGACGTTCGCCTCCTCGTTGTAACACGGAAAGAACATCGTCAGCGAAAGCGGCTGCGTCGGAGGTTTGACGAATCCTGGCAACGATGACTCTCCACCCGGGCGCAAAGGGCGAATTCGGACATTGCATTCGCGCAACCGGAAAGTCGCTTCCGCATTCCGGTCGCGATCGCGCCCGGCAGTGTAGCGCTGGGTGGCACGGGTTTCCAACCCGTGCGGCGCGCTTGTGCTGCCACACGCTGATCCCGGCGAATCGTCAAACTCCCGGGACATTGATGCGGCTCCTAAAATTCGATTGCCGGGCAAACGCGGCGGCCTATTGACACGCACGGGGGGGGGGGGCGCGTCACAATTCCCCACTCGGGGTGACCGTCACCGCCGCACCGTTTGCTCGGAATTATCCCGTGAGCCTGAGCGCGACGTACGATCCGCCAGCAAGACTTCCGGCCTCATCCGCGAGCACGCATCTGCGGCGGATCGTCGCCGTCGCGGCGCCGCTGCTCGTCGTTCTCGCCGGACTCGCCGTGAGGCTGTGGCTTTTCGGCGGCACGCTCGGAAACGACGATCTCCGGCATGTCTACGCAGCGCAGTTCCTATTCGCCGCCGACGCGGAAAAGCACGCCGTTATCCACTGGCCCGACGACACGGCCTATCGCCGAATGGGCGTGAACCTGCCCCTCTGGATCGCGCTGCGCGCGTGCGGAGCGCACGATCGGGCGCTCGCGCTCGTGCCGCTGGCCGGCAGCCTGCTTGGAATAATCTCCGCGTACTTCCTTCTGCGCCGCATCGGCGGCGAAACGGCCGCTTTGGCCGGCCTGAGCATCTACGCATTTCTGCCGGCCGACGTTTACATGGCGACGGTCTGGCTCCAAGACACGCTGTTCGCCGGCGTGCTGACGTTCGCCGTGCTGATGCTCGTGCTGGCGGTCGATTCGCGCGGCGCGCGGCAATGGGCCTGCGCGATCGGCGCGGGACTGGCGCTGGCGTACCTGCAATATCTGAAGGAAACCGCCGGCCTGCTCTTTCTGGCCGTCCTCGCGTGGATCGTCGTCCGCATGGCGTCGCGCCGCCCGGCCGCGCGGCTGCTCGGCGGCCTGCTGATCGGCGCGCTGGCGATTCACGCGCTCATGGCGGCGGTCTTCTGGGTGCGCCACCCGGACGTGCTCTACTACTGGCGCGAAACGCTCGCCTTCGTGGGCGAAAAGTCGGGCATGAGCTACCCGCTGACGGGAATCCTGCGAATCCTGGCCGGCCGACTGTTCGACGAATGGCTGCTGGGCTACCTCGTGATCGCGTTCCCACTGCTGCTGGTCGTCTTCGCGCGGCAGAAGAGCGTGCCCTGTCGCCGGCTGATTCTCGCGATCACGCTTATCCAGGTCGCGGTGCTAATCGGCGCGATGCGCATGACGCAGGGCCAGGATCGCTACGTCCTGCAACTGGCGCCCAGCTTCGTCATCATCAGCGCCGTCGGCGCCGCGCGGCTGCTCGAACGCGTGCCGTTCCGATCGCGTGCTCTGCGCGCCGCAGCGGCGCTGGCGCTGTGCGGCGGGCTGAGCGGCGCCGCGCTGCGCACAAGCCAGCAGCAATACGCCAGCGATCGGACCAGCGCCCTGCAGGCCGCCATGAGATTCGTCCGCACGCACGCGGCGGAGGACGAGCCGATCTTCGCCGCCCTCGACGGCCGGGCCAGCTACACGATGCGATCGCTGTATCAGTTCAACGAATTCCGCCCGCTGAAAGGCGGAGCGTACGACCTCGCCCTGATTCCCCTCGCGACGCGCGGATTCGCCGTGCTCTCGTACCTGGAGCGAAACACGATCGGCAAGGCCCCGGAATGGACGAAGCGCCTGACGCGCGTGTTCCACCGCAGCGACGGCCAGCGCTGGGCGTCGGTCTACCGCATCGAGCGCGCAGCGCCGCCGCCGGTCGCGCCCGGGCCGACCGTGCTTGATCGCAATTCCGCCCGCGCACGGACGAGAGGCCCCGGCCGGCTGATCGCTGGCGCGGACGACGGAGCGAGCTGGAGTTGCGGGATCGCCGGGCAGGGCGCCCCGGTCTGGATATTCCTCGAACCGGCGAACACCCTCTCGCGCCGCTGGCCCGGCGTGCCGGCCGGTCCCGGCGCTGCCCGGGCGCGCGTGCGCGCTACCGTCGAGTGCGATGCAAACGCGCAGGTGCAGCTCGGCCTCGGCGTGCGAGCCATTTCGCTGGCCGACACGGCGACCGTCCCGGTCTATCGATACTCGCGGACGTCGAAGCCGGGCGCGCAGTCGATCGAGATGACTTTCGAACAGCCGCTCGCGCCAGACCGGCTTTCCTTCATCGTGCCAGTCGTTCGCGTGACATCATCGGAACGCTGCACGATCCGTGTCTTCGGCGCCGAACTCGAAATCGACGCGGAAAATCGCTCGCCGAATTGACCTGCCCCCACAGCGCGACGCATTCCCCACGCCGATCCCGCGATGTCGCTCCACGCCGCCGAACAGCACCCGCCAGCTTCGCGCGCCGCCCCGCGGCCAGTATCATTGACGGACTACGCATGAGGGAGCGGTCATGGCCAACCTGGCACAGAAGTTTGCGGAGAAGGCAAAGGCGCTGCGGTTCGAGAATCTCAGCCCCGGCGTCGTTCACGAGGTCAAGCGGCGCATCCTCGATTCCATCGGCTGCGCGCTCGGCGCATGGACCAGCGGACCCGCCAAGGTCACGCGGCAGGTCGCGCAGGACGTGTCCATGCCCAAAGGCGCGGGCCTGCTCGGCTCGACCCATCGCACCACGCCCGACCTCGCCGCATTCAGCAACGGCGCGCTCGTCCGCTATCTCGATTTCAACGATACGTATCTCAGCCTCGAGCCCGCGCACCCGAGCGACAACATCCCGCCCGCCCTGGCCGTCGGGCAGGCCGTCGGCGCGTCCGGCCGCGACATCATCGCCGCCATCGCGCTGGCGTATGAGGTGCAGTGCCGCCTTTGCGACGCCGCCTCGCTGCGAAAGCACGGCTGGGACCACGTGTATTACGGCGCGCTCTCCACGTCGCTCGCCGCCGCAAAGCTCTACGGCCTCAACGCCGAACAGATGGTCCACGCGCTCGGCATGGCGGGCGTCTGCAACTTCGCGACGCGCCAGACGCGCACCGGGCAGCTCTCCATGTGGAAGGCCTGCGCATTTTCCAACGCGGCGCGAAACGGCGTCTTCGCCGCCAACCTCGCCCGCCTCGGAATGACCGGCCCCAACGAAATCTTCGAAGGCCCCAAGGGGCTGTTCAAAATGGTCACCGGCCCGTTCGAGCCCGCCTGGGCCGCCGGACCCGACGACTGGATGATCCGCAAGACGTACATCAAGTATTGGCCGGCCGAATATCACTCGCAGTCGGCCATCGACGCGGCGCTGCAGGTGCGTGCGCAGATCGGCAATGCCGACAACATCGAGAGCATCGTGATCGAGAGTTTCGAGGCGGCCGTCAGCATCATCGGCAGCGAGCCCGAGAAATGGCGCCCCACCAGCCGCGAGACGGCCGATCACAGCATGGGCTATTGCGTCGCCTGCGCGCTGCTGGACGGCGACGTGACGCGCGGCTCCTTTTCCGACGCGAAGATCCGCGACGCGAAAGTCCTCGCCCTGCTGGATAAGATAAAAATCGTGGAGACGCCGGAGTGCAACGCGGGATACCCCAAGGGCATCCCCAACAACCTGGTGTTCAAGCTCCGCGACGGGCGCACCATCGCCAAGCGCGTGGATTACCCGCGCGGCCACGCCGGCAACCCCATGACCGACGACGAAGTATTCGGCAAATTCCGCAAGCTCGCGGCCGGAGTCGTGAGCGACGCCACAGCCGATCGGATCATTCAGGAGTGCATGAACTTCGACAAAGCCACGGCGGTCGCCCCGCTGATGGAGTTCCAGACGATTTAGTCCGATATGAGCGATGTAGGTCCGGATTCCGGGGCGCCGCCGCCGCCGGCGGGAGGCGACGCTTCGGGCAGAAGCGCGTGCGGGCGGCGCTGCCCTTCGCCCGCGGGGCAAGGTTGTGACATGAGCACGAATTCAAACAACAAGGCAATCCTCCAGTACGCCGGCAAGAGCTACGACTTCCCCGTCCTGATCGGCACCGAAAACGAAGGCGCGATCGAGTGCGAAGAGCTCCGCTCGCGCACCGGCCTGATCACGCTCGACGAGGGCTACGGCAACACCGGCTCCTGCCGCAGCTCCATTACGTTCATCGACGGCGAGCGCGGCATCCTCCGCCATCGCGGCTATTCGATCGAAGAGCTGGCCGAGCGCAGCACGTTCGTCGAGACGGCGTACATGATCATTTTCGGCGAGCTGCCCACTCGGGCGCAGCTCCAGCAGTTCGAGCACTCGCTCTCCGAGCATCAGAACCTGCACGAGAACATGCGCCATCACTTCGAGGGCTTCCCGCAGGGCAGCCCGCCGATGGCCATCCTCTCCGCCATGATCAACGCGGCCGGCTGCTATCACCCGGCCCTGCTCCAGCCGACCGACGAGTCGAGCTTCCGCGAGCACGCCGCCCGCCTCGTCAGCAAGGTCCGCACCATCGCGGCCTACAGCTACAAAATGTCGCACGGGCACTGCCTGATGTACCCGCGCTTCGACCTCGACTACGCCGCCAACTTCATGCACATGATGTTCAGCCGGCCGAACAAGCCGTACGAGCCAGACCCCGTCGTGGCCCGCGCGCTCGACCAGCTCTTCATCCTGCACGTCGACCACGAGCAGAACTGCTCGACCTCGACCGTGCGCATGGTCGGATCGAGCCAGGCGAATCTGTACGCCTCCGTCGCGGCCGGCGTATGCGCGCTGTGGGGGCCGCTCCACGGCGGCGCCAACCAGGCCGTGATCGAGATGCTCACCGAGATTCACGCCAGCGGCGACAACGTCCAGGAAGTCATCCGCCGCGTGAAGGACAAGAACCACGCCTTCAAGCTGATGGGCTTCGGCCACCGCGTCTACAAGAACTTCGACCCGCGCGCCAAGATCATCAAGACCGCCTGCGATCAGGTGCTCAACAAGCTGGGCATCCACGATCCGCTGCTCGAAATCGCCAAGCAGCTCGAGGAAGTGGCCCTGCGCGACGATTACTTCGTCGAGCGCAAGCTTTATCCCAACGTCGACTTCTACAGCGGAATCATCCTGCGCGCGATGGGCATCCCGCTCAACATGTTCACCGTCATCTTCGCCATCGGCCGCATGCCCGGCTGGATCGCCAACTGGCGCGAGGTGCGCGTCGCCGAAAAGGCGCGCATCTATCGCCCGCGCCAGATCTACGTCGGCGAAAAGCCCCGCAAGTACACGCCCATGGCGCAGCGCGGCTAATGTAGCGGCGCAGATTCCGCAGCGAGCCGCACGATCCGAACCCACCACGCAAGTGGTGGGTCGGGCGCCGGCGACGCGCGCCTGTTCGGCAACTCCCCGGCCCAAGCGGCCCGGGCGGCCGGACTCGAACGGCCGCGAATGCCGCAATGAGCATGCGCCGACCCGCGCGACTAGAACACGGCACACAAACCGCGGGCGTCGCCGCATCCCGACCCACCACTCGCGTCGTGCGCTCGGATTTCGAGCTGGCGCATGACCCGCCGGCCGACTTACGGCTCGTCGCTCACCACGATCGTCAGCTCCGCCGGCGCCACCGCGACTGCCAGCGGCCGCCCCGCCGCCGAAATGCGCGGCGCGGGAATCCGGCACGCCCCCGGCCGCACCACCGCCAGCGCGTACTCGTGCCGAACCTCGCCCGCCGGCACGCTGTCCGCCCGATAGCTGATTTCGTCGAGCGATTCGGGCAAGCGCCGGCCGATCGCCTTCACGTCCGGGGGATCGACGTCGAGCGGATAGCACGTCGCCGGCAGCGCCTGCGCCCAATTCACGTCACGCAATCCTCCACTAATTTGAATCTGCTCGCGCACGATCACGCGCTGCCCGGGACGCAGCGTGTCCCCGGCGTTCAGCGGAGTCCACGCGCCGGCCGGCGCGTCCGCCGGCCCGTCGATTCCGCCGGTCGTATAGCGATAGACCCAGCGGCGCACGGGCAGCACGTCGCCCGCGGGCGGCGGCGTGTCGGCTTCCACGCGCACGACGCGCTCGCGGCTGGTCGTGCGCCCGTCGCTCGAAACGTCCGCCCGCACGGTCGCGTCGCCGGCTCGAACGGCCTCCACCGTCGCGACGATCCAGACCGGCGCATTGCCGGGCACGTCGACCGGCGTGACCTCCGCGCGGGGAATCTCGACGGATGACCCGCGCGACACGCGACGCTGCCGCTCCAGGCGCAATCCGTCGCCGAGTTTCCAGCGGATTTCGGCTTTCGACTCGGCCTCGCCGCGCGCGTCGAGCCGAACCGCGACCACGCTGCGGTCGCCGATTGCCAGGCGCGTCGGAGCGTCGAGCCGGACGCCGACCGCGCCTCCCACGCGCAACAGAAGACTTTTTCGCGCGACGCGCCCATCCGCCGTCACCGCCACGGCGCCGAGCCGCGCCCAGCCCGCGTCGGCGGGCAACGGCACGTCGATGTGCGCTACGCCGTCGCGCAGCGCCGCCGTGCCGCACCAGGCGGTCGCGCCCGACAGCAGCACGGCCGCATCCTCCGCGCAGACGACGTCGCCGCGTCGCAGCGGGCGCGCCCGCGCATCGCTCGCGCCCGGCGGCGCGCCTGATTCGGCGAGCTGAAACCCGAACGTGTCGTAGTCGGCGATCTCGCGCGGCGCCCCCGGAACCCAGCGGACCGCTCGCCCATCCTGCGCATCCGCCAGGCGCAGCAGCACGTCGGCGGATTTATCCGTCGCCGGCGATCCATCGCGATGGCACAGCGCGACCCGCACGCGAAACGACTCGCCGGCCCGCGGTTCGTCCGACGCGGGCGAGAGTTCGAGTTGCAAGTCGGCATCGGCCCGGTCGATTGGCGAGTCCGTCATCACTTGTGCGCGATCCCCCACCCAACCGACCGCCGCAAGCGACGCGGCGCCGGAATTCAGCCGCGCCGAAACCTCGACCTCCCCGGCCCGCGCCGCCGCCGCAACGACCCCCAGCGCGACCGGATCCCCCTGCTCGGCCAGGAGCAGCAGCGGCGCGTCCGCCGCGCCTGCCAGCCGGACCGACACGCGGTCTCCCGCCGCGCCAACTTGCCGCGCGTCGCTTAGCAACGTGCTGGCCCTCGCAGCCGTGTCCAGCGACGTCGGCGGCGCGACGTCGATCGGCTGCGACGCGGCGACCGGCCCGCCCGCCGCCCGCGGTGCGGAAACCTCGACCGAATACGCTCCCTCGCCGGGCGGCCTCCACGCTCCGCTGCGCAACCCCCAGTCGCCCAACGTCAGCGGCAGCGACGCCCCGGAACCCGCCGCGGTCACGATGTCCGCGCGCGCTTCGCCCGACAGCGGCGCGCCGGTCGGATCGAACCAGCCGAAATCGAATCGCACCGGCGAGCCAGCCCGCGGATTGAGCGGATCGGTCGTGATCCACGCCCACGCGGGCGCCGGCGCCGCGAGCGCATATTCCGTCGCAACCGCGGCGCGCTCGTCCGCCGCGCGCACCTCCGCCCACACTCCCAGCGCCAGCGGGCCGTCCGGCAACTGCAAGCCCCCGACCGGCTGCGTAAACGTCATGCGCCCGTCGGAATCTAGTTGCGCTTTCCACGTCGCCGGCGCCGAAACCAGCACACTTTCCGACGCCGTCGTCGGAAGCCGCGCGCCGCGCAGCGTCATCGTCACCGCCGCCCCCGCCATTGGACTGCCCCACGGATACGCGGCCGAAACCGCCCCGCTCAGCAGCGGCGCATCGCCCATCAGCCGGCGCGGAATGCGAAGATCAACGGTCGTCCGCGGAGCGTCCAGCGGCCGAACATACGTAGAGCGCCCGGCCAGCAGACTCTCGGCCACGCGCCCGCCGCGCCGCACGACGACGGACAAGTGGCGGTCGGCCATCTCCGGCGTCGCCCGAAATTCCGCCGAAAACATGCCGCTGGTCGAGATCGCGCACTTCGCCCGCGCCGCGACCCGATCCAGCGCGTCCACGAGTTCCAGCTCCGCCTCGCCCGCCGCATCGGCCGCGCCGCCGGTCAGCCATCCCGCCACGTAAATCGTCTCGCCGACCGACACCGTGTTCGGCCCGACAAGCAGCGCCGCGCGCTCGCGCAGCCCCACCGCGGCGCGATCATGCTCCCCGCGACACAGCGCTAGGTGATCCCCCGCGCGAAACAGACAGTACCAGCCCTTCTCGCGCATCACGCTCGCCTCCGCCGGCAGGCGAAAGCTCGCCACGCCGCCCGCCAGCTCGTGCCGCTGCGGCGCGAATGAGCGCTGCATCCAGAATTTCACGCTCGGCGGCGCATCCGCGCCGCCCGTCGCGCCCAGCGGCGCGCCCGCGACCGCGTCCGGCCGCGCCGCGACCCACGCGACGGCGCGCTCACGGCCGATCGCGCAAACGCCGCGAATGCCGGTCGCAATCAGCAGGCGCTGCACGCGCAGCTCGCGCCCATCCGCCGCGCGCCCCGCCGCGATCAGCACGTATCCCCCGGCCGCCAGCCGCAGCGACGCACCCGCCCCGGATGCGACGGAATCCCACGCGCTAGGCAGCGCGGCGCCGGTCTCAAGGCGCGCTGTGAAAGCGACCGCGCCGCTGTCGGGCAACGCCGACTCATCTCCGCGCCGCGGCGAGACCAGCCACGCTTCCACGTCCACCGCGCGAACTTCGACCTCCACGCTCGCGAGGTTCCGCACGCGCAGATGAAGCGGCGCCGCCGCGTCCGCCGCGATCTCCGTCGGCGTCAGGATCTCGATCCGCGCGGCGCGCGCCTCGGTCAGCTTGCGCGCCGCCTCGCCCGCCAGCGGCGCCGGCCCAAGCTTCGCGACGCGTTCGAGAAGCTCCAGCGCCGCGGCCGCGTCCCCCGAATCGCTCCGCAACTCGGCAAGCCGAAGCGCCGCCCGCGCCGCGGCCGGTGTTACAGGCGTCGCCGCGGCCAGTTCCGCGAAAATCGCCGCGCCCTCTGCCGACGTGTCGTCGCTGCGAAGCAGAAGATCGGCCAGCGTCAGTGCGATCGATTGCGCCGCCGTCTCGTGCTGCGGCAACTCGTCGACGCGCTGCCGCAATCGTTCGATCTGTCGCCGGCGCAACTGCCGTGCCGCTTCCGGCCCGTCCGGCGTCGCCACGCCCAGCCCCGCCGGCGTGTTCGGCCACTCGTTGTGCGCCGACCACGCCTCGGCCAGCGCCGTCAGCGCCGCCAGCTCGCGCGCCGAGTCGCCCGCTCGACGAAACCCCGCGGCCGCCCGATCCAGATGATCGAGCGCGGCCGGCGATTCCTGAAGCGTCAGCGCGCCGATCCCCAGCGCCAGCGCGCACTCCGGCCGATCGGCCAGCGTCGCGTCTTCCGCCGCCAGCTCGCCCAGCCGGGCGCGCCCGTCGCGCGCCTCGCTGCGCCCTTCGCTCGTCAGAAGAATCAGCGACTGTATCGCGGCCGCGTCGCGGCGCAACGGACCGGCGCTCGCGCCGTCGAGAATGGCGGCGCACTCCTGCCGGGCCTTGGCCACATCGCCGCGCGCGTACGCCTCCAGTGCCGGACGCGCCTCCGCCGACCAGTCGCCCGCCGGCGCCGCGGCGCTCGCGCAGCACAGCACCGCGGCCAGCAGCGCGCCGCGCGAAAGCGCGCCCCACAATCGCACAGCTCGCTTCACTTGTACCTCACAAACACGTCCGGACTGACCCCGGCCGATGGAATCGACGCCTCGATGTCGCGGAGAAACCGCTGCGCGTCGGTGTGATATCCCGCCGTCGGCTCGACGCCCGGCACGACGCGCCCCCACCAATCGTTGAACTGCTCCATCAGCGCCTCGCGGATGTACTTCGCCGTCATGCTCGCCAGCGCGACCGGCATGTGCAGCCGATCTCCGTCGATCGCGAATTCGATCGTCCAATCGCTGTCCGCCGTGGCCAGGCGATACGCACTCCGCGCTTCCGAAATGTCGAGCACGTGGACGTGCCGGCCGGGAAACGCCTGCGCCAAAAGCGGGCGATAGTCGGTGCGCCCGCCCAGCCGATCGACGTGAATGAACACGTCGCTGCTCCCGGCGCCGCTCGTCGCCCACGCGATCAGCCCCAGCACGGCCTCCACGACGATGTTCGCCTTGTTCCGAGTCTGTCGCAGTCGATGATTGAAGGCATCCTCTGTCACGACCCGCGCCCGCAGTCCGACGCATTCCAGCCGCGCCTCCATCATCGCCGCGCGCAGCCGCGCAGCCGCCCCCTCGCACGCCGAACCGGTCGGATCGCGCGGCACCGCGCGCGACAGATCGCGATACCACGGAACAAAGCCGGCCAGATCCTGCGCCGGGCAGCCCAACCGTTCGAGCATTTCGCCGAGCGTGCCGGCGTAGCAATCCGCACAGCGCGCGAACGCCAGCACGCTGCGCTCCAGCGTGCAGATGCCGCGCTTGCGATCAAAAACCGCCTTGGAATCCCCCACCACCAGGCGCGATTCCTCGCGCCCGCCCTCCCGCGCCACCGCCCGCGACAGCGCCTTCCAGCAATCGATGCCCGGCTTGCCGCTGCGCCACAACGTCGCACCCACCACCAGCGGCCCCAGCGTCGGCCCATAGCCGGCCTCGTCGATCCCGACCAGCAGTGGCATCGTCGCACCCTCGCGCGCGTCCGCGGCGTCGCGCGCCTTCGCCGCCGGCGCGCGGCCGAATTATACGGGACGCCCGAAAGTCCTACCCGCCGCCGCCGCTCGCGCCGGCCGCGCCGCCAAATTGCAGCACTTCGAAAACTTCCAGCGCGTGCTCCTTCCCCTCACGATCGCGCACGCGCTCCCACACGCTCTCGGCCACACGAATCGGCGGGCCAAGCCGCGCTTCGACCTCGCCTCGATAGCGCACGAAATCCGCGGCCGGAAACACGCTCGCATATTTCTCGCCGCGATAGACCAGCAGCCAGGCGCTGCCGTTTGGCGCCGCCACGTCCTCCGCGGCCGCGGCCCAGTGCGGCGCGCGGGGCGCGAGCCGCAGCGTGTAATAGATGAAACGCGCCGCGTCGCCTTTCCACGGACCGATCCAAGGCGCGCGGGCGCCGTCCTTCTTATCCAGCGCCGCGTACACAAACCAGGCGTCGTGCGGCCCCGTCTTGCGAGCCAGCTCGCTCAGCACGCGCCGGCAGCGCCGATCCGCCGACTTCTTGTGCGGCGAAACCGCGTCCCGAGCCAGCCCCGCGATCGGCAGCACCAGCAAACCCAGGAGCGCGATGCGCAGCGCCGTGTCCGCGCCGCCCAGCGACCGCGTGCCGACCCGCGCCGCCACCCACTCGCACACGGCGCGCAGACCAACCGCCAGCAGCGCGCAGAACGACGGCGCCATGCAGATCGACGTCCGCACCGTCGAGCCATACGGATACTTCTGCAACGCCGCCGCCGCGAACATGAACAGCAGCGGCGAAAGCATCAGCAGGAGCAGCGCGCGGCGGCGGCGATACCAGCGAATCGCGCCGATCGCGATCAGCACCGCCGACGCAGCGCTCAGCCCGCGCGGCCCGCCCACCGGATACGCAACCAGATTCCCCGTGTGGATCGAAACCAGCCACGCGGGCAGTTTCCAGAACTCGGCCAGCGGCGGAAACGCCTGCCGCCACATCTCGATGTCGTTCAAACCCTCCGTCGCAGCCGCGCGGGCATGTGGCCCGCCATACGACACGTACATCGCGCCGAAGCTGCCGCACAGCACCACGCCGTACGCCGCCCACGCGGCCAGCGCCGCCCCGCGCGAGACGGGCGCCAGCGCCGCGTCTGACTGTCGCGGCTGCCGCCCAAACGCCCGCATCGTTAGCAACAATCCGACCGCCCCGCCCACAAACGCCGACGGGTACGACAACCACGGCGCCGCCGCAGCCAGCACAAGCAGCCCGCCGACCCGCAACGCCGAGCGCGGTCGCTCATACACAAGCCATCCGCAGAAATACAGCATCAGCGCGACGAGCAGATCAGTCGAGTACGGCTTTACCTCGGTCGCGTGCCGCGCGGGATAATACGACGCCGCCAGCACAGCCACCGCCAGCAGCGCGCTGCGCCGCCCCACCAGCGGCGCAAGAAACCGCCACAGCAGCGGCAGCACGGCCAACCCGGCGATCAGCGGCGCCAGCCGCAGCGCATACTCCGACCAGCCCGCCACGCGCGAGATCGCCAGCGTCAGCCACATGAAGCCCAGCGGCACGATCTGCCGATAGTGCGTCGGCTCGAAAAGTCCTGCGAAAGTCGGATGAAACGTCGGTGCGCGATCGATGAACTCGACCGCGACAAACGCCTCGTCGCCCCACAGCGGAAAATTCAGCAGGTAGCGCGCGATGCGCCAGACAACCCCCGCGACAATCGCGGCCAACATCAGTCGCCGAATCGGCAGCCGCGCCAACCGCGGCCCCCAGGCGCGCTCGAGCCGCTGCGCAAGCGTGTGGATTCGTTCGCCGGCCCGCGCCATCTATTTGCGCTTCGCGTTTTTGGGTTCGACCTTCACGCTCTTGATCCGCGAACCGCGCAGAATGTGCGAGCCCTCCAGCCGCGTGCCGTCGTCCAGCGTGCAGACGACCAGCCGCTTGCCGCTGCGCTTTTCGAGCGACCAGGCGCCGACTTTCGGCGCGATCGCCGCCGCCTCCTTGCACAGCCGCGCGGGCAGCCAGTCTTCCTCGTTCATCTTGACGCTGCCGTCGGCGGCCGTCGCAAGATACTGGTCGAACGTCTCCCAATCCTGCCGCTGGCTGAGGCCCCGCGCAAAGAAGCTCGTGAGCGTCGCCGTAACCGCTTCGGCGTAAAACGGCTTGCAAGACGCCTCGTCGAGGCTCGACCAGTAAGTCTCCCAGCGCTCCTGAAACGCCGACACGTCGCGCCCGAAATTTCGCGTCCAGGCAGCCTGCCAATCCTGCCCGCGGCTCACGTCGGTCAGAAACGCCCCGAACGCGCGCTGATACTTCCCGTTCTCCGCGTGCGCCAGAAAATGCACCATCGACCAGGCCTGGTCGTAGTTCTCCAGCGTGAAGTCGGAGTTCCAGTTCTCCTGCGGCATGACCATCATTTCGCGCAGCAGTTTGTACTTGTGATCGCGAATGGCGCGCTGCACGCGCAGCAGCCGTTGCGGCGGAACGCCCCCGGTCTGAAAGTCGTCGCCGGTGAACACGCCCTCGCCGAAATATTCGGCCATGCCCTCGTTCGCCCAGGTCGGAACCTTCTCGCCGATCGCAAAGAAAACGAACTGGTGAAATCCCTCGTGCTGAATCGTGTGCCACATCGCCGCGGGCCGATCGGGGTCGGCGATCGCCATCAGCCGGTCGCCCACGAATACGCCCGCGCTGCCCGGCTTCCCGCCCGCCAGGTAATAGTCCTTCGCCTCGGAGTAGAGAAAGAACGGCAGCGCCTTGTGCAACTCGCCGGCAAAATCCTTCGTCCGCCGGTGATACTCCTCCGCCATCAGCGTCACGCGCAGCTTCGCCTCGCGCAGCGCGTCGCCCTCCAGATCGGTGTGCAGCTCGTAGTACTTCGTACGATGAACGCGCAGGTCGCCCGCCCGCGCGGCCGCGCCGCACGCGCCCACGATCGCCAGCAGCAGCAGGCCAACCCGCTTCGCCCGGCCCGAACATCGCGTCGCGCGCCGGGTCATGTCATCTTCTCGCTGCACACGCATACGACCTGCCCGCAGCCGGGGCAGCCGCGCTCCGTGAATTTGCGCACGGCGTCTTCCAGGTCGATCCCCTCGACGTTGGCGAGCGTCGCCAGCCACGCCAGCACGTCTGCGAACTCGCCCGGCATGCCCTCGCGGTCGCGCTCGGCGATCGCGCTGGCCAGCTCGCCGACTTCTTCGGCGAACCACAGGAACGTCTTGGCGGAGCCGCGCTGCCGATCGCGCTCCGAATACATGCGGTCGATCAGTTGCTGAAATTCGCGAATCCGCAAGCGCGATCCTCCGTCGGCCGCCCCGCGGCACGCGCGTAATCTACGCCGATCGCGCCGTTTCGGACAACCTTCCCGTTTCTGCCGGCGCACGGCACTGCCGGCCGCCTCTCACGACGCCTCCCCGCGCGGCCATCCCGGCCCGCACCCCGCCCGGCCGAAACATGACCACGCGAGAATCGCCGGATGACCACGCGATAACCGCGGCGGGGAGCATCGGCCTCTGGCCGGTGCGAGCGCGGCATTCGCACCAGCGGGGCGCGCGTCCGACCTCTGCGTCCAACGCCGTGTGTCTTCGCGACCGCGCCCCCGCCCGACCGTAACATGACCACGCGATAACCGCGGGATGACCACGCGATAACCGCGGCGGGGAGCATCGGCCTCTGGCCGGTGCGAGCG
>CAZHIE010000098.1:0-4306 GCA_964532435.1 uncultured Planctomycetales bacterium
CATCCCTCTTCGCCCGTCAGGGCGCACGATGGTTGCCAGGCGTTTCAACGCCTGGACCCGAGCGCATTCTCTCTCTCTTCTTCATTCCGCCCGGCAGGGCGGACGCGCGCACCTCCACGCAGCTTCGCGCGCCCTGCCGGGCGAAGACAAATGAGGTAATGGCGCCGCGTTCCAGGGGCTGAAGCCCCTGGCAACCATCGCGCGCCCTTCCGGGCGAATACAAGCAGAGTGGACCGCAGTCGCCCTCGGCTGCACTTTTGAGTGGACCGCAGCCGCCCTCGGCTGCACTTTTGAGTGGACCGCAACCGCCCTCGGCTGCATTTCCCCACAATCGTTGACCCGCGTGAGGACAATCGAGCCCGACTGTCCACAGGCGGGTCTTCCTGCTGACGCAGAGACCCGCGTGAGGACACGCGGGCTCGGAGATACGCTTCTCATTCGGATGCACTCGCGGCCGCTGCGGGCGTGCGGGGCCGGCGCGTCGGGGCGCCCGTAACTACGAACGCCGCTCCGGCCGCGCGAGGGCGCGGGCCGCTACAGAAAATCCGCAATAACCGTATCCGCCAGCAACAGCCCGGCGCGCGTCAGACGAATGCCGCGCTCATCACACACCAGTCGTCCTTCGCGCGCGTGGCGCTCGATCGCATCGGCAAACAGCGTCGCCGGATCGACGCCAAACCGCTCCGCGAAGCGCCGCCGCCCGATGCCATCCATGAGCCGCAGCTCCAGCATCGCCGTCTCTCGCGCCGTCGCATCCGGCGGAAGCCGCTCCTGCTCGATCCACGTCGATGCGCCGCTCTCCACCCCTTTCACATACGCGCGCGTATCCGGCACGTTCTTATAGCGCACCCCATCGACATACCCCGCCGCCGACGGCCCGATTCCCACGTACGACTCGTTGTGCCAGTAGCAGAGATTGTGCCGGCACTCCGCCCCCGGCCGCGCATAGTTGCTTATCTCGTATTGCCGCAGGCCGGCGCGGCCCAGCCGCTCAGCCGTCGCCTCGAACATTTCCGCCTCGATATCTTCATCGACGCGCCGCACGCGGCCGGCGCGCAACTGGTCGAACAGCGGCGTGCCGCGCTCGTACGTGAGTCCGTAACACGACATGTGATCGGGCGCGAGCGCGAGGCAGCGCTCGAGATTTCGCATCCAGCGATCGAGCGACTGGCCGGGAACGGCGAAAATCAGGTCGAGATTGAGCGATCGAATGCCCGCGCAGCGGCAGATTTCGACCGTCTGGGCGACCTGTTCCGGGCGATGGATGCGCTCGAGCACGCGCAGCTCGCCTTCATCGAAAGACTGCGCGCCGATCGAGACGCGGTTCACGCCGCTTTCGGCGAGCGCGTCGGCGACTTCGGCGTTCACCGTAGCCGGATTCGCCTCCACCGTGAATTCGACGCCGCCGGCCGCGTCGCGCCCCACGCGCCGCAGCAGGCGCCGCAGGTCGTCCGGCGGCAGCGTCGTGGGCGTGCCGCCGCCGACGAAGATGGTCTCGAACCGCAGCGCCCTTCCGCGCGCCTCGTGGCCGTCCAATTCCCGCAGCAGCGCGTCGACCAGCGGTCCGGCCGCGCCGCGGTCGAGTACCTCCGAGTAAAAGTCGCAGTAGCCGCAGATCGTGTGGCAGAAGGGGACGTGGACGTAGAGCGACCGGCACGCCGCGGGCGTTGTCAGCAGCGCGTCTTTCGCATAGCATCGAGTCTCTGACATTGACTCCTGCATCATAGTCGCTTCGCTCGCGGCCGCGCAACCCGACGCACCGCAAAGTGCGTTTGTTCGCCGGCCGGGCTACATGGAGCGGCGGAAGGACCGAGACGGATGGACGTAGTCATCGTCCTGGTGACGAACAAGAAACAGCGCGAATTCCCCATCGCCAAGCCGAAGACGATCATCGGCCGGCGGCAGGATTGCGAGCTGCGCGTGCCGACGCGCGACGTGTCGCGGC
Source organism: uncultured Planctomycetales bacterium (assembly GCA_964532435.1). Lineage (GTDB taxonomy): Bacteria > Planctomycetota > Phycisphaerae > UBA1845 > Fen-1342 > CAZHIE01. The sequence continues at coordinate 1,946 of CAZHIE010000098.1, forward strand.
AACATTGCGAGATCAGCCTGAACGGCAAGGCCGTGACCGTGCGCGACCTCGGCAGCGCCAACGGGACGTACGTCAACGGAAAGCGCGTCGCAGAAGCCACGCTCAAGGCCGGCGACGTGCTCAAGGTCGGACCCGCCAGCTTCGTCGTGCGGATCAACGGCCGGCCCAGCAAGATCGACGCATCGAGCGTCGCGGGCGCCGCGGCCGCAGCCGGCGCCGCCTCGGCCGCCCCGATCGGCGAAGACGAGCTTTTCGAGCTCGACGAGACCGACTTCGCGCTCGATGATCAGATCACCGCGCTCGAAGATGACGAGGACATGCCGTAGACGGCGCGGCGAATCACTCTCCGCCGGGCGCCGCTCGGGCGCTCCCCGTCTCGCGGCGCCGCTGGCGGCGAACGGTCGGCGCCCTTTCCGCGATCGTCGTCGTCGGCATGACGACCGCGGTTTTTTCCGCGCTTTGGCGACCCGCGTGGTGCCGTCCCGCCGCGATCGATTATTCCCGCCTGCCGGCCGATCGCCGCGACCTCACCAACCTGATCGAGCAAGTCAGCGCCGCGCTCAACGCTCGCCGCGAAACCGAGGTTGCGATATCGGTCGCGCAGCTCGATCGCTGGTTGGCCGCGCGGCGCGAGCTGGACGTGTGGACGCAATGGCCGACCGAACTTGACCAGGTGGAAAGCGCCCGAATCCGTGAGGCTGCTGGCGCGATCGAGATCGGCGCGACGACGACGTGGTCGGGCGTTCGCGTGCCCGTGCGGGCGAGCTTTCAGCCTTCGATCAAAGACGGGGAGTTGTGCGTCGACGTTCGCAGCGCCCACGTCGGCGCGCTGCCGGCGCCCGTCAGCCTGATCCTCGGCGCGCTGCCCCGCCCGACGGCGCGATTCCGGGCCGCCGGCTCGACCATCCGGCTCCGAAACGACTGGACCTGGCCGAACGGCCGGCAGCGCTGCCACATTCGCCGGATCTGGTTATCAGACGGAATTTTGCGAATGACGATTGCTCCGGGGTCGTTCGAGTGATCGCGGGGAAGGCAAGCGTTCGTGTCGGTCGCTCGCGTGGGCGCGTGGGCCGGCGCGGCGCGTGGTCGGGTTTTCGGTCGTGCGCAAGTGTTATGAGCACAGCACCTTGCGAAATTGGCCCCGATTGGTGCAAAATCTGTCAATCCTGCGGCGGATCGCCGGTTGGACCTTTTCCGGCTCACGTGGGATGTGCTAAGATGTGGCGAGTCACCGGGTCGGCGCGGGTGCGCGCTGCCGGCTGCCCAGCATTGGGGTCGCCGCGGCGCTGCGCCATTTGAGAGTGTCGCCCGCGAATGTCGCACAAGGGCGGCCCGTCCGCCGCCCCACAGGATTCGATTCGTCTGCCGAGGGTTTGCTGAGACCCGTGCCAAGACCGCTCTGGCGAGCGTTCGCGCAACCGGAGGATACCTCTCATGGCTCGTAAGTTCCGTGCCTCCTTCGCCTGGCTGCCCATCGCCTGCCTGCTGGCGGCCTGGCCGCTCGCGTGGTTCACATCGACGGCCAACGCGGAAAGCCGCAAGTTCGTGGTTTTCCTCGCCGACCCGCCAAAGGACCATCCGGGCGCTCCGCTCGTGTTGCCGAACCGCAACGACGTCTACGACTCCTACTTCGACAAGACCAAGGACGGCCAGCCCGGCCAGACGCTGGTCGAGTCGTACGCCGAGTGGTGGGAAGAGGTCTCGTACGGCGACATCACCGTCAGCGGCGACGTGTTCGGGTGGATCTCGCTGCCCTGGCCGACCAGCCCTCCGGGTTTCGGCGGAGACACGAGCTTTGGCGGCACGGGCGTGATCGAGCACATCGACCTGACCGGCGACTTCACGTACACAGCCGGCGAGGGCGAATCGTTCAACCCGTTCGTCAGCAAGTATCAGTACGACTATGACGGCCCCGGCTTCGGGGCCGATCCTGTTGATGGCCCCGGCGGCTTCCAGTTCGACCAGTACTTCACGCCGATCTGGACGCCGGGCGAGCGCTTCCGCGATCTGAACAACAACCGCATCTATGACGCCGGCACGCCCGAGTGGGGCATCGACAAGAACGGCAACGGCCAGATCGACATCGAGCGCCGCACGACGAGCGCTGCGGTGCTTCTGGCCGGAGATCTGTGGGACACGACCGATCCTGAGAACCCCATTTTCCTCGGCTGGGATGTGAGTGGGGACTATGCCGAGTGGTGGGACTTCAACGGCAACTTCCAATTCGACTTCTCGTTTGGCGGCGAAATCTGGATCGACCGCGACCTGGACGGCAATCTCGACACCGTCATGCCCGACGTGAACGGCGCCCCGCCGACGCTGCTCGATTTCCTCCAGGAGCTGCGCTTCGGCGACAACAAC
>CAZHIE010000098.1:4406-8370 GCA_964532435.1 uncultured Planctomycetales bacterium
CAGCTTCCGGGCGGCTTCCTGAACGCCAACGACGAGTTGGCGGAGCAGCAGCGTCGCAGCGGACCGGTCACGCCGCGCCCGGACTGGCTCGATGATTTCTGGGACGAGTATTACGGCGGCGCGCCGCCGGATTGGAGTCCCGCGATCGAGTACACGCACATCTGGAACCCGGGCGAGCCGCGGCCGCTGCTCATCGGCGAGCCGGAAACGGCGCGTAACCCGCTCTTCGAGGCGAACCGCGGCGGACCGACCGGCAACGGCCGGCCATTCCGCGACAACACTTGGGGGCCGCAGGGCGGCGACAGCGGCACGATTCTGCCCGACCCCGGCGATGCGCGCGACGGCATGTACGACGGCCCGCGCGAGTTCGCGGACCTGCCCTCGTCCATTTACTACAGCGGCGGCGACGGCTACATCGGCGAAGTCACCGGCGTCGAGAACAACTCGCGCATCGGCCAGGACATCGGCGCGGGCGACCCCGTCGGCGTCACGCCCGACGGGATCATCCCGGCCGGCGGCCCGCTGGCGTTCAACGTGCATGGTGACGGCGGCTACGACGCCGGCAACGTGCAGAACCTCGAACTGCTCACCTGGCGCACCGACGGCACGTCGCTCACCGATGACGGCATCGACATCGACGGCGACGGTGTCATCGACTTCATCTTCCAGTATCACCGCGACATCAACCTCGACGGCATGGTCGACATGGGCGAAACGCCCGGCAAACCGGGCGAGTTCGGCTTCCCCGCCAAGACGGAGTATTCCAACTACGGCGTGGACGCCAACCCCGGCACCGCCCCCAACGGCGGCCCGGGCAGCGAATATCCCTACAACCGCCACCGCCTGCTCGAGTCGATCGTCGCCGCGCTCGACGACGCCGTCGACTGGGACGAGTTCCTGAACGGCCCCGGCCGCTTCGGCAACGTCATCTCCGGCGTAATCCTCCTGCCCGAAGGCACGGCCCGCGGCATGTTCTCGCTGCCGGCGCCGTCGTTCGATCAGATGATCCTCACGCGCGACGGCAACCCCGACGCGCGCCGCCGCTCCGAATTCGTCCCCGTTCCGTTCTTCGACGGACTGGGAATCAGCCTCAACGACGACCAGGGCGAAGGCGGTTCGTTCGACGTCGGCAGCTTCCACACGCCGTTCTCGGCGCACGAGTACGGCCATAGCTGGGAAGGCTTCCCCGACCTGTACGACTACGACGTGTACCGCTCGGGTTTCTCCGGCCGCATCATCAACAACCCCATCGGCGCATGGTGCGTGATGGCGGGCGGCGGGCTGGTCCACCCCGTTCCGATCCTGAAGGAAGACTCCGGCTGGATCGAGCCGGTGGACATCACCCGCGTCCTCGTTCCGGCGGGCAACACGACGCTGAACATCAAGGCGTGGGAGTTCGACCGCTTCCGCACGGTCTACACGTACACGAATCCGCTCTATGAGAGCGAGATCTTCTATCTTTGGAGAAACTCGCCGGGCATTCTCACGTCGGAGGGGCAACTCGCCCTGCGCGGCGACCGCGCCCCGCTGATCGCGTTCGACGCGTTCCAGCCCGGCCACGGCATCCTCATCATGCACGTGGATCGCCGCGGAAATCTCGAAGGCCTCCCGCTCCAGCAGCGCCTGGAGAGCCACTTCACCTACACAATCGTGCAGGCGGACGGCCTCCAGAACCTGGAGAGCGGCGAGAACATGGGCGATGACGGCGATCCGTTCCCCGGCTCCACCGGCCGCACCACCTGGAACCGCGGCACCGACCCGGCGAACACGTTCTACAACGGTCAGCCGAGCGGTCTGGAGATCGTCAACATCACCGAGTCGTACACGCGGAACGGCCCGAATGGTCAGGAGCTTCCCGGCCCCTGGTCGCAGGTCGTGTTCCGCTGGTTCCCGCGCGAGCTGCCCACGTTTGAGTGGGTGCAGCCACCGGGCGGCGTTTCGGTCAGCGGCCGCTACCCGCTGCGCTTCATCGCGTTCGACCAGTTCGGCGGAACGCGGATCGAGTTCTACGCCGTTCGCACGGTGCAGGACCAGGATCCGCTCTACACGCAGGGAATCCTGCTTGGGCCTCCGGCGACCAAGCCGCCGGGCGAGATCGACGGCATCTATCAGGCGCCGATTCGCCAACTCGGCCTGGAAGACGGCACGTACGTCTTCTACGCGAAGATGATTCCGGGTCGCGGCGCCGACAACAGCCAGGAGAACTTCTGGTCGGTCCCGCGCGCCAGCATCGACAATCAGGGCACCGGCGCGCTCGCGGTGCAGGCGGTCGATCCGGCGATTTCGCGCTTCGAGCGCTGGACGGTTCGTTGCATCAACGACACGCCGCCCGGAGCCGAGACGTGGTCGGTCGAAGGTTCGCTGTCCGGCATGCAGGTCGCCACCGCGACCACGGGCGTGGTGTACAGCAGCGACGTGGATCAGTTCGGGCGCAGCGCGCTGCGATTCCTGATCACGTCCGGGGCGACGCCGTTCGACGACCCCGACGACGGCGACAGCGGCGACCAGTTCCTGTTCCTGACGACCGGCCTGACCGACTTCAGCGACGCCGTGCTCGTCAAGGACGGCGAGGTCGTCACGCCGCAGCCGCCGATCGCGATCGCGCGAACGGAGAACAACCTCATCAGCGGCCTGTCGCCGCTCAACGTGACGTTCCGGCACGACCTGTCGAACGATCCGCTGGGCGCGGCGCTGACGTTCCGCTGGGACTTCGGCGACGGCACGTTGCCGTTCACGACGACGCAGTTGGATCGTCCGGTTCCGCATCGCTACGAGCACGCGGGCACGTTCCAGGCGGTCCTGACCGTCACCAACTCGTTCGGGCTCTCCGCTCAGGCGACCGTGACGATCTCCGTGCGCGAGGCGCTGCCGCCGACCGTTCGTGCCTCGGCCGCGCCGACCAGCGGCGCGGGCCCGCTGCGCGTGCAGTTCAGCGGCGAGCTTACGACCGATCCGAACCCCGGAACGCAGGGGCTCGACTTCGTCTGGAACTTCGGCGATGACTCGGCGCCGGCGCTGACGGCCCGCGCCGATCACGTCTACGCCACGCCGGGCGTCTATCGCTCGACGCTGACGGTCACGAACCGCCCGTATGGCAAGTCGGCCAGCCGGACGATCGAGATTCGCGTGGCGGGTCCACCGGCGGATCAGCCGCCGACGGCCGGGTTCACGGCCAGCCGCCTGTCGGGCAAGGCGCCGCTCGCGGTGCAGTTCGACGGATCGAGCTCCAGCGATCCCGAGGCCGATCCGCTGGAGTTCTCGTGGAACTTCGGCGATCGCAGCGCGATCGTGTCGGGCGTGTCCGATCCGCAGCACACGTTCGACCGCGCCGGCACGTACAACGTGACGCTGACGGTTGCCGACTCGAGCGACCAGACCGACACGGCGACGCTGACGATCGTGGTCACGAGCGACTCGTCCAGCAACAACCAGAGCCCGGTGGCGCGCATTCGCACCAGCTCGACGCAGGGCCCGGCGCCGTTCACCGTCACGTTCGACGCCCGCACGTCGGCGGATCCCGACGGCGGCGCGCTGTCGTATCGCTGGGACTTCGGCGACGGCAGCGACCAGGTCGAAGGCGACGTGGTCACGCACACCTACACCACGCCGCGCGAGTACAGCGTGGTGCTCGGCGTCGCCGATTCGTCGGGCGGCGAGGGCGCCGCGACGATCAAGGTGACGGTCACGTCGCCGGTGGATGACTCGGGCCGTCCGACCACGGGCGGCGACAACCCGGTTCCGGAAATTCCGGGCGGGTGCGGCGGCGGCGCGGCGGGCTGCGGCCCGGCCGGGCTGACGCCGATGGCGCTGACGCTCCTCGGCATCGCCGGGATGCGTCGCCGCAAGGGCGCGCGGCGCTTCTAGCGTCCGTGCGGCACGGCGGAAATCGCCGGGCATCTGAATCGCAATCGCGGGCGGCGGCGGACGACGTGTCCGGCGTCGCCCGCGTCGCTACTGGCGCCGT
>CAZHIE010000098.1:8470-16020 GCA_964532435.1 uncultured Planctomycetales bacterium
TTCCGACGGGACGAGGTGCGATGGCCGACGGGGCACAAGGTCTGGGCGAACGCCTTCGCGAGCTGCGCCGGCGCCATTTCGGCCCGCGCGGCAAAGAGGAATTCGCGCGCCGGCTCGGCCTGGAGGCCGGCGAGTACGAGCGCTTCGAGCGCGGCGCGATTCCCTCCGGCGAGCTGCTCGTTCGCATCTGCGAGCTGACGGGCGAAGACCTGCAATGGCTGCTCACCGGCGTGGCGGCCCGCGGAACCGTCGTCATCTCCGGCACGCGCACGCGGCATCAGGAGCTGCTCACGCGCCTGGCGCGACTGCTCGACGAGCAGCCGCGCTTCGCCGCGCCGGTCGAGGCGTTCGTCGATCTGCTGCTGCGCGGCGATGCGGCGCAATCCGCCCCCGCCCCGCGGCTTCCCGAGACGACCGCCGCGGCGGTCCGCGGCCTCATCCCCATTTTCGACTTCGCCGATCTGCCCGCGGAGCTGCCCGGCGGCGACGACGATCCCGGCCGCGGCCCGCACGGCGCCGCGCCCGGGTCTGAGCCCGAGTGGGTCGAATGCGACGCCCGGCGCCTGCTCGAACCGGTCGCCGGCGCGCCGGCCGGCGCCGCCCCGCTCGTCCGCGTGATCGAGCAGCGCGCGCCCGGCGCCGCGCCGCGCCGCTTCCTGGCCGACGAGCGCATGGCGCAGCTCTTCGACGGCATGTTCGGCGCACGGCTCGACGACGCGCGCATGTCCCCGCTGCTCCAGCCTGGCGAGACGCTGCTCGTCGCGCCCGGCGCGGCGCCGCGCACCGGTCGCCCGGCGCTCTGCCGGCTGCGCGACCCGGACGAGGCGCGCTGCCGAATCTGGCTGGGCGAGCGAGACGGCCTGCTGCACCTCGGCTGCGTGGCCGACGGCGCGGCCGAGCAGATACCGCCCGCCCGGCTCTGCTGGTCGCTCGAAGTGCTGTTCCGACTCGCCGCATGAAGCCGCGCGCCGCTCCGCTCCGATGGAATGGTCAGCCGCCGCGCGCCGCATCCGGGGCCGCCGCGGCGCGGGAGGCACGCGCGTGTTCGTAGAATGGGTCGGCCCAGACGTGCGCGTGCGGCCGATTCCGCCGCCGAACGCGACCGTTCGTCTGCCCGGCTCGAAAAGCCTGACCAACCGATATCTGCTGTGCGCCGCGCTGGCCGACGGCGTATCGACGCTCGCCGGCGCGTCGCTTTCCGACGATGCGGAGCGCATGATCGCCGGCCTGGCCGCGCTCGGCATCTCGACGGAGCGGCGCGGCGAAGAGCTGAACGTCTGCGGATGCCGCGGGTTCCTGCCGGAGACCACCGCCGAGATCGACGCCGGAAACGCGGGCACCGCCATGCGCTTTCTGGCGGCGCTGGCCTGCACCGGCCGCGGGCGATATCGCATCGACGGCTCGCCGCGCATGCGCGAGCGCCCGATCGGCCCGCTGGTCGACGCGCTGTGCGCGCTCGGCGCGCAGATCGGTTACGACGGCGCGACCGGCTTCCCGCCGCTGACGATCGCGGCGAGCGGGCTTGAGGGCGGGCTGGCGGAGTTCCGCGCGCCGCAATCGAGCCAGTTTGTGAGCGCGGTGATGATGGTCGCGCCCTGCGCGGTTCGCGACGTGCTGGTCCGCGTTCACGGGCCGCTGCTGAGCCGGCCGTACGTCGCGATGACGCTCGGCGTGATGGAATCGATGGGCGTCGAATCGCTTGAGTCCTGCGGCGGCCGCTTCATCGTGCCGGGGTCGCAGCGGTACCGCGCGGAACGTTACGCAATCGAACCGGACGCGAGCGCAGCCGCATATTTCTGGTCCTGCGCGGCGATAACGGGCGGAAGCGTGCGTGTGGCGGGGCTGACGCGCGCCAGCCGGCAGGGCGACGTGGCGTACGCCGACGTGCTGGCCCGCATGGGCTGCGAGTTGAGCGAGAGCGGCGACGGGATTGGCGTCGCGGGTCCGCCGCGCGGGCGGCTGCGCGGCGTGTCGGTCGATCTGAACGAGATGCCTGACACCGCCCAGACGCTCGCGGTCACCGCGCTGTTTGCGGACGGCCCAACGCACATCGCCGGAATCGAAAACCTGCGCATCAAGGAGACCGACCGCATCGCGGCGCTGGCGCAGGAGCTGACCCGCCTCGGCGCGCGCGTCGATGCGGCGGCGGGAAGCCTGACGATTCACCCGCCCGCCCAGCTTGCGCCGGCGTCGATCGAGACCTACGACGACCATCGCATGGCGATGAGCTTCGCGCTGGCCGGCCTGGCGGGCGGTCCGGTGCTGATCCGCAACGCGGGCTGCGTGTCGAAGAGCTTTCCCGGTTTCTTCGAGACGCTGGCGGAACTGGCGCCGGCGGAGCGGTGAAGGCAATATCGAATGGCGAATAGCGAAGAACGAATGACGGATAGCCCGGAGGCTTTCTGCCATTCGTTCTTCGCTATTCGCAATTCGCCATTTCTCCGCCGCCCGCTACCGCGGCGAGCCCGGGATCGGCGTCGTCAGGTAGGGAAACGCATTGTCGAACATCATGTCGCTGATCGCGGCGCCGTCCGTGTAGGGCAGCAGGCCGTGCGGAGCGCACCCGCCCGCGTCGCCCGCGTCGGGCGAGAGGACGCCCATCACCGCGCGCAGCGCGATGTCGACAACGTCGTCGCCGGGCCGCCGGCCGTTCGGATAGCCCTGCAGATCCCCGCCCAGCACGCCCAGCGTGCTCTGCGAGCCGCGCGGCGTGATCGCAAACCCGCCCGCGCCCTCGTTCGTGTTCGTGTTCAGGCGCAGCATCTCGCCGGGCGTGACGCCGCCCGGCTGGTTCAGCCCCGGAACGCCGGTCAGGAACACGGCCACCAGGTCGTTGCGCGGCAGGCACGGCGGCGTCACGCCGAACAACACGTTCAGCAGCACCGGCAGCGTGGGGTTGGTCACATATGTCAGGAACTGCCCATCCGCGGACGGCTCGCTGTTGTTGAAACGGTTCTTGTCGCGCAGTCCGATCACCAGCTCGTTGACGAGCGGATTGCCGAGCCGCGAGACCTGCACGTGCTTGCCGTCGTAGCTGACGGGATGCGCGAACGTCGGAATTCCCGAGAACGTCTGCTGCTTGGGCAGGCTCGACGTGGTCCACGCGCCGATCACGCTCTCCGGCCCGCTGGTCAGGCAGCTTGTCGGAACTTCGAGAATGAACGCCGTGACGTTCTTGTCCGCCAGATCGTCGCTCTCCGAATCGGGCGCGCCGATCGGGTTCAGGTTGATCAGGTCGAACGCTTCGCCGAGGTTCACCACGAACGGATCCTTGCGCTGGCCGACAAACAGCCGCCCCGGCGTCGGGCAGCCCGGGATGTTGACGTTGTAGACGTGCGCCCCGGCATAGGCCGCGTAGTCGGGAATCGACTTGTTGCCGATGTTGTCGACCGGCTTGGCGAAGGTGGCCGAGCCGTTCGCCGCATTCGTCAACGGCGCCGACTGGTTGTTGCGGACGAGCGAGCAGGTGAACGATTCGGCGACGTTGAGCGCGCCGGTCTGGCCGGCGGCGATCGGGCCGATGTTGATGAGCGGAACGGGGACGTCGACGCCGCCGACCGGGACGGTCAGGTCGCGCAGCGTGTTGGAGAACTGGAATCGGAACGTCAGGTCTTCGCGCGCGTCGCCGTTGTTGTCGATCTTGATCTCGTAGCGCGCCGCCGGGTTCATGAGGAAGTAGTTCGGCCCGCCGTACGGATCCTGAAGCGGAATGTAACAGGCGACGAGCGTGACAAAGCCGCTGCGGCCGGGCTCATAGCTGTTGAACATGTAGAAATCGGTTCCGTCGACCTTGGGCATTTCGGCGATCTGGGGCGCTTCGCGATGGCTCGAAGCCTCGGCGGGCGCGACCAGAAAGGCCGGCGTTGCGAGCAGCGGCAGGGCCGCGGCGGCGGCGCGGAATCCGCGCATCGGGTGTGTCATGTCCGTGTCTCCAGCGGGGTTTGATTGTGGTTTCGGTCACGTGCCGCGCGAGGGGCGCTTCGCCTCGCCCGGCGCAGCTATGTACGCACGCGGCGCGGGGCCGGTTTTCGAGATCGGCGGATGGCGCGCATTCGTGCGCGACCGAACTGGACCGGCGGCGACGCGGCGGTCAGGATACGTGCCCGGCGGCGGTCGATCGGCGCGGCAGATTCTCCAGGCAAGTCGCTGCGCGCGGCGCGCCGCCTGCCATGAAGCCGGGCAGAGGTGCTGTCAGGATGTATGCGATGCATGAGCCGGCCCTGCAAACGCGAGGTTTCGGCGCGACCGGCCGGCCGCCGGGCACGCCGGCGCGGCCAAGTGTGGCTTCGGCGCACTCGCGCAGCGCCGCCACTCGGACGCTGCTCGGGAACGTCGCCGGCGCGCTGTGCGCTGCGCTGGTCGCCTGCGCGGCGGCGCGGGCCGACGATCCGGAGAATTGCCTCTATTGCCACCAGTTTCCGGGCTTGAGCCGGTACGACGCCGAGACGAAGCACGTCTCGGTGTTCTACGTAGATCCGTCGTACGTCCATTCCGTGCGCGGCCCGCACGCCCGGCTGACCTGTACGGACTGCCACCCGCGCGACGAAGTGAGCGTCGTGCCGCACGGGGCGGTCACGCGCGTCGACTGCACGCGCACGTGCCACCTGGCCGACACCAGCGGCCAGCCGCAGCGCTTCAGCCACGCGGACATCGGCGTCATGCTGGATCAGAGCGTTCACGCGCGCGAGACGTTGTCGACGCTGAACTTTTCGCGCGGGCCGCTGCTGCGCGAAGGGCAATCGGCGTGCCTCTATTGCCACGATGAGCCGCTGTTCCGCGATCCGACCGGGCTGCTTCAGGCCTGGACGCGCACGCGCGCCGTGACCGACCGCTGCGACTCGTGCCACTCGACGCAGGCGCCGACCGACGTCGCGTACTTCGTCCGGCACGTCGCCTCGCGCCTCGCGCCGTCGCGGCCCACGCTGGAACTGGCGCAGGTCTGCGCGGTTTGTCACAGCGACCCACTGATTCTGAAGCAGTTTTCGATGAAGGACGGCGTCGCCAGCTTTGTACGCAGCTATCACGGCAAGGCGGCCCTGCTCGGCGACGCGTCGACGGCCAACTGCCTGTCGTGCCACGTTCGCAACGGGCAGGATGCGCACCGCATGTTCGCGCCGGCGAATCCCGAGTCGGCCGTGCATGCCAGCCGCGTGGCGCAGTCGTGCCGCAGCACGGAGTGCCACCCCGGCGCCACGAAGGAGATCGCCGGAACGTCGGTCCACCTCGATCTGCCCTCGGCGTTCGGCACGCTCGAATACGCGCTGGCGGCCGCGTTCATCGTGCTCACGGTCGTGTCGTTCGGGCCGTCGGCGCTGATTGTGACGCTGGAGCTGGCGCGGCAACTGGTGCTGGGCGGCAATCATCACGACACACGCGCCCGCCGGCTCGTTTACGCGATACTCGCACATCCGCAGGGCGAGCGGGCCCTGCGGCGGATCAGCGTCGGGCAGCGCTACCAGCACTGGATTCTGGCGGCGCTCTTCGCGGCTCTGGCGTTGACCGGTTTTCCCATGAAATTCGCCGAACACGCCTGGGCGCGCTGGACGATCGAGCAGATCGGCGGCCTCGGCATCGCGCGCGCCCTGCACCACGGGGCCGGCCTGGCGCTGCTCATCGGCGTGGCGCTCCACGCGGCAACCGTCCTCGTGAGCTGGTGGCGCCGCTCGCGCGAGCCGGCGCCGGAGGGCGGCCGGCTCGGATTGCGGCGCGGATACCTGCGCCTGCCCCTGGCGATCACGCCCGACGACGGCCGGCGCATGGCGGCGCTGCTCGCGTACCTGGTCGGGCGGCGGAAGGAGCGCCCGCAGTTCGGCCGATTCAGCGCGGCGGAGAAGTTCGAGTACCTGGGCGTAATGTGGGGAACCGTGCTGCTCGGGCTGACGGGGCTGCTGCTGTGGGGCGAGCAGATCGCGTCGCACCTGTTCGGCGGGCGCGTGTTCAACCTCGCGGCGATCATTCACACGTTTGAGGCGTTTCTCGCGATCATTCACGTCGGGATTCTGCACATCTACAACGTCATGCTCGCGCCCGCGGTGATGCCGCTCTCGCCCGCAACGCTCACCGGCCGGACCCCCGAGGCGAAGTTGGCGGAGGAGCACGGCGAGTTTGTCGCGGCGCAGGCCGCGGCGCTGGGAATTTCCGTGGAGGGCGCCGGACATGGCTGATACGCCGACTCCCGCGGCCGCCGGCCCGCCGCCGGGCCGCGCACCGACGAAGCGGACGCTCGCGCAGCGCTGGGCCGCGGTGCGCGCGGCGATACGGGCGGGGCTGCTTGCGGCGCGGCGGATGGCTGCGGCGCTGATCCGGCGCGTGTACGCGCTGGCGCTGCTGCTCGTGATTGTCTACCTGTGCTGGAACGCGTTTGCATATCTGGTCACGTCGCTGGCGGTCGCGTCGCGCCCTCCGGGGCAGATCGCCGCGCTGCCGCGCCGGCTGGACGACGTGCTCGACCGTCAGCGGCCCGACTGGCTCGGCCTGGCCGCGGTGGAGAACCCACGCTCGCCCCTGTCGCATTACCACCGCTTCGACACGTGGATTCAGCACGATTCGTTCAACGACTGCACCCGCGGCGGATGTCACGCGCCATTGCCGCATTCGAAGCACAAGGAAGTGCGCGCATTTCTGAACATGCACGCGACGAGCATCCATTGCGGCGTCTGCCACATACAGGCCGAAGCGCCGCTCTCGCTGACGTGGTACGACCTGCGCGAGGGCCGGCCGCGGGCCGCGCCGGCCATCCTGCGCGCGGCGACGTGGCTGGAGCAATTCGCCGGCGCCGGCGCGCGGGCGAACCTGACGGAAGCGCATCAGGCGGAGATCGTCGCGCTGCTGCGCGAGGCGTCGCGCGAGGCGCAGGATGATCCGTCGATCGCGCGGGCGGCCGATCACCTGCGCGCCGTCGCGGTGACGAGCGAGGCATTCGGCGAGCTGCTCGACATGGCGCAAGACGCGGTGCGGCGGGCGTTTCGCGGCGAGTATGGGGCCAAGCTGGCGCTGCTCGACGCGGCGACCGGGCGGCCGGTTTTCGGGCATGCCGGGGCCGACGCGGCGGTCGAGACGTGGCAGCGCGAGGGCAACGGCGCGAGCGGCGCGCGGCGCGACGAATTGCTCGCGGCCGTGCATCCGCAGCGCCGCGGCGAGGCGCTGCAATGCACGAATTGCCACACGCGCGACGCGGGGCTGGTTTCGTTTTCAAAGCTGGGCTACTCGGCCGAGCGGATCGCGGCCCTGCGGAACACGGCGATTTTCGGAATGATCGAGCACATTCGCGCGGGGCAGCCTTTCTACCTGCCGCGCGTGCTGCGACCGGGGGAGACGGAGAAAGGCGAGTAGGGAAGAGAGAGGAGCGAGTAGCGAAGAGCGAGTAGCGAGTGATCGGAGCCGCGAGCGTAAGCGAGCGCGCATGATCCGAGCCGCGAGCGTGAGCGAGCGAAGCCTGCGGCCGCGGTTGCGGGTTACTGGGGGCGAAGGCGTACGGATCGCGTCGAGATGCGGAACGATCGTGCGCCCCGGCACGCGCAACCGGCACTTGGACGTCGCGCTCCCTGACG
>CAZHIE010000099.1:0-2567 GCA_964532435.1 uncultured Planctomycetales bacterium
CTTCTCCGCGGTATGAATGGGGAGCATCGGCGTCTCGCCGGTGCGAGATATGCGTTCGCACCGGCCAGAGGCGTTCGCACCGGCCAGAGGCGCTCGCACCGGCCAGAGGCGCTCGCACCGGCCAGAGGCCGATGCTCCCCGTGCGTTTCCTGTCCGATTGAACGGGCAGGATGCCCGTGCCACGAAATACCCGTGCCACGAATTGTCCTTGCCACGCGCGTCAGCCGATCGCGCTGGCGCCGGTGCGGATGTCCCCCTGCTGCGTCATCTGCTGATACGAATACGCGGTCACGAAAATCATCGCGATCAGCACCGGGCTCAGCAGACTGTAGTCGTGGCTCCACTCCATGAGCGTCGCGCCGACCGAGGGCAGGTAATCATGCGAAAGCCCGACGAACCCAACGACGATCAGCGCCGCGCCCTGTAGCGTCGTGAGCACGACCGTCATCGTTCGGTAGCACAGGTATGCGAAGAGGGCGCCCAGCAGCCCCAGCGCCGCGGTCACGCAGACGACCAGCAAGCCCTTCAGCCCGATCTGCCCTGACAGATACGCGCCCATCAGCGCCCACGTGCCGCCGCATGAGACCACCACGCCGGCCCGCCGCCAGAGCGCCGCCACTCCGCCGCACAGCACAACTCCCACCGCGCCGAGCGCCGCGGCCGGCACGCCCGTCAGCTCGCCGGCGACCAGCCCGCCCAGCCACCCCAGCAGCGACGCGCCCAGCACAAGAAGTCCGCCGAACAGGCGATGTCCGAAAAAACCGCAGACGAGTCCGCCAATCAGAATGACTCCACCGACCGTGCCGGGCTCGCGCGAAACCCAGTGAAACGCTGCGTCCTGTAACGTCATGGCTGCGATGCTCCGGGCGCGCGGCGGCAGCGCCCAATCGATGTATCGTGCGAATCGCGACGGCCGATTCGCACGCGCACGGCAGATTTCGCGGCGGAAACCGGCCCGCCCCGCCGCTCCTACCGCTCCCGCCGCTCGCTCGACGTGATACCATTCCCGCGCCGCGGGCGGGCGGGGCGGGCATCGCGCCCGCTTCGGCCGGCGAGGCATCCGCTGGATCGGGGAGAGGGAGTGATGAGATGATCGCCGGGTTGCGTAGATCACTGTTCCTTCCCGCAATCGCGCTGCTGACTGCCGGCGCCGGCGCGTCGACGGCGCAGATCGCGGAATCGAACGCCGGCCGCCCCGAACCGCCGGCGTCGCAGCCTCGCACGCCGCCCGTTTCCACGCACGTCGGCGAACCGGCCCCGTCGCTCTCGATCTCGGAGTGGCTCAACGGCGACGCGCTCGACCTGTCGCCCGGAAGGACGAAGGTGGCGCTGCTCGCGTTCGCCGCCACGACGGGAACGCCGTCGCGCGAGGCGCTTCGCGAATTGCAGAGCCTGCACGAACGCTTCGCCGCAAAAGGCGTCGTCGTCGCAGCAATCACGGATGACCCGCCCGCGCAGGTCCACGAGTATCTGGCCGACCAGCAGCCAAAGTCCGGCATTCGAATCGGCGTCGATCGAGCGCATGCAACCGCGGCCGCGTGGTGCGATCGCGTCGCCGTCGGCTTCGTGCCGTATGCGTTCCTCGTCGGCCCGGACGGACGCATCGCCTGGCACGGCCACCCGCGCCAGCCGGAACTCGCCGAGATGATCGACGCGCTGCTCGCCGACCGCTACCGCAGCGAGGACGCGATCCGCCTGATTCAGCGCCAGCGCACGCCCGAGCAGCTTGAGCGCATGTTCCGCGATGCCTGCGAGGCGGAAGCGTGGGCCGCGGCGCTCGCCGCGCTCGAAGAGCTGCAATCGGCCGACGCCGCGCCGGCGCTTCGCCTGGCGCGCTACCGGCTTACGATTCTGCTGGGCGAGATGGGAGACGTGCCGGCGGCCGAAGCGCTGGCGGAGCAGTTGATGCAGGCACATGCCGGCGATGTTGCCGCGCTGAACGCGCTCGCGTGGGACGTCGTGGGCGACTCGCGCCAGTTCTCTCGCTCGCCGCGCCTCGGGCTGCGCCTCGCCACCGCGGCCTATCGAGCGGGCGGCCGCGTCGATCCGGCCGCGTGCGACACATATGCGCGGGCCGTCTACCTGTGCGGCCGGCTCGATGCCGCGATCGCGATTCAGCGTCGGGCGGTTGAGCGGGCGAGCGAATCGCAGCGGCCGGCGATGCGGCGCGTGCTGGACTACTACCTCTCCTGCCGCGAATTGCGGATCGACGAGCCGTGAGTCGACGCCAAACGCGGCGCGGCGGCGCCGGCGCGGCGCACGCGCCGGCGCGCGACTACAATTTCGACGCGGCTGCGCGCAGCATTCCAAGGACCGAGCATGATGTCGCTCTCATCGACCTCCGCGACCTTCGACGCCGCGATCCGCCGCGCCGCACTGTTCGATCGGCCGGATCGGGGCCTGCTCGTCCTGACCGGCGGCGACCGCGCCGCGTGGCTGCACAATCTCGTGACCAACGCGGTGAAGCCGCTCTCGCCCGGCGACGGCGCGTACGCGTTCGCTTGCGACGTAAAGGGGCGCGTGCAGTTCGACCTCCACATTCTCTGTCGCGAGGGGGAGCTGTGGCT
>CAZHIE010000099.1:2667-15908 GCA_964532435.1 uncultured Planctomycetales bacterium
GCGATTCGCATCGACGCCGGCGTGCCGCAATTCGGCCGAGAGATCGACGACCGCACGCTGCCCGCCGAGACCGGGCAGCTCGCCCGCGCCGTCAGCTTCCACAAGGGCTGCTATCTCGGGCAGGAAGTCGTCGAGCGCATGCGCTCGCACAACGTGCTGCCGCGGCGGCTCGTGCGGATTCGCATCGACGCCGCCGCAGCGCCGGCCGCGCCGACGGCGCTGAGGCGCGGCGACGCGGAAGTCGGGCGCATCACGTCCCTGGTTCGCGATCCGCGCGACGGCGGCTGGATCGGGCTGGCATATTTGAAAACCACGGCGGACACGCCGGGCCTGAACGCCGGCGACCCTCCCGCCGCGGTTACGATACTGCCCGCTGACTGACCGATGCCGCGAGCCAGTAGCCCAATTGGCAGAGGCAGGAGACTTAAAATCTCTCAAGTGCGGGTTCGAGTCCCGCCTGGCTCATCGACGCCGCGCGCCGTTCACTTGCGTTTCTCTTTCGCCTGCGCGATCTGCTCCTTCATCGAGCGAATGACGACGTCGGTGCATTGCTCGACCGTCACCGGCTGCGCATCCTGAAACAGCTTGTGGTGCGAGTTGAGCCCGACGCCGAACGCCGTCTGGCCGTCCGCGCTGATGACGTACAGGTGAATTCCGCCGGCGACGCGGTCCTCCGACCCCTTCAGAAATTCGGCCATCGCCGCGTATTTCGTCGCGATCGGATGCTCCTTCACCCACTGGGCCAGCGCCTCGCGGCTCTCGCGATACATGGCCGACTGGTTCATCTGCCAATCCTTCGCCATCGGCGGCTGCTCGCCGCTGCGCGTGACCTCGGCCAGCCGCTCGTCGCGCAGGAACGCGGCGATCTGGTCGGCCGACGCGGCGTCGTAGCGGCCGGAGTCGTGAACGCGGACATAGGTCGGGTAGATCGTGATGCTCGTGCTGCCGAGATCTTCGAGGAACTGTTGCTCGGCCGGCGTCGGCTCGTGTGTGCAGCCGGAAGACGCGACGCCCAGCGCCGCGCCCGCCGCCACAATCGCCCGGTACACAAACGCGTGGATCATGGTTGTTTCCTCCCGGCGCGGGCGGAGGCTTTGCGCCGGGCGCCCGGGCCGTTTTGTATGCCGTCACTTGCGCTATGCGCCGTTGGGCCGGATGAGGCGCCCAGCAATCGCATCCCGATTTCCGTCAACAGGCTGGTGCGTTCGGCGCTCGAAAGCGCCTCCAGCTCGCGGGCGATGTTGGCGGCTGTGCCCAGTCCGATGAAGGCCCAGGCGAGCCGGTCGGCCTCGGCCGCGCGGTGGCCGGCGTCGAGCGCTGCCGGCAGCTCGACGGCGACGGTCGTGGCCAGGAAGCGCTGGAAGCGCTGATAGGTGCGGCGCACCGCGGCGCGGATTTCCGCGTCGTCGCTTTCGGCCAGGCTCATGAAAAGCAGCCGATACAGCCCGAATTCGCCGAGGTGTTCCGCCTCGTAGCGCAGCAGCCGTTGCGCCACGGAGCCGCCGCCGCATCCCCCGAGCACGTCCGCCCAGACGCGCACGGAGTTTTCATAGACGTGCTCGATCGCGGCGATGAACATGGCCCGTTTGTCCGGCCAGAGCCGGTACAGAATTGTCTCCTGGACGCGGCAGGCCCGCGCCAGTTCGGCTGTCGTGACGCGGCGATATCCGACGCGGGCGAACGCCTGCGCGATGCGCGGCAGGAGTTCCTCGCGGCGCTGGATGGATTGGCTGGCACGCGGCATGTCCGCTCCGTAGCGTTAGTATACACTTACATTATCGACGCGCCGCGGGCGGAAGTCAAGCCCGCGGCGCTCGCGATTCCGGCCACCCGGATCACCCGGTAGAATCCGCCGGCATGGGAATCCTTCGCGACATCGGCCTGTGGTTCTGGCGGCTCTTTCCCGCCAACCCCATTCTCGTACGGGTCGTCAGCACCGGCGGGAAGCGCTCGCGCCATTTCTACGCCCGGCTCGTCTATCTTGTCGCGCTGGTCGTCGTCTTCATGCTGTGGGGCGGATTCATCCGCGAAAGCTCGTCGCTCGCGCAACTCGCCAAGCAATCAACGCAAACGTTCATGGCCGTCAGCGCCGTCCAGCTTCTGCTCATGTCGTTCATCGCGCCGGTCTTCTGCGCCGCGGCGATCACACAGGAAAAGGACGCCAACACCTATCACATCCTTCTGACGACGCCGCTGTCGAACGGCCAGATCGTGCTGGGTTCGCTCTTTTCGCGGCTCTACTTCGTCTGGGTGCTGCTGCTGGCGGGACTGCCGATCTTCTGCATCACGATGATCTATGGCGGCGTCACGACGGCCGAGGTGTTCGAGAGCTTCGGCCTGGCCGCATGCACCGGGCTGGTGACCGGCAGCATCGCGATCATGATCAGCTTTCTGAAGGTGGGGACGCGCCGCACGATTTTCTCGTTCTTCGTCGGAATCGCCGTCTACCTGCTTGCCGTGGGCATCATCGGTCTGTCCGGCTGGGGGCAATTCTCCGGCGCGGCGCCCGGAACGCTTTTCGACAGCAACAAGGTCGTGCGGATGAGCTGGCTCGCGCCGGTTCACCCGTTCCTTTCGCTGCTCGCCGTTACGGGAAAGACGCCCGCGCCCGCGTATGACGACGTGCGCGACTATGGCTGGCCGGGCGCCTGGCTGCTCGCCTATCCGCAGTTCGGCTATATGGCGATCACCACGGCCGCGTCGGCGGTCATGATCCTGCTCAGCCTCTTCTACGTCCGGCGCGGGGCGCGGGACAGCGAGGGCGCCCTGGCCGCGCGCTTGCGGCAATTCGTCTCGCGCGGCGGCGACGGCGAGCGCCGACGGCGGCCGCGGCGCGTCTGGCGCAACCCGGTCGCCTGGCGCGAGGCGAACACGCGCGGCGCGGCCGGCGGACGCTCCTTGCTGCGGCTGGTGTTCCTGATTGGCGGAATCCTCGCGGCGGTCGTCGTGCTGATCGCACACGAGCAGGGCTGGTGGGGCCTGAGCCGAAAGTCGCCGGCGCTGACGCGCAGTGTGCTGATCGCGATGACGTGGATCGAGCTGGCCGTGATTCTGCTCACCGTCACGAGCACGGCGGCCTCGACGCTCACGCGCGAGAAGGAATCGCAGACGATGGAGCTGCTGCTCAGCACGCCGCTCACCAGCCTCTACATCATCGCGGGCATGTTGCAGGGGCTGGTGCGATTCGTGCTCCCGCTCATCATCGTGCCGACCGTCACGGTGATTCTGTTCAGCGCGGCCGACCTGTTCCGCCCGGCGGGCGTGGAGCCGGTCGTGGCGTGGGAGGCGATGCTGGTGCTTCCCGTGCAATTGGTGGCGTTCGCGGCTCTGGCGGCGATGATCGGCCTTCAGTTTTCGCTGATTTCCCGAAAGACCGTCACCGCCGTCATGTACTCGACGGTCGTTGTGCTCGCGGCCGCGGGGCTGCTCTGGGGCTGCGGGCTGGTGCTGTCGGACACGCCGCGCACGGTCGGCGCCGTGTTTCTGCCGTTTTTCCCGTTTCCGTCGATGCAGGTTCTGCTCGATCCGTGGGGCGCGACGACGCGCGCGAATCAATACAGCGGCTGGGGCACGCAACAGCTCACCGTCGCGGAGCTAATCGCGTTTCGCATGACGCGCGCGATTTTCGCCGGGCTCGCCGCGGTCGCATACGGCGTGTTCACATACGCGATATACAAATCGATGGTCCGGGGATTCGACATGACCGTGCGGCGGCAGTCGGCCTGATCGATCGGCTGCGGCAGTGCTGCGCCGCCGTCGGCATCTTGATGCTCAAAACGGATTCGAGTGCAGCACGACGCCCGACTCGCCGGCGGGAGCGTCGGCGCGGGCGGACGTCCTTGCCCGGATCTGTTCCGCGGCCCCGTCGCTGACAAATCGGGATCGCGCGGCGCTGCGAATCGCGGCGGGCGCGCCGCCGGCCGTTGCCTCGGCCGGCACGTCGCGAATGACGACCGCGCCGGCCTCCACGTGCGCGGCCGCGCCGATGCGCCTGCCGGGAATCACGCACGCGCCGATGTCGAGCGTCGAAAACGCGCCGACCCGCACGCCCCCCGCCAGGCGTACGGCCGGATGCAGAAACACGGCCGAGTCAAGCTCGCAATCGTGCTCGACGATCGCGCCGGCACTGACGATGCTGTGCGCGCCGATGCGCGCGTGTACGCAGATGGCCGCGCGCGGGCCGATGATTACGTGCTCGCCGATCTCCGCCGACGCCGCGATGCTCGCGAGCGGGTGAATCGCCGACGCGAGCCGCAATCCCCGCACGCGCAGGCTTTGCGCAATCGCGCAGCGCGCCACGTTGTCGCCGATCGCGACCACAACGCCGAGCGTGGCCATCGGCCGCAGCGCCGCGCAGGCGTCGAGCCCGCCGCGAACCGGGACGCCGTCGACGCGGCGGCCGTGTTTCGCCGGATCGGAATCGAGAAAAGCGACGCACTCCACGTCGCAACGGCGCAACGTGTCGAGCACCATGCGCCCAAGCCCGCCCGCTCCGAAGATTGCCGCGCGTTTCATTCGCATGTTCCGCCGCATGCTCTATCGGATGCCGCGGTGGGCCCCGCCTGGGTCGCAGCGAGCCTGTGAGGGCGCCGCGCGCCGCCAACTCCCGCGCAGCGCCGACTGTGCGCGGTCGATGAAAGGGGTACGATTCGCATCGGACGGCGCCGCAGCCCCATCGGCCGCGCGGGCCGGGTGTTTACGGCACGGAGGTTCGCCATGATTCGCACGCTGGTCACGGTCGCTGCCGCCACACGAAGAGTCTCCGCCGCAAAGTCGCTTCGCGCGGGCGCGATCGCGCTCTGCGTGCTCTGCACCGCACTCACAGGCATGCAGACGCCGAAAGCCGAGCCGCCCGCGAGTCAGCCCGCGACGCAACCCGCCGAGTCGCAGCCGGCCGGAACGCTTCGCACACCCGCACAGGCCGAGATTCTCAAGAACCTGTTGCGCGAACGAGAGCAGCCGCGAGCAATACTGCCCGAACGCGGGGCCAGCCCGGCCGGCGCGCTCACCCCCGGCCGCGAACCGCTCGCGCCCGGGATTCTGCCGGATGGAACGATGTTGATGAGCCGACCGGGGCGATTCGTGCGCGAAGGTGGGAAGCCTCGGTTCATTCTCTCACCGGACACGGCCAGCGACAGCAGCCGATCGCTGGAGATTCTGCCGAACCAGTTTCTGGAGTTGCTGGAGCGAGACGCGGACGCCGGCTTTGCCGAATTCACGGTCTCCGCGGACGTAACGCTTTATCGCGGCGTGAATTATCTTCTGATTCGAAACTTGCAGCGGCGCGTGGACCACGGGAATCTGGCACCGTGAGATTTTGCGTCTCCCTGATGCGGGATCATCGCGATCCGCCTTCGCAAGACTCCTGAGCTGTCAAAACAGTCAAGATCATTCCGCAGTTGAATCTCAAATAGGCTACCATATATTGCGTCTTCGCACCGATCGATCCCCCTATCCGAGCGGATAGTCACCGGAACACAGGTTTCCCCAAGAGAATCCGCAGGATGCGCTGGTAAAGTTGTGAAAGATATTGCTCGCACCGATAAGGAAATCGGGTATATTGTCGTCAGACGTAGGGTAAAGACGGGTAGCGAATGGACCGCTGCTCGTCGTTAGTCTGGGTAGCCAAACGAGTAGTTGAGACTTTCAGCGGATCCCGGTCGGTAAGGGCGCGCAAGGATGGGCGCCGGGCGACCGAACGCTCCGGCGATGCAAGGACGCTTCGCCGGCGTGCTTTGTCGCGGCTCGCCCGCTGCCGACCAGAACGATATCCGGGTGGCTCGTCAGGGAGACTTCCCCCAAAGGCCGCGCCGCACGGTTGGCTAAGCAACCGCCGCACTGCGGCCCCTCGCTCGAAACCCAACCACCCCTCCATTTGGGGCGTCAACCCGAGCCACCCACCCCTTCCTTCCCTCCAGCGGCCGACTCGAAAGGGTCGGCCGCAATTTTTTTGGAACGGGCAGACGGGCGAATGTCCCGATCGGCGAGGCTCAGATTTCGGAAATGATCCGGCTCAGTCGGCGGGGCCAGGTGTGGTTCGCGAGGAGGTGCTTGCGAGCCGGCGCGACGATGGATGCCGATGCGAGAAGCGACTCGGGCAGATTTTCCGGCGATGTTACGGCGGCGACGTGCTCCGGGGCGCACAGGACGCCGCCGAGGCGATCGTTCAACCGCGAGGCGCTCTCGCAAAGGATGACGACGCGCCCGTGCAGCGCCGCCGTGAGCAGCGCCGGATGCAACGGATCGCCGCCGTCGAGGAATACGAAGCACGCCGGAGTATCACGCCACGGCGCCGTGCGCCAGGAATCGGCGATGAGCGCCGGCCGACAGACGCCCTGATCGCCGACCGTTCGGCGCGTGGCGGCGGCGAGCCACGGCTCCCAGCCCGCGCCGACGACGCCCACAACGCGCCCGGCGCGCAGCCGCTCGGCCGATGCGCGCAGCAGCGCCGCAGGAATTACCCGCTCCGCAATCGCGCCGAGCATTCGCTCGCGCAGCACGGCGTCAGCAAGCTCCAGACGGCAGACGCGCTGCGCCTCGGCCAGCAGTGCCGCGCTGCGCAATTCGCCGCGGCCGGCGCCGCGCGCCGCCGCCTGCGCCGCGGCGCGCCAAAGCTGCTGATGCGTCGGCTGGTCGATGCCGGCCGCGTCGTCGGCTGGGAGGTCGGCGACGATCCAGACGGACGCCGCGCTTTCGCGAGCGCGATCGGCGGGTGAGGGCGGAGATTCCTCGACGGCCCAGTACCACTCGCGCAGCCGCGCGCCGGGCGGGGCAATCTGGCGGGCGCGGCGAGCGATCTCGGGCGATGCGAGCAGGTATGTGCAGTCGCTTCGGAACGACTGCGGAATGCGATTCGCGTCGGCGAGAAAGACGAACGACTTGCGGGCGGGCACAAGCGCGTCTGCGATTGCCGCGTCGTTCAGAAACAGGTGAATCGCCGGGGAGAAATCGTCCAGTTCGCGCGCGGTCGCGAGCGCCCCGACGCGCCGCGGCGCATCGGCACAGCACGCGGTCGCGCCCCATCCCAACTCGCCCGCGGCGCGAGCCATGGCGCGCGCAGCCATCGCCGCGTCGGGGTCGGGCGATGAGGAGATGATGGCCAGACGCGGGGTTTGCGATTCGGTTGCGAGGGCGGCAGTCGGGTCGTGTGACGGGCGGTCCGGGAATGCAGCCGAGGGCGGCTGCGGTCCACTCTGCTGCGGTCCATTTCGCTGCGGCCCATTTTGCTGCGGTCCGCAATTCGTCGATCGATTGCGAAGCAGGTCGTTGCGCGCGCTGGTTACGCTCAGCGCTACGGACTCCAGCATTGCCGACAGCGCGTTCAGGAGCGGCGGTGGCACGAGCCCCGCGCCGACGAGCTGCGCCGGCGGAAGCAGGCCGACGTGCGCCGCGAGCAGCGCCTCCAGCGCGCGCCCATCGCTCGTCCGATCGACGAAATAGAGCCGCCCAGCCCGAATCGCATCGCCGAACTGCTGTGTCTGCAACACCGCGCGGAGCTGCGCTTCGTCCGACTCGAACACCAATACGGCCCGGTGCGCCGGCAGCCGGGCCAGCAGCAGCGCCGCCTCCGCGCCGCTCGCGACCGTCGGCAGCGCGACGTTGCCCTCGCCGCCGTGATACGTCGCCAGCAGCCCAGCGGCGCGCACCTGCGGCGAGGCGGAGCCGCTCAGCCACGCGGGCGCGGCGGCGCGCTCTTCGACGCGCCACGTCAGGAAGCCGTCGAGACCCGCCGCCGGAATCCAGGCCGCCGGCAACACGGCGCGCTCGACGCGCGCGGCCACGTCCGGCTGCGACTCGCGCAGCGCTTCGAGATTGCCGAGCCATGTCGCGGGGTCGAGAGCCGCCGGGCGGATCTGTTCGAGCGCGGAGAGATCGACGAGTTCGGCCGCGTTCATCGTGGGGCCGGGTAGAACAGCGCCATCCACACCAGCAGAATCATGAAGATCGCATAGAGCACGATCCAGAAGAGCAGCGGCGCGCGCGAGCGCGACGGATCGGAGCCGAGCGGCAGATCGGACGGCGGCGTAGGCTGGGCTTTGGTCATTCCGCGGTTTCCTATCTCTTTCGTTTTATCGGCCGGGTCGGCGGCGCTTCTGGCGGCGCGGCTTCGCGCGGCGCGGGCGCAGGCGGCGCCGGGCCGGCGGGCGCGGCGGGCGACTCGCCGGGGCGCTGCGCCAGCCGGCGAATCTCGGGCAGCACCCATTCGGCCGCGAGTGTCTTGAGCGTACTGGCCAGCGGAATGGCGAGCAACATTCCGAGCAGGCCGGCGATTTTTGCGCCAATCAGCAGGACGACGACGGTCGTGATCGGATGCAGGCCGTTGTAGCGCGACTCCACCCACGGACTGAGCAGAAACGACTCCAGCGCCTGCACCGCCAGAAACACGCCCATCGCCAGCATCACCGGCCAGGCCCAGGGTTGCCCGGTTCGGTCGGCCTCCAGAAACGCGAACAGCAGCGCCGGCGGCAGCGCGAGCACCCCGACGAATGGAACCAGATTCAGCAGGCCGGCCAGCAGCCCCCACACGACGGCGAACGGCACGCCGACGATGCTCCAGCCGACGGCGTTGAGCAGTCCGACGAGGCTGCAGACGACCAGCCGGCCGCGGAAGAAGTCGGCGATGGCGCTGTCGATCCGGGTGCAGACGCGCTCGATCGTTTCGCGCGTTTCAAATGGCAGATGCGCCCGGATGGTCGCCACGACGTCGTTGAAGCGCCACAGGAAGAAGAACGTGTACATCGGAATGAGCACGAGCAGCGTCACGAGCGCCACGACGTTCGAGAACGTGCCGCCCAGGAACGTGAACACGCTGGCCGACCACTTCAGCCCGTTTGCCTGAATCCACGGCCCGGCGCGCTCCCACACCTCGACGACGGTGAGCGCCGGGCGGCTCGCGGCGGGTTCGCTGGCGACCGGCGCGCTTGCCGGCGCGACGGATTCGGCCGGCGCCATGAACGCCGAGAATCGCTGCTGGCCGAACTCGATGAATCGCCCGATGCGCGTGACGTACTCGGGCAGCTCGGTTTGCAGGCGTTCGTATTGCGAGAACGCCTTGCCTCCCAGGTAGATCGCGAGCAGCAGCAAGGCGCACGATCCGACGAGGTAGAAAACGATGACGATCGTCAGCCGGCTCAGGCGCGTGGCGCGTTCGAGCCAGCTCACCGCCGGGTTGAAGATGTAGGCGAGCGCGAGGGAGATGAGCAGCGGCGTAAGGACGTCGGCCAGGCTCATCGCCACCCAGGCGAGCAGCGCGGCGCCGCCGAGGACGGCCAGGAAGCGTGCCCAGCGCGTCGCGCGTTCCGAAAGGCGGGGCAGATAGCGATCCATCACGTCTGCTCGCTCCGAATGTTCCGAGAACGTGGGCGCGTTATACCCGATGCGCCGGAGGTGTGCAGCGAGGACCGGCGGTCGAATGTGGCGCCCGCGATTTGGGGGAGCATCGGCGTCTCGCCGGTGCGAACGGCCCGATGTTGTTGGTGAGGAGTATTGCAACATGGGTGGTGCGGGCGTATCGCCCGCATTTGGGCGCGGAGGGAGGCGGGCGAGTCATTCGCTCTCCCCTTTGAAACGCTGCGGCACTTTCGACCAACTACACCACCGACTATTCGGACGCCCGCCGCGCGAATTGAGCGCCGCGAACTTCGCGCCGCCGTCGCGCCGCGGCTGTGGTATACTCCTGTGTCCGTGCGGGCCGGTTTTCCGGAGGCATTTGAAGCATGCGCAACATTCTTGCGGGCGCGGCCGCCGCGCTCATTCCGCTGTTCGGGCCGGCGCTGGGCGACGTGGTCTCGATCACAACGGACCGCGACAACACGCTGTACGAAGATGCGGGCGGGTTGCTCAGCAACGGCGCGGGCGAGCACTTTTTCGTCGGCAGCGTCGCGTCGGGCGTTCTGCGGCGCGGCCTGCTGCACTTCAACGTCGCGGGCGCGCTGCCCGCCGGCGCGACCATCAACACGGCCGTGCTGACGCTTACGCAGACGCGCGCCATCTCGGGCGACGCGACGGTGACGATTCACGGCGCCGGCGCAGCGTGGGGCGAAGGCACGTCCGACGCATTCGGCGAAGAGGGCGGCGGCGCCAGCTCGACGACCGGCGACGCGACCTGGATTCACACGTTCTATAACACGCAGACGTGGGCGAACTCGGGCGGAGACTTTGACGCCACGCCGGTCGCCTCGTTCGTCTGCGGCGCGCCGGCGGTGTACACCGTGCCAAGCAGTCCGCAGCTTGTGACCGCTGTTCAGACGTGGCTGGACGACCCCGCGACGAATTACGGCTGGCTGCTGCGCGGCGACGAGTCTCAGCCCTTCACGTCGAAGCGCTTCGACACGCGGGAGAGCGTGATTGCCGCAAATCACCCGCTGCTGACGATCGACTTCACGCCGCCGGCGAGCTTTGCCCTGGGCGACGTGAATTGCGACGGCGCGGTCGACAACGGCGACATCGACGCGTTCGTGCTGGCGCTGCTGAGCCCGACCGACTACGCCGACGCGTATCCGGATTGCAACATCGCGCTGGCGGACGTGAACGGCGACCAGAGCGTGGACAACGGCGACATCGACGGATTCGTGCAGTGCCTGCTGAACAACGGGTGCGAGTAGGCGGCGCGCCTCTTCGCAGGGCGAGAGCCGCGCAACGCGGCGCACCCGGCGCTCGGTAGGCGCCAGCGCCGTATTGAGGCTGAGCGGGCCGCCGCGTCGCCGGGCGTCCGCCTACGGCCCGTCATGCGTGCGAGAATCCACCGGCCGGGTCGCCGGCTTCGGCGCGGCGTCTTCGGCGTCCTTGCGCTGCGCTCGCGTGGGAAGCCGGTCGAGCCGGCGCTTCATCTGCCCGAACACATCCTCAACCGATCCGTTGCGGCGCTGTTCCAGATCGCGGAGCGCGCGGCGAGCCTTGTCGTCGGCATCGGCGCCGGCGGCTCGCTGCTGCGCAGACTTCAGTGCCGCTTCGTATCGCCGCGACACCGCCTCGCGGTGCGTGCGCGCGTCGTCGTAGACGAGCCAGGCGCGCTGCTGCTGCGCATCGTCGAGCCGAAAGCGCGCGACAAATTCGCGAACATACGCCGCCCACGGATCGGCATCCCGCGGCGCGCGAGCGGGGCGCGGCCGGGCCTCGCTCGCGGGCGGCGGCGATGCATCCTCCGTGTCCGGCTTGGCGGCGTCGCCACTCTCGTCCGACGCGGCGGGTTCGGCGGCGTCGTCCGAAACGGGCGCGCCGCGCTTCTCGTCGGCGGCGGCCGGCTTTGCGCCGGAGCTCTCTCGCTGCGCAGCGGCGCCCGCTTCCTCGCGCCGGCCGAGTTGGATCGGATCTTCCTCGATGCCCCAGGCCTCGGGAGTCCAATTCCCGGCCGCCCATTGCGTGCGAAGTTCCGAGACGCGCTCAACGCGGCGATTGGCGGCCGCGGCGTCGACGTGCAGCACGTCCACCTGCTCCGGCCGCAGCACCTGCTCGAAATCGCCGACGATGACGTTCATGCGGTCGCGCGTGTCCTCGATCACGGGCGCGACCTGCTGCGACCAGCGCGCCACCTGCTCCGCGGTAATCGGCTCGCCGGCGATGCGCGTCTGCACCAGCTCCATCACGAGCGGGAACATGCGCGTGCCGTTTCGCAGGAACATCTGCCGGCTTTCGTCGATCATGCGATCGCGCAGCCAGCCGGACTGCTCCTGGTCGAGGCTGTAACGGCGGCCGACGACCTCCATGAACTTGTCGAACCGGCGGTCGAACTCCCACGGCGGAATCGACTCGACGCTGCGCACCAGCTCGTGGGCGAAAAGGTCGGGCTCGCTGTTCCAGCCGTTGCGGTCGAAGAACTTGTCCATCGCGTTCATCAGATACCCGTGATGCTCCTCCCACGGGCCGAGCTGCTTGAAGCTCGTGATGGCGTTGTTCAGCGCGCCGCGAAAGATCGCAGCGGCGGGGTTGCTGCGGGCCTCGTCCCGCTCGGCCTCCGCGAGTTTGTCCTGGGCCACGGCGCCGGCGGCCGGGCAGACGAGGAGCACGATGAGCCACGAGAGCTTGCGCATGCAGCAATCCTTCCAGCGGGGGGAAATCGCCCAGGCCCCGTGCTATATTCTTCGGGGATTCGTCGCGTGATTCAAGCCGCGCCGCCGGGCGCCGGACGCGATTCGACAACGACGGAGGCGCCGTGGCCAGCGTTCGAGTGCTGATTCTGCGTGCCGCGGGCACGAATTGCGACCTGGAGACCGAGCACGCCTGGCGCCTGGCAGGCGCTGAGCCAAGCCGCGTACACGTCCGTCGCGTCATCGAACAGCCGGGCCTGCTGCGCGAATATCAGATCGTCACGATTCCGGGGGGGTTCTCCTACGGTGACGACATCGCGGCCGGTCGGATTTTCGCCGCGCAGATTCAGCAGCGGCTGCTCGACGGGCTGCGCTCGTTCGTGGACGACGGGCGGCTGCTGCTGGGCATTTGCAATGGGTTTCAGGTGCTCGTGACTTGCGGCATGTTGCCGTTCGGCCCGGCAGCGACGGGCGCGCCGCGGGTGTGCAGCGTGACGGCCAACGACCCGCCCGGTTTCCAGGATCGCTGGGTGACGATGCGAGCGGTCGATTCGCCGTGCGTGTTTCTCGCCGGCGGGCGTACGTACGAGTTCCCCATCGCGCACGGCGAAGGGCGCGTCGTGTTCGCCGACGAGTCCGTGCGGCGGCGCGTTCTGGCCGGCCGGCATGCCGCGTTGCTGTACTGCCCGCCGGCGGACGCTGGCAGCGGCGACCTGCCCGCCAACCCCAACGGCAGCACCGACGACATCGCCGGCCTGTGCGACGCGACGGGGCGAATCTTTGGCCTGATGCCGCACCCGGACCGGTTTGTCGATTGGACGCAGCACCCCTGCTGGACGTCGCTGCCCAAACGCGCGGAAGGCGACGGGCTCGACCTGTTCCGCCGGGGAGTGGCGCATTTTCGGTGACGCGGGCGCGGCCTCGCCAGCGGGCTTCGTCGTATGATTCGGTCATGGGCATGTTTCAAGTTAAGGTGAGCGTCGCGAATCCGCAGCAGCCCGCGCGGGCGTTTGAAGAACCGTTCTGGGTCGGCGCAGGCGCGTTGTACAGCTTCGCCCCGGAAGATCGCCTTCACGCGATTGGCATTGCACCGAGATTCACGCGCGATTTTGTTTTCGCGGATGGAACAAAGGACCGGCGGCTCGTCGGCGAAGCGGCGTTTACCATCGAAGGAACGGCCGAGACGATCACATGCCTGATCGTGTTCGGGCCGCC
>CAZHIE010000100.1:0-6086 GCA_964532435.1 uncultured Planctomycetales bacterium
TCTCCCCCGCGCGATAGTAGCCACGGACGCGGCCCGGCTGCCGGCGGAGACGATGATGGACGTTCGAATGGACCTGGCGCAGATCCGCATCTCCGAAACAAACGACTCGCAGGTGATCGTCCTGCGCGAGCGCGGCGGGGCGCGCCTGCTTCACATCGTCATCGGACTTACCGAGGCCCTTGCCATCGACCGCCGCGTCAAGGGCGTGCAGCCGCAGCGCCCCATGACGCACGACCTGCTCGCCAACACGATCGAATCGCTCGGCGCCGAGCTCGAAAAAATCGTCATCAACGACCTGCGCGATCACACCTATTACGCCAAGCTCGTCCTGCGGCGCGACGGCGAGCTGGTCGAAATCGACAGCCGACCCTCCGACGCGATCGCGCTCGGCGTGGCCAGCGAGGCGCCCCTCTACGTGGACGACCAGGTTCTCAAGCGCGCGAATCAATAGGGGGAACGCCCGTGCGAGCGACTTCGACAGATCGCGTGGACGCGCGCCGCCCCGCCGCGCTGCGCCGTGCCGCGCTGCTCGCGTCGCTCTGCGCCCTGCCGCTCTTCGCGACCGGCTGCGCCTACGTCATCCCCTACTTCGGCAACGACCGCACCGGCATCGAGCGCGGAATCGTCTATTACGTCGGCGGGGCCGGCGCGTTCGGCCACGTCGGAACGCTCGACGTGCCCAGCGGCCTGCGCAACGGCGGCTGGGACGGCGCGATCAAGGTCTACGGCTGGCAGGCGCTGCTCGGCGGCACGCTGCGCGACCAGATCGACAAGTGGCGAAACGAGGACCAGGCCCGCCGCCTGGCCGTCGACATCGGCAGTTACATGCAGCAGTATCCGCAGCGGCCGGTGCACGTCATCGCGCTCTCCGCCGGCACGGGCATCACGACGTGGGCGGTGGAATCGCTGCCGGAAGGAAGCCGGGTCGATACCGTGATTTTTCTGGGCAGCAGCCTGTCGCGGCGATACGACCTGACGCCCATGCTGCGGCACGTGCGCGGCGAGCTGCACAATTTCTATTCGGTGGACGACCCGGTGCTGCGCTACGGCGTGCCGATCGCCGGCAGCGTGGATCGCGAATTCGACGGCCCGAGCGTGGGCGGCCTGTTCGGCTTTGCGGAGCCCGGGGCGGCGTCGGACGAAACGCGGCAGTTGTACCGCGAAAAGGTCCGCAACAATCCCTATCGAAACGTGTACGCGCGCTATGGATATCAGGGCGGGCACACCGGCGGCACAAGCGCGCCGTTCGTCGCGAAGTACCTGGCGCCGCTGCTCAAGAAATCACGCGACGCCGCTCCGGCGAACACGGCGACGCAGCCCGGCCCGGCCCGGCTGAGCGCGCAGTAGAGCGCGGGGGAGTGCGGGCGTCTTGCCCGCCGCCTAGCCCTTCTTCGGCCGAAACACGCGGAACAGGCGCGTCAGCGGGTCGTAAAACTCGTCCACCACGCGTTCCTTGAGCGGGATGATCGCGTTGTCCGTGATCGTGATGTGCTCCGGACACACCTTCGTGCAGCATTTCGTGATGTTGCAATAGCCGATGCCCTGCGTCTTCTGCAGATCGGCCGTGCGCTCGGCCGTGTCGAGCGGGTGCATCTCCAGCGCGGCCGCGTAGACGAAGAAGCGCGGGCCGATGAATTCCTCGTGCAGATGATGGTCGCGCAGTACATGGCAGACGTTCTGGCACAGGAAGCACTCGATGCATTTGCGGAATTCCTGCACGCGCTCGACGTCCTCCTGCTTCATGCGCCACGTGCCGTCGGGCGCGTCGGGCTTGCGCGGCTGGAACGGCTTGATCTTCCGCTTCACGCGGAAATTCCACGAGACGTCGGTCACCAGGTCGCGGATGCTCGGAAACGTCCGCATCGGCTCGACCGTGATCGTCTCCCCGGCCGGCAGCTCGCTCATGCGCGTCATGCACATCAGCCGCGGCGTGCCGTTCACCTCCGCCGAGCACGAACCGCACTTGCCGGCCTTGCAGTTCCAGCGCACGGCGAGGTCGGGCGCCGATTCGGCCTGAATCTGGTGGATCGCGTCGAGGACCACCATGCCCTCCGACACCTGCGTGCGATACTCGACGTAATCGCCGCCGCGCGCGTCGCCGCGCCAGACGCGAAAAGTAACGTTATGCATTCAGTCGGGCTCCTGTGCGAGCAGCGCGGTGACGGCGGCAAGCAGCCGTGACACGTCATTCTGGATAATGCCCCAGAGGGCCTCGTCGTCGATCAGCCAGTAACGATGGACCAGCAGGTTGCGAAACGCGATGATGGACCGGTATTCGCCGACGCGTGCCGCGACTGCCGGGTCCATTCTCGCAATCTGCGTCATTGCTTCGCCGATGGTGATGAACTGCCGTTCGATCGCCAGGCGGAGCAGGCGATCGCCGGAGAGGTCCGCCACGGCGCGGCCCTGAACAAACGCCACGATGTCCGCAGAGGCCGTGCGGATGTCTTCGAGCCATTTGCAGATCCTAAGCTGCATACAGCAACGTTCGCGACTGGTTTACAGCTTTCAAAAAGTACTTGTTGCGGATCGCCGCCGTCATCACGAGATCGACCGGACGGCCGAAGAGACTCGCGAGTTCGTCGAGCAGTCCGAAGTACGCGTTCGCCTTCTGCGCGGGCGCGACCGGCAGGAAATCCACAAGAAAATCCAGGTCGCTCCGCGCCGGGTCGAACCGCCCGTCCGCGGCCGAGCCGAACACCTCCAGCCGCGCGACGCCGAACCGCCGGCACAGCGCCTCAAGCTCCGTCCGCTTAGACTCGATTAGCTCGATCATCGATGCCCTGCTTTTCGCCGGCGGCGCTCGCCGATCGCCGTCACGTACTCCTCAAGCTGCATAAACCAGCGCCCGGCTCAAGTCGATCGACTTGCGAAGAAAGCGATTGCGAATCGCTCCGGCTTCGACGAGATCGATGGGGCGCTGAAACAGCGCTTCCAGCGCCCAAAGCAGGCCAAAATACGCGTCGGCCGGCCCGAGCGCCGAATCGGCACAGAACTCCACAAGAAAATCCAGGTCGCTCCGCGCCGGGTCGAACCGCCCGTCCGCGGCCGAGCCGAACACCTCCAGCCGCGCGACGCCGAACCGCCGGCACAGCGCCTCAAGCTCCAACCGCTTCGACTCGATCAACTCGATCATCGAAATCCTGCTTCTCGCCGGCGACGTCCGCCGACCGCCGCCGTCACTTATTCTCTTCAATGATCTGCTTCAGGTCATCCCGCAGCGGCGTCACCGGCACGCGCACGACCTGCATCGTGCCGTCGGCGCCTTTGCGAATGATCGTGTTGTGCTTGCCGTGCGCCTCGTCCTTGGCCGGGTAATCGTCGCGGAAGTGCGCGCCGCGGCTCTCGCGCCGGTCCAGCGCCGCGCGCGTCACCGCCTCGGAGACGGCCAGCAGGTTCGGCAGGTCCATCGCCGTGTGCCAGCCCGGGTTGTACTCGCGATTCCCCGAGACGCCAACGCCCGCCGCGCGCTGCCGCAATCGCTGCAACCCGTCGAGCGCGCGGGCCATCTCGTCCTCACGGCGCACGATGCCGACCAGATCCTGCATCATTTCCTGCAAATCCCGCTGCACCGCAAACGGGTTCTCGCCCGTCGGACGCTCAAAATGCGCCAGCGCACGCGCCGCCGCCGCGTCGGCCTGATCCGGCGCGACCTTCGGCGCCGCGGCGCTCTTCGCATAACGGGCCGCGTGCTCGCCCGCCAGTTTTCCGAAAACCAGCAGGTCCGACAGCGAGTTGCCGCCCAGCCGGTTCGCGCCGTGCAGACCGCCGGCGCATTCGCCGGCCGCAAACAACCCCGGCACGGTCGTCGACATCTGCGTGTCCCCGTCGACCCGCACGCCGCCCATCGCGTAGTGCGTCGTCGGGCCGACTTCCATCGGCGACTCCGTGATGTCGATGTCGGCGAGCTGCTTGAACTGGTGGTACATGCTCGGCAGCTTCTTGCGGATGTGCTCCGCTCCGCCCGGAACTTTGCTCTTGATCCACGCGATGTCGAGGAACACGCCGCCGTGCGGGCTGCCCCGCCCGGCCTTGATCTCGCGCATGATGCAGCGCGCCACGTGGTCGCGCGTCAGCAACTCGGGCGGACGCCGCGCCTCCTTGTCCCCCGTGACGTAGCGCCAGCCTTCCGCCTCGTTGTCCGCCGTCGAGCTGCGGTAGTTCTCCGGAATGTCGTCGAACATGAACCGCTTGCCCGCGTTGTTCAGCAGGATGCCGCCTTCTCCGCGTACCCCCTCGGTCACGAGAATCCCGCGCACGCTCGGCGGCCACACCATCCCGGTCGGGTGAAACTGCACAAACTCCATGTCGACCAGCTCGGCCCCGGCCTCGTACGCCAGCGCGTGCCCGTCGGCCGTGTATTCCCAACTGTTGCTTGTGATCTTGAACGCGCGGCCGATGCCGCCCGTCGCCAGCACGATGGCCTTGGCCTTGAACAGCCGGAATCGCCCCAGCTCGCGATCGTACGCCAGCGCGCCGCAGACGCGCTCGCCGTCCTTGAGCAGCGCGGCGACGGTCACCTCCATGTGAACGTCGATCCCCTGATGCACGCCGTGGTCCTGAAGCGTGCGGATGATCTCCAGCCCCGTGCGGTCGCCGACGTGCGCCAGCCGCGGATAGCGGTGCCCGCCGAAATTTCGCTGCAAGATGCGCCCGTCCGGCGTGCGGTCGAACACCGCCCCCCACGCCTCCAGCTCGCGCACGCGGGCCGGCGACTCCTTGGCGTGCAGCTCCGCCATCCGCCAGTTGTTCAGGTATTGCCCGCCGCGCATCGTGTCGGCGAAATGCACGCGCCAGTTGTCGCGATCGTCCACGTTGGCCATCGCCGCGGCCACGCCGCCCTCGGCCATCACCGTGTGCGCCTTGCCCAGCAGAGACTTGGTGACCAGGCCGACGCGCACGCCCGCGGCCGAGGCTTCGATCGCCGCCCGCAGCCCCGCCCCGCCCGCGCCGATGACAAGCACGTCGTGTTCGAACGTCTGATGCTCAGCCATGCGTCAAGCTTTCTTTCGAGTGCGCCGCGTGCGCGTCAGAAAACCACGTGGACGTCCGTCCACGCGCCCGTCGCGCACATGCGGACGTAAATGTCCGTAAACGCCACCCAGATCAGGCTCATCCACGCCCACAGCATGTGTCGCCGATTCAGGCAGCTCACGCATTGATAGATTTTATAGCCCGCCGGCCGCTCCGCCACGCAATCGTGCCTTCCGCCCACCAGGTGGCGCAGCGAATGGCAGCCGCACGTGTAGCCGCCCAGCAAGATCGCGTTGAGCGCCAGCACGATCGTCCCCACGCCGATGCCGAAGCGCCACTCGCCCGCCTCGTTCTGAAACCACAGCCCATGCACCGCGTCCCACGCCAGAATGGCGATGAACGCCAGCGCGAAATACATGAAGTACCGGTGAACGTTCTGAAGAATCAGCGGCAGCGTCTGCTCCCCCCAGTACGACTTGCGCGGCTCCCCCACCGCGCACGACGGCGGATCGGCCCAGAACGCCTTGTAATACGCGCCGCGGTAGTAGTAACACGTAAAGCGAAACCCGGCCGGGAAGATCAGAATCAGCGCCGCGGCCGACAGCCAGCCCGGCATCCACGCCGGCTTCGCCGCCAGCCAGGCGTGGCCGGAATGAATGCCCGGCGCGTCGAACATCAGCGGGGAATAGAACGGCGTGAGGTAGTTCGTGCCCTTGTTCGCGGCGCTCTGGCCGCTGAAGTAGTACGTGCCTTCGAAGACACGGTAGTGGGCGTAGACGAGAAAACCGCCGAGTGCCAGCAGGACGACCAGCGGCTGAACCCACCAGCCGTCGCGGCGCGATGTTTGTCCGAAGCCGCGCGCCTGCGGCAACGATACTGGAGCTTCCGCCATGAAGCAGACTCCGCAACGGGAATGAAGACCACGCAGCGCAGAGGATAACGCGCGGGGGAAAAGATTCCAGAGAGCCTGACGCCCGCGGATCCGAACCCCAAGCGCCAGCGCGCGGGGATTGAACCAGGACGTCCGCGCGCAGGATGCGCGGTCACTCCGCAGGATGCGCGGTCGCACCGCTGGATGCGCGGTCACCCCGCAGGATGCGCGGTCACCCCGC
>CAZHIE010000100.1:6186-15871 GCA_964532435.1 uncultured Planctomycetales bacterium
GGATGCGCGGTCACCCCGCAGGATGCGCGGTCACCCCGCGAAATGCCCGCGCGCTGGCGCTTGGGGTTCGGAAAGCGACTTCCGCGCACCCCCAACCGCCCCCGAATGCATCCGCGACCGTTGGACCGCGGCCGCCCCCGGCTGCATTCGCCCGGCCGCCCTCGGCTACACGCGAATCGCCGCCGGCGGCGCCTGCCGCGCGCCAAACTTTCGCAACAGCGGACGAATCGCACCAGCCAGGTAGCGCCGCACCTGCCGCTCGGCCAGCCCTGTGTACCGGCGCGGGTCGAGAATGCGATTCCAGCGCACGTGCCCAAACGCCGCGTCCCCGCGCAATCGCTCGATCAGGTCATTCGCCCGGCCGAAACGCTTGACCTGCTCCCCCGCCGCCTGGCTGTGAACGCGCAGGCGCTCGTGAACCACCTGCCGATCGGCGCCGCGCTCCACCGCCTCCATCAGGATGTTCTCCGTCGCGATGAACGGCAGCTCCGCGGCCACACGCGCCGCGATCGTCGCCGGGTATACCACCATGCCGTCGAAAATCCGATACAGCAAAACCGCCAGCGCGTCGGCCGCCAGGAACGCCTCGGGCACGACCAGCCGCTTGTTGCTGCTGTCGTCCAGCGTTCGTTCGAGCATCTGCGCCGCGTGCGTCATCGGCGGCGAAGTGGCCAGGCTCAGCACGTATCGCGCCAGGCCCGTCGCGCGCTCGCACAGCGCCGGGTTGCGCTTGTACGGCATGGCCGAGCTGCCGACCTGCTCTGCGCCGAAAGGCTCCTCGATCTCCTTCAGCATCTGGAGCAGCCGCACGTCGTTGCAGAGCTTGTGTACGCCGGCCGCAAACGACGCAAGCGCGTGGAAAATCTCGACGTCGACCTTTCGCGAATACGTCTGCCCGGACAGGTCGTAGCAGGTCGCAAAGCTGAGCTTGCGCGCGAAAGTCGTCTCCAGCCGTTCGACTTTGGCCGGGCTGCCCAGCAGCGCCAGAAACGACGCCTGCGTGCCGGTCGCGCCGCGCAGCCCACGACAGCGCAGCCCGTCGTGCAGCGCCGCGATGCGCTCGACGTCCTGCGCCAGATCCTGAAGCCACAGCGCCGCCCGCTTGCCGACCGTCGTGAGCTGCGCCGGCTGAAGGTGCGTCATGCCGAGCGTCGGCAACCCGGCGTGTTGCTCGCAGAAGTCGGCCAGTACGCGGACGACCGCCACCAGCCGGCCGAGCAGCAGGCCCAGCGCATCGCGCATCAGCAGCAGATCGGCGTTGTCGACGATGTCCATGCTCGTCGCGCCGAGATGGATGATCCCGCGCGCCGCCGGCGCGGCATCGCCGAACGCGTGAATGTGAGCCATCACGTCGTGACGCGTGCGCCTCTCATATTCCGCCACGGCCGCAAAGTCGACGTCCTCCGCCGCACGCCGCAGCGCGCGAATCTGCGCGACCGAGATGGACAGCCCCGCCTCGCGCTGCGCCTCGGCCAGCGCGATCCAGATGCGCCGCCACGTGGAGTAGCGGTGCTGCGCCGACCAGATCGCGAGCATCTCCGCCGACGCGTACCGGGCGGCCAGCGGATGCTCGAACGCGGCGCCGGCGAGCTTGCTGCGCTTCATTTCCGCTCCAAAGCCTGCTTCAGATCGGCAATCAGGTCGTCCGTCGATTCCAGCCCGACGTGCAGGCGCAGCGCCCAGACTGGCGCCTGCCCCGCCCCGCCGAGAAAGTTCCCGCCGACGACGAGGCTTTCGTGTCCGCCCCAGCTCACGCCGATGCTGAACAGCCGCAGCGCGTCCATCACGCGGTGCGTCGCCTCGCGGCTTTGCTCGCGTAGCTGCACGCTGAACAATCCGCCAAACCCGCGAAGCTGCCGCCGCGCGACCGCATGTTGCGGATGGCTCGGCAAGCCGGGGTGATTCACGCGCGCCACGGCCGGATGCTCCGCGAGAAACTCCGCGATGCGCAGCCCGCTGCGCTGGTGCTGCTCCATGCGCAGCGCCAGCGTGCGCAGCCCGCGCAGCATCAG
This sequence comes from uncultured Planctomycetales bacterium, assembly GCA_964532435.1. Lineage (GTDB taxonomy): Bacteria > Planctomycetota > Phycisphaerae > UBA1845 > Fen-1342 > CAZHIE01. The sequence goes on from CAZHIE010000100.1 coordinate 8,199, forward strand.
CCACGCGCAAAACGGATCGATCGTCGCGCCAACCAGCTCCGCCTCCCGATTGATCTTCGCGCAAAGCTGCGCGTCGCGCCCCATCACCGCGCCGGCCACAAGATCGCTGTGCCCGCCCAGATACTTCGTCGCGCTGTGCAGCACGAGATCGACGCCGGCTTCGAGCGGGTTCTGGAAATAGGGCGAGGCCCAGGAATTGTCGAATACGGTCGTGATGCCGCGGCCGCGCGCGAGCCGCGTCAGCGGCGCGATCTCCGGCACTTCCATCATCCCCGACGTCGGGCTTTCCAGGTACAGCAGCTTCGTATTCGGCCGCAGCGCCGCCTCAAAGTCCGCGACCGCAACGCCCTCGACGAACGTAACCTCGACCCCGAACCGATTCATGTACTCGCGCAGATACGTCCGCGCCGGCCAATAGCACTGCCCCGTCGCCACCACGTGCGCGCCGGCGAACACGCACGCATTCACGCACGCGCTCACCGCGCCCATCCCGGACGCAAAGCAGCGCGCCCACTCGCCGCGCTCCAGCCGCGCGAGCTTCGCCTCCAAAATCGCCGTCGTGGGGTTGCCCACGCGCGTGTAGTCGTAGTACGGCGAATCGCCCGCCAGCCGCGACTCGAACGCCGCCGCGTTGGGATAGACGAATGTCGAAGCCTGGTAGATCGGAGGCGCCGCGGCCCCCTTCTGCCCGGCGCGATCCTCGCCGAAGTGCGCGGCGATCGTCTCGAAACCTGCCTCGGCGAAACGCTGCCGGTGCCGCTCGATCAGGCGCGCCGGAGACGGCGGATTCTGCCCTGTGTCGGATTTCATCGTGACAAGGATGCGAGTTTGCGGCCGCGCGTCAAGCGGCCGGGGTTACACTTGACACCCCCCCGCCCGCCCCTAGAATTCGCGCCTTGCCCCGAACGATGCGGTGTCTTGTCCCCAAGGCGCCCCGCGCAAAGCGTCGTCAGGCCGGGCGGGTTTCGGGCGCAGCGCATTTTGACCGGAATCGGCACGCCGGCGCGTCTGGATCGGGATTGGATTGCGAGGATGCGGGCGTGATCGAAGTAAGAAACCTGTCCAAATCGTACGGTAACTACCTTGCTGTAAACAACATATCATTCTCGGTCGGCGAGGGCGAGGTCGTCGGCTTCCTCGGCCCCAATGGCGCGGGCAAGACCACCACGATTCGCATTCTGACATGCTTTCAGCCCGCTACGTCGGGCTCCGCGAAGGTCGCCGGGCATGATGTGCTGAGCGAGTCGATGCAGGTGCGCGCCGCGGTTGGATATCTGCCGGAATCGGTCCCACTCTACACCGAGATGCGCGTCCGCGAGTACCTCCGATTCCGCGGCAAGCTGCGCGGGCTCGACAAATCGACGCGCGACGCGGCCATCCGCCGCGTCAGCGAGCGCTGCTGGCTCAACGACGTGATCGACCGCCCGATCGGCCAGCTGTCCAAGGGCTTTCGCCAGCGCGTCGGGTTGGCCGACGCGCTGCTGCACAACCCGAAGGTGCTGATTCTCGACGAGCCGACGGTCGGGCTCGACCCGACGCAGATCCGCGAGACGCGCTCGCTGATCCGCGAATTGGCCCGCGAGCACACCGTCATTCTCAGCAGCCACATCCTGCCCGAAGTGCAGGCCACCTGTCAGCGGATCATCATCATCCACAAGGGGCGCGTGGTCGCGTCGGGCACGCCCGACGAGCTGCGCGAGCGCGTCGCGAGCGAGTCGCGGCTCGTCGCGGAGCTGCGCGGGCCGGGCGACGACGTCGCCGCCGGCGTGCGCGGGTTGAAAGGCGCGTCGGACGTCAGCGTGGAGAGCCGCAACGGCTGGACGCGCGTGGCGCTGCGGACCGACGGCGACCTGCGCGAAGCGGTGTACCAGCTTTCGACGCAGCGCGGCTGGCCGCTGCGCGAGCTGCGGCGCGAGGCGGCCACGCTCGAAGACTTCTTCGTCAACATCGTCGCCGGCGCGCACGACTAGGCGCGACGAACAACGGCCCGTGCGCCAGGAGGAATGCGTCGATGAGGAACACCTGGGCGATTGCACAGCGCGAGCTGCTCTCGCTGTTCTGCTCGCCGATCGGGTACGTCGTTGTGGCGGGCTTTCTGCTCATCACCGGCGCGATCGTCTGGTTCAGCGGGCTGTTCGCGCCGGGCAAGCCGGCCACGCTGCAAAGCCTTTTCTCGTCGATGCCGCTGGTGCTGACGATCATCGTCCCGGCGATCGCGATGCGCTCGATCAGCGAGGAATACCGCACCGGCACGATCGAGTCGCTGATGACCGCGCCCGTCTCCGATGCGCAGCTCGTTCTGGGCAAATTCCTCGCGTCGGCGATTTTCTACGTCATCATGCTCGGTTCGACGCTGATTTACATGGTGCTGCTCGAAGCGTTCGGAAATCCGGACTGGGGCGCGTCGATGGCGTCCTACCTGGGGCTGGTCCTGGTGGGCCTGTCGTTCACGGCCTTCGGCGTCTTCGCCAGCAGCCTGACCCGCAACCAGATCGTCGCGTGGATTCTCGGCTCCGTGCCGCTGCTGCTCTTCGCGTTTCTCGGCTACTGGGCGGCCATGAAGGTCGAAGGCTGGCAGCGCGTCGTGCTCCAGCAGATCAACGTCATGGGCCGCTTTGAGGAATTCACGCGCGGCCTGGTCACGCTCGACGGACTGGTCTTCTTCCTCGGCACGACGGCGATGTGGGTGTTCCTGGCGATCAAGGTCGTGGAGTCTCGGCGATGGCGGTAACAGCTTCCGGCAGCTCCTCGCGTCGCGTCGTGTTCGGCCTCAACGCCCTGCTGCAGGCCGTCGCGGCTCTGGCCGTCGTCGGCCTGGCCATCTTCGCGGCGCAGCGGGCGGGTTGGCAGGCCGACCTGACCCGCACGGGCAGCAACAGCCTCAGCCCGCGCACGAAGGCGCTGCTCAAGGGCCTCGATCAGAACGTCCGCATCACCGGCATCTACACGGTGCTCAGCGAATACGACACGCGGGCGCAGAAGCGGCAGGCCGCGGTAAAGGATCTGCTCTCCCTCTACCAGACCGTCGGCGGCGCGCACGTTTCGAGCTACATGATCGACCCGATGAAAGAGCCGGGCAGCAACGCCGCCCTGCTCGAGCGCCTGCGCAACAAGTCCGCGTATGTGGACGAGGCCAAGCCGCACGCCGAGGCGATCCAGAAATTTCCCCCGCTGCGCGAAAAGATCGAAAAGCTCGCCTCCGAAGACGCCGACCAGATCCGCAAGCTGGCCGAGGCGAACCCCGCCCTCACGCGCGTGAAGGAAATCCGCATCATCTTCAGCAACCTGAGCATCGTCGCGCGCGACGCGAAGGACACCGAGCAGGATCTCAACGAGTTGCTCAAAGGCGACGTGCCGCGCTACGGCCGCGCCATGGAAACCGCCCGCAAGCTGCTCACGTCCGCCAAAACCAGCCTCACCGCCGTCAAGGATTGGGCCGCCGGCGAGGGCGCGGCCGCGGTCGCGACCATGCCCGACGCGCTGGCGTTTTTTCAGGGCGTGCGCGGGCGCTACGAGCCGCTCCTGGCGGAGATCGACGCGATGCTTTCCGCGACCGAGAAGCTCAAGGAAGTGAAGCTCGAAGAGCTGTACGCGCAGCTCGTCAACTGGACCACCTCGCCGCCCATCCTGGTCGAAACCGACAGCGAAGCGCGCGTCGTGGGCTTCTTCGACGCCTGGGTGCCGCGCAGCGACGCCAACGCACCGCCCTCGCCCGACGGCGACGACAAGGAGTTCAACGGCGAGGCGGCTGTTTCGTCCGCCATCCTCGCCCTGACGCAGAAGGACAAGACCGCGGTCGTCTTCACGCGCTACGGCGGCGAATCGCTGATCCGCCCCGACTTCAGCCGGGCGAACCCGATGATGGGGCAGATGCCGCGCGCCCCGCTTCAGGAAATGAACGACCAGCTTACCAAAGCGAACTTCGTCACCGAGGAGTGGAACGTACAGGAGTCGAAGACGCCGCCGGAAATCCCCGACGTCAAGCGCCGCGTCTACGTCATCTTCCCGCCCGAGCCGCCGCAGCAGCCCAACCCCATGCGCCCCCAGCCGCAGGCCGGCATTACGCCCGAAGACAAGCAGGCCGTGCTCGCCGCCATCGGCGACAGCGGATCGGCGATCTTCCTGACCGGCTTCGCCCAGCCCGCGTCGCCGATGATGATGGCCGCGCCCACCTACGAATGGGGCGACTACCTCAAGACAAGCTGGGGCATCGACGCCGATGTCGGCAAGCTCGTCGTCGAGTTCGTCGCCAATCCGCAGAAGCCCAACCTGTGGATGCCGGCCGGCCGCGAGGCGACGCTCGCCTCGACCGACGTCTCGCAACTGGTCGATCACCCCATTACCAAGCCCATCCTGTCGATGCCCGGCGCATTCCCCAACTCCTGCCCGGTTCGCCCGGTGTCGAAAGACGCGCCTGCCGGCGTCAAGGTGCAGCCGCTGGTCGAGATTCCCGCCAGCGAGCGCGTCTGGGCCATTGGCGACCTGATGCGCGTCGAGCAGGATTTGCAGCAGAAACAAGGCACCACGCGCGGCGAGCAGGACATAACCGGCCCGTTCCCCATCGCGGTAGCCGCCAGCAACGACAAGAATCAGAAGGTCGTCGTGTTCGGCAGCGAGAGCTTCGTGCTCGACCAGGTCGCGCAGAACCGCTCCGTCGGCATGTCCGGCAGCGGCTTTGTGCAATACCTGACCTATCCGGCCAATGCCGACCTGCTGTTGAACTCGTTGTACTGGCTCACCGACGACGCGGGACGCATTTCGGTCGGCCCGCGCTCGGCGCAGGTGCCGCGCCTGTCCGGGCTGAAGCCCGGCTTTGCGGCCGATTTCTGGCAGTACTTCCTGCTCGGCGGCATGCCGGCGGTCGCGCTGCTTGTCGGCGGAGCGGTGTGGATGGTGCGGCGGAAGTAAGGCGCGGGGGCGCTCGAAGACGTGACGCGTAGGAGCGTGGAGACATGAGTTTCCGTACGACGATCGTGCTGTTGATCCTCCTGGTCGCCGGGGGCGTCACCGCCTATTTGCTGAGCGGAAAATCCGCCGACGACACGGCCAGGGTCGAGCCGAAGCCCGCCGCGACGCTCCAATACGTCTTCGACCCGCAGCCCAAAGAATCCGATCTCACAAAAGTTTCGATCGAGCGCGCCGGCAAGCCGCCCCTCGCGTTCGAGCGCTCGCCCAAGCCCGACAAGCCCGACGAGATGGACGACTGGCGCATGACGGCCCCGTCCGCCGGCGCGATCGAAGCCTGGCAGCTTACCGGCACGGTCAGCACGCTCGCGTCGCTGCAATTCCGCACCAGCTTCGAGCCGGGCGCCAAGGACGGCGTCTCGGCCGCCGACGCGGGGTTGGAGCCGCCGCAATACGTCGTCGCGCTGACCGACAAGGCGGGCAAGGAATACAAGCTCGAAGTCGGAAAACAGGCCGCGCTGAGCAACGATACTTACGTGCGCCGCGCGGGGCAGAAGCCGATCTTGGTCGCCAGCCGCGAACTCGGCACGCAGCTCAAGAAAGAGCCCGGCGAGTTCCGCAGCAAGCGCCTCGTCGCCCTCAACGCAAACGACGCCCGGCGCCTGACGATCGAGCACGACGGCAAGACCTGGCAATTCTCGCGCGGCGACGACGGCGAGTGGGTCATCGACGCGCCCACCCGCGCCTTCGCCAACACCGCCAACGTCAAAACCCTGCTCTCCAAGCTTGCCGCGCTGCGCTGCGAAGACTTCGTCGAACCCGATGCGCAGCTCGGCTCGGCCTTCGAGCCCGCTCTGCTCAAGTTGACCGTCACGACGGAGACGAAAAAGCCGCGCCCCGCGCCCGCGACGCAGGAGAGCCAGCCCGCCGAGCCGCAGTTCGACGTGTCGACCGCCACGTACGCGCTGGAAATTGGCGCGCCGGCCGACATGCAGAACCAGAAGCGCTACGCCCGCGCCGGCGCCGATGCGCCGGTCGCGCGGATCAAGCAGTCGGACGTCGACCCCCTCATTCCAAAAATGGCGGAGCTGCGCGACGCGCGGATCACCCGCATCAAGGAAAAGGACGTCTCCGCGATCGAGATCAACGCCGCCGGAGGACAGCTCAGCGTCACGCGCGTCGCCGGCCAGTGGCAATCCGCCGACGGCGCGACGGGACTTGAGACTTCGGCCGTCACCGAACTCCTGCAAGCGCTCGAAGATCTCAAGGCGATCGACTACGTCGAAACGCCCGGCACGCCCGACCAGTACGGCCTCGACGTTCCGCGCGCGACCATCAAGCTCACTACGGCCGGACAGGTGGAGCCGCTCGTGCTCCGCGTCGGCAAGGCGACGGAGAGCGGCCGCAACGCGTATGTGCAGCGCGAGGGAACGCCCTACGTCTGCGTCGTCACGTCGCAGCAGGCCGATCGGCTCGTGGTCGGGCCGCTGGCGCTGCGCTCGCGCTCCATCTTCGCGTTTTCGCCGCAGGAGATTACGCGGCTCGACATCGTTCGCACCGGCGCGGCGTACAAGCTGAGCAAGGTCGACGGCGCCTGGCGCCTGACCGAGCCGGCCGGCGCGCCGCTCCATCCGAACACGATCAACACCGTCGTGGTCGACCTGGCGCGGCTCAAGGCGCGGGCCGTCGCGGGCAGCGGAGAGTTCGAGAAATACGGCCTGGCCCAGCCCGACGCCGTCCTCTCGTTCGACGTGACGCCGGCGTCGCAGCCCGCCACCCAGTCGGCGCCGGCAGAGCCGCCCGCCGCGGCGCAGTCGCACACGATCCGCGTCGGCCGCGCCGGCGACAAGCCCTACTGCCGAAAGGACGACGAGCCGACCGTCTACGAGTTGGACGAAACCATCTATCGCCTCATCACCACCGAGCTTCTGGAGCGCGGCCTCTTCACGTTCAAAGGCGCCGACGTCGCCGGGTTCAAGGCGGCCGCGCCCGCCGGCACGGTCGAGTTCGTGAAGCAGGACGGCAAGTGGAAGTACGTGCCCGACCCGTTCGTCGCGCTTTCCGACAAGAAACTCAACGAGTTCATGGACGAGCTTGCGAAGTTGCAGGTCGAGTCGTACGTCGCGTGGAAAGACGGCAATTTCCAGGCGGAAGAACTCGACAAGGCCCCGGCGACGATCGTCCTCACGCTGAAAGACGGCAAGACGATCACGATGCGCCTGGCGCAGGAGGCGCCGGGCCAGCTTCCGCGCAAGGCCGGCATCGTCGAAGACGGCCGCATCTTCCGCCTGCGCCAGACGGATTGCGAAAAGCTGCTGCGCGGGCTGGATTTTTACGTGAAGACCGAGGGCAGCGAGAAACCCGCCGCTCCGGGGCAGCCGCCGCCGGGAATTCCCAACTTCCCGCCGCCCGATGACGGCGGATAGCAGTCCGTTGCAAAAATGGACCGCAGCCGCCCTCGGCTGCATTTCCTTCTGGATTGGCGCGGTGTGTTCGAGCCTCGCGAGGGTTTTGCAACAGACTCATACCGCCGCGCCGGCCGATTCCGCGTCAGCCCACCGTGAACACAGTGATTTCCGGTCGGCAGTTGAAACGAACCTGCCGCAGATATCCCAGGCCGGAATTGACGTACATCCGCCGTCCGTCGATCTCGAATTCCCCCGCGTCTAGCTCGCGATGCCGCGTCGGCAGAATCGGCGCGCCCAGCAACGGCACGCGCACCTGCCCGCCGTGCGTGTGGCCGGAGAGAATCCAATCCGTCGGCGCGT
>CAZHIE010000101.1:0-15681 GCA_964532435.1 uncultured Planctomycetales bacterium
CCACGGGTTGCGCGTCGCGGGGCTGCGCCCGCGCGACGCTCCACCCGTGGCTACACTCCGCGGCCCCTTCGGGGCCGAGCCCCCCGATCGAATCGCTCCCCCGCGATCTAGCGTTGTAGTACTTGGAGTCTGTTGAAGAACGCTCGCGAGATTGGAGTGCATCGCGCCAGTCCCGAAGAAAATGCAGCCGAGGGCGGCTGCGGTCCATTTCTTCAACGGATTGTTAGATGCGCGACAGGTCGTTGCGCAGTTGCAGAAACTCCAGCGCGTTGGCGGACAGCAGCCGTTCGCGGACCTCGGCGGACAAATCGCTCATCGACTCGACGAGCGTTCCGGGCCGCTCTTCGCCCAACGGGAACGGATAGTCGGACCCCAGCATGATGCGCCGCGCCGACAATCGCCCGATCAGCATCCGCAGCAAGTCGGCATCGTGCGTCAGCGAATCCACCCAGAATCGCGCGGGCGTAGTCGCGCCGTCGCCGTCCTGCGCCAGGTAGGCGGTCGGCGCGACCGCGTTGTCCACCGCGCACAGGTCCGGCCGGGCCGCAAAGCCGTGCGCGATCCGCCCGATGCCCGAAACGAACGACCCGCCGCCGTGGGCGAAGCAGACGCGCAGCCGCGGCAGCCGTTCGAGCACGCCGCCAAAGATCATCGAGCAGATGGCCAGCGACGTTTCGGCCGGCATTCCGACCAGCCACGACATCCAGTGCCGTTGCGTGCGATCGCGCCCGAGCATTTCCCACGGGTGAACGAAGACGGCGGCGCCGATCTGCTGTGCCGCTTCGAAGATCGGAAAGAGCGACGGATCGCCGAGATTGACGCCGTTGACGTTCGTCCCGATCTGCACGCCCGGCAGGCCCAGGCCGCCGCGCTCGCGCGGCGTCACGCAGCGTTCGAGCTCGCGGATGGCGAGGTCGGTGGATTGCATGGGGATCGTGCCGAGCCCGACGAAACGGCGCGGATGATCGGCCGCCACGCCGGCGACGTGGTCGTTGAGCATGCGCGACAGATCGAGCCCGTCGGCCGGTTTGGCCCAATAGCTGAACATCACGGGCACCGTGCTGAGCACCTGCACATCTACGCCGGCGCGGTCGCAATCGGCGATGCGGCGCGGCGGCGACCAGCAGTTGTCCTCGATCTCGCGGAAGAATCGCTCGCCGATCATCATGCGGGCGCGACAGGGGGCGTGATGTTCGAGCCGGACGAACCCCTCGTAGCCGTATCGCGCGGACAGGTCCGGCCAGTTCTCCGGGAGGATGTGCGTGTGCAGATCGATCTTCATCGGCGCGAAGTATAGGTTGCGGAATGGGGATTGGGGATCGCCTCGTCGGTTTGTGGATTCGTGTCTCCGTGCTAATATCCTCGGAACGCCGCGGAATTCGCCACGCGGCGCCGTTTTTGTGCGCTGGCGCGGCGACCTGACGGCAGGCCCGATGAACGCGAAACCGCAACCGCGCGTGCTCGACGTGGGAAACTGCGACCCCGACCACGGCGCGATCCGCCGGATGCTCGAATCCGCGTTCGGCGCGAGCGTCGAGCGCGTGATGTTCGTACACGAAGCGCTCGCGGCGCTGCGCCGCGGGACGTACGACCTCGTGCTCGTCAACCGGCTGATCTTCGCGGACAACAGCGAAGGGCTCGCTCTCGTCCGCGCGATGAAGGCGGACGCGGCGCTGGCCGGAACGCCGATTATGCTGATCAGCAACTATCCGGAGGCGCAGGCGGCCGCGACGAGCGCCGGCGCGGCGCCCGGTTTCGGCAAGGCGGCGATCGGGGCGCCCGCGACGCTGGAGCTTCTGGCGCGCTGGCTGCGGCCGGGCGTCGTCGCGGAAAAGTAGCCGGCAAACCGTCTCCGCAGGCGCGGCGTCCGAGAGGTTTCATCGCTTGAGCGACACAGCCGTACAGCGCTTTTATCGCTTTCATGCCCAGGTGTACGACCTGACGCGCTGGACGATCCTGCACGGGCGCGCCCGGGCGGTCGAGGATCTTGGCCTGACGCGCGAGAGCGAGGTGCTCGAGGTCGGCTGCGGCACGGGGCTGAATTTCCGCTATGCGCTGCGAAAGCTCGACCCGCAGCGCGGCCGGCTGACAGGGCTCGACTTTTCGGCCGACATGCTGCGCGTGGCGGAGCGGCGCGTCGCGGCGGAAGGATGGTCGAACGTGGAGCTGGTTCAGGCCGACGCGACGCGCATGTCGCTCGGTCGCCGGTTCGACGGCATCCTGTTCGCGTACAGCATTACGATGATTCCCGACTGGCCGGAGGCGCTGCGCCGCGCGTTCGAGCACCTAAAGCCGGGCGGGCGCATGGTCGTGCTCGACTTCGGCACGTTTCACGGCTGGGGGCCGCTGGCGGCGGCGATGCGCGCGTGGCTGCGCGCCAATCACGTGGAGACGCTGCGGCCGTACGCCGAGGAACTTGGCCGCATCTGCGACGAGACGCGCGTGCGGAACTGGTTGGGCGGATACAACTTCACCGCGGTGGGGCGGAGACGGACCGATGGTCGTACCGGTTCTTGACATGCCCACCCCGCACAAGCGGGCGTGGAGCGAGAAGCTGATCTTCGACGGCATCGTCTTCAACATGTCGTGGGAAGACCCGGAGATGGACCGCCAGGCGTTCCGCCTCGGACCGCGCGACACGGTGATCTCGATCAGCTCGGCCGGCTGCAATCCGCTGAATTTCCTGTGCCAGAGCCCGCGCAAGCTCATCAGCATCGACGGCAATCCGGCGCAGAATGCGGTGCTGGAGCTGAAGCTCGCGTGCATCGCCGCGCTCGATCACGAAGCGTTCTTCGACATCTTCGCGGCGCGGCGGCCGTCGGTCGTTCTGCGGCACTATCGGCCGCGCCTGCGTCCGCTGCTATCGGCGCGTTCGGCGGAGTTCTGGGACCGCAGCCTGTGGATGCTCTCGCGCGACCTGTACGAATTCGGGCGAATGGGCCTGTTCTGCCGCATCCTGCGCGGACTGCTGCGCGTCATGGGCATCAGCGAGCGGCGCACCGAGGAGTTCTTTGAGCTGCGCTCGCTCGCCGAGCAGCAGCGCTGGTATGAGCGCTACGTCGTCCCGCGCCTGTGGGGCCCGGTGGTCCGCGCGCTGATTTCGTTCAAGCCGTTTCTGTACCTGGCCGGCGTCCACCCGGAGCAGTTCAAGCTCATCGACGGCCGTCACGACATGTATGAATACGTGAAGGAGCGGGTCGAATACGCGCTGACGCGCGTGCCGATCTACGACAATTACTTTCTCAGCCAGGCGGTGACCGGGCGTTTTCGCGGGCAGCGCGTGCCGCCCTACCTGCTGCGGGAGAATTTCGAGACGCTGCGCCGCAACCTTGACCGCGTGCAGATCGTCAACGGCTGGCTCGGGCCGTTCCTCGACACCCAGCCGCCCGAGAGCATCACCAAGTTCAACCTGCTCGACATTTTCGACTGGATGATCATGAAGCGCCCGCAACTGTTCGAGTCCACCTGGCAAAGCGTGATGCGGGCCGCCGCGCCGGGCGCGACGATGATCTACCGGTCGGGAAGCTATCGGCTGGATCCGCCGGCCGCGATCCTGCCGCTCATCGAGCGCGACGACGCGCTCGCGCAGCGCCTGCTGTCGCAGGACCGCTCGGCGACGTATGGCAGTTTTTACGTTCTGACCAAAAAGGGGGCGCCGCAGCCCGCGGCGCCGCCGCGCCCGGCGGACGAGGCGCCGCGGCGCGACGCGCCGGCGCGCAAGCAGCGCGTGGGCGTCTAGCCGCCCTGGGAACGGGCGGGAGCAGCGCAAACGCGCGGGGCTCGAAGCCGGACGGGATTCGCGGAGCGGATTCTGACCGGTCGACCGGGGTCGAGCGGTCCGATGAGATGGGACGGACGGACGCCGAATCGCGGCGCGCATGTTCTCCGGGCAGCGGGATAGAATCCGACAAGATGCGTACTCGTGTGTACTGGCTGACCGCAATCGCGCTGGCGCTCTGCCCGGCGGTCGCCGCGCTCGCGCAATCGGAGGCGCCGCGCGTCACGCTGGAGCTGGACTCTTCGGACTTTCGCGTCGGCGAGGGCGCGGGGCTCGACCTCACCATCCACGAGTTCCAGACCGCCGAAGCGCCCGACGTGCCCCAATCGTCCGAACTCAACATCATCCAGCTCGGCGCCGCGCGCGAGGCGACATATGCGGCAAGCGTCAACGGCCGCGTCACCTCCACGCATCAGCGCACGTACAGCTTCGAGGTCGTGCCCCAACGGACCGGCGACATCACGATTCCGTCTTTCAGCGTGCGCGTCGACGGCCAGGTGATCCGGACCGAGCCGCGCACGATCCGCGTGCAGCCGAGCGACGCCGACGAGGTGTTCTGGGTCGAGGTGAGCTGCGCCCGCAAGCGCCTCTTCGTCGGCCAGCGCGCCACGTTGAAGCTGACGATTTTCGTGCGGCCGCCCAGCGTCGGCGGCAACGTGTACGACGTGAACATGGTCTGGCGCATGCTGCAGCTCTTCCAAATCGAGCCGTTTCAGGCGCGGCAGGGGCAGGTCGAGGGCGGCACGGCCAACCGGGCGCGCGGCCGATCCGCCGCGTCGCGCTACTACACCTACACCTTCACGACCGAGTTCAGCCCCGACCGGCCGGGCACGCTCGCGTTCGACAACATCGACGTCGGGATTCAGTATCCGCGCGGACGCAGCTCGCGTCGCCTGCGCGCCCGTCCCGAGGTCGAGCCGATCGAGATCGTGCCGCTGCCGACGCAGGACCGCCCGGCCGGTTTCGCGGGCGCGGTGGGCGTATTCGGGATCGACGTGGCCGCCAAGCCGACCAGCGTGCGCGTCGGCGACCCGATCGAGCTGACGATCGACATCTACGGCGACGGCGACGTGGGCTCGCTGCCGCCGCCCAAACTGTCGGCCGACGCGGCGCTGGCCCGCGCGTTCCGGCTGCCGGAGGACATTCCGGCGGGCGAGCTGGCGGGGCGAAAGCGCCGCTTTACGACGGTGATTCGCGCGCAGCGCTCTGACGTGACGGCCATTCCGCCCATCGAGTATCCGTACTTCGACCCGGACACGGAGGCGTATCGCGTCGCGCGCAGCAAGCCGATCCCGCTGACCGTGCAGGCCACCGAATCGCTCGATGCCGCCGACCTGGCGCACGTCGCGTCGCCGGCGGCCGATGATTCGGCGCCGCTGCGGGCGCTCGACGGCCTGCGCGGCAATGAGACCAGCGAGTCGCTGCTGCTCGCGTCGGCCTGGCGCGTTACGCCGACGCAGCTTGTGCTTGCCGCCGGCGCGCCGCCGGCCGCATTCTGCCTGCTATGGGGCGTCGGCGCGCTGATGCAGCGCAGCCGCACGTCGCCGCAGCGGCACCGAGCCGCGGCGCTGCGAAAGGCGCGGCGGGCGATCGAATCGGCCCGCGGTCAATCGCCGGCCGACGCGGCCGCTCGGATCTCGGCCGGTTTGCGAGATTACCTCGCGGAGCGCACCGCGCAGCCGGCCGCGAGCTTCGCCGGGCGCGAGGCTGTCGAGCGGCTGCGCGGCGCCGGCGCATCGGTAGACGTGCTTGATCGCGTCGCGCGGCTGCTGGACGCCTGCGACGCGGTGTCGTTCGGCGGCAGCGCGGCGACCGTGGATTTGACGGAGCTGGCGCGGCAGTGCCTGACCGATCTCGAACGGGAGGCGCTGTGAGAATCGCGGCCTTCCGGTTCTGGGGAGTCGCGTCGCTGATCGCGTGCGCCGCCGGTGTTGTGTCGCCCACCGTAGCGGACGAGATGACGCCCGAGCGGCGCGCGGAAGTGCTGCGCAGCGCCGTTGCGGCGTTCGACGAAGCCGTTTCGGCCGCGCGTTCGGATCCGCCGCGTGCCCGAAAGCTCTATCGCGAGTCGGCGGCGGGGCTGAGCGCGCTGGCGGCAGGGGGGCTGCGCAGCGGCGCGCTGGAGTACAACCTCGCCAACGCGCACTATCGGCTGGGCGAAGTGGGGCAGGCCGTGCTGCACTATCGCCGCGCCCTGCGTTACGGATATGGCGGTGCCAAGCCGAATCTCGAATATGTCCGCAAGGCGGTGACGCCGTTCATCCCGCCGCCGGCCGAAGACCAGCTCGCGCACAGCATTCTCTTTCTGCATTACCGCACTTCGCCGTCAACGCGTCTGTGGCTTTGCGCCGGGGCGTCGCTATTCGGTTGGGCTCTGCTGTATCTGTGGCTGCGCCGGCGGGCGCGCTGGGCGCTGTACACGGGCGGGGCCGGCGTGCTGGTGGGGCTGACGCTCTGCGCGTCGGTGGCGCTTCAGCTTCGCGCGGAGGCGCGCGAGCCGGAAGCGGTCGTGCTCACGGGAGAGCAGACGCTGCGGCTCGGGCGCGGCGAGATGTATGAGCCGGCGATCCGCGAATTGCTCGGGGCGGGCGTGGAGCTGCGCGTGCTGGAGCTGCGCGGCGACTGGGTCCGCGTGCGCCTGACAAATGGGCAGGGTGGCTGGATTCCGGCCGCCGCCGTCGAAGAAGTCTGAGGCCGACTCCGCGAAGCGCCGTTTTCCGGCCAAATGACTGAATTCCATTCACCCAAGCGACGACATCTCCACGCGCCTGGACGGCCGCGGCGCGCCATACTTCACCTGGCACGCGCGCCGCGCTGGGTCGCGAGCGCGCTGCCGACCGGAGGACGCCGTCATGCGTGCAACTGTGCTCTTTACCCGACGCGGCGTCCGGCCGCTGGCGCTTGCGCTCGCGTTTTTCGCGACCAGCCTCGCCGCACCGGCTCAGCCGCCCGCGCCCGCCGCCAACACGCCGACGCCAGCGGCGATCTTCACCGCGCGCGACGGCGACGATCTGTACTTCGTCGCCGAGTTCGAGCGGCCGGCCGACATGGCTCGCCCCAGCGTCGATTACCAGCCGTGGGAGCAAGCCAACGTGCCCTGGCCGATCGTCGCCGAGCTGCGCGCCGATCCGTTTCGCCTGGCGCGCTGCTACGCAGAGGAATTCCGCGGCGAGAGCGGCGCGCGATCGGTCAGCCCGGTGCTGTCGTTCGTCGGCCGCTGCGCGCCGCGCGACACGCTTGCCGTCGTCTATCGCTATCCCCTGGTCGAAAGCGGCGCCACCGGCCGGCGCCGCGACGCGCGCCTCCCGAGCGGGGAATGGCGCGAGGCGAGCATTACGCTCGACTTCCGCACGGCCCGCCCGCTCGACACGTCGAAAGAGCCGGCCCGCACGCGCTGGGCCCGGGCCCAGGCGGGTTTCTTCGACGAGATCGACCGGCACACCGTGTCGGCCAGCGGGTTCTTCTCGTTCGCCAGGCTCCAGACCGAGCGGAAGTACGGCCTGAGCAAGACCGATTCGCCCACGCGCCCGCGGCGAGATCAATTCTCCGCGCCGACGAATGAGCGGCTCTATGAGCTGATGACCGGTTCGCTGGCCGTGCAGGAATCGCTCCAACTCGACCGCATGACCGGCGCGGCGCGCGACGACCAGCCGATGGACGTGCCCATCGCCGACATCCGCGGCGTCGAAGTGCGCAGTCATCCGTTCGACCAGATGCGGGCCGGCCGCGCTCCGCGCCACAGCCGGCTCGCGGAGCTTGTGCCGGAGGATTTCTACTACGCGCGCTTCGAGACGGTCGGCAAGGCGCTCGATCTGCTCGCGTTCGCCGACGAGTGGGGCGGTTCGCTGCTGCGGCTGGCCAGCCCGACCGGGCGAGACCTGGGCGTCATTCCGCGTATCCTCGAACAATGGGCGCTCGATCGTCCGACGCTCGAATCAATCGCCAAGTCGCCGGCGGCGTCCGAGATCGCACTGGCCGGCTCCGACCCGTACTTCGCCGACGGCGCAGACGTCTCGCTGCTGTTTCGCGTGAGCGACCGCGCGGCGTTCGAGGCCATTGTGGGGCCGGCGTGGCAACGCGCGGCCGGCGACGCCCGGGCGGCACAGTCCTCATATGAGGGCGTCTCGATCGAACAGCTCACGGCCGCGCCGCGCCGCGTCAACGCCTGCCGCTTCTGGCTCGACGATGTCTGCGTCTACTCGAATTCGCTCGCCGCGGCGCAAGCGCTGATTTCCGCCGCGAAAGGCAAGCGCCCGTCGATGGCCGGCGCGGCGGACTTTCAATACATGCGGGCCGCGGTCTATCCGCTCGACGACGCGCAGGAGGACGGCTTCGTTTTCCTGAGCGACGCGTTCATCCGCCGCCTGGTCGGGCCGGAGCTGCGCATCAAGCAGCAGCGCCGCCTCGAAGCGGCCGGCTCGCTGCGCATGATCGCCAACGCGGCGCTGCTCTACGGCTACGAAAACGGACCCGGCGAGGTGAGCCTCGCGCGCCTGATCGAGCGCGAGTACCTGAGTGGGGCGGATCTCTTCGATCCGCAGGCGGGCGAGTTCTCGTGGGATTCCGCGACGGTCGCCGCGACGAACACCGTCTGGGGCCGGGCCGGCAACCTCACGCCGCTGATCGAAATCCCCGCCGACCGCGCCACCGCCAAGGAGAAGCAGGATTACGAGGCGTTTCGCGACCGCTACACGCAGTATTGGCGGCGCTACTTCGACCCGATCGGCGTGCGACTGCGCATCGAGCGAACCATTCGCGCCGAAGTCTGCATTCTGCCGCTGATCGACATGAGCGCGTACGAGGAATTCGAGGACGTCGCGGGCGGCCCGCCGGTGGAGTTCCGCGTCGATCAATTCGCGCCGACGACGCTGCTGCGCTTCGCGGCCAAGTTCAATGACGGCCGTGCGAAGGCGCAGGTGCAGACCGGGCTGGCGATGTTCACGAAGACGAACGTGTCGTCCGACTGGCTCGGCGACTGGTACACGTTCTGGGTCGAGGACACGGACGCTTTCCGCAAGATCGTCGAGCGCGCCTACGCGGTCACTCCCGAGGGGCCGGACGATTGGCGCAACGAAGTGCTCGACGTCTTCAACGCGTCGTTCGTGCTGGGCGTCGGCGTAAAGAACAAGCTCAGCCTCGCGGCCATGCTGGTCGGCCTGCGCGCGTTCGTGGAGCAGGCCGCGCCAAATACCGTCGTGTTCAACAACCTGCCGAACTACCGCGGCGTGAGCATTGTGCAGATCGCGCCGGATCCATCCGGCATGCTGGCGGCTGAGCTGCGCTCGCCCGACGCCGGCGCGCCGCCGCCGGCCAGCGCGGCGGCGCCGGGCGGGGCGGAGACGTCGCAGCCGGCGATCCGCGAGACGCCGCCGGCGATTTACTACGCGACGATCGGCGATGGCTTTTACCTGGCGACGCAGGCGTCCGCGCTCCGCAATCTCATTGACCAGCTCGCGACGCCCGCCGACACCGCGCCGCGCTCGTATTCCGCGAACATGCTGCTGTACGCCGCGCCGGGCGCGGCCGAGAAAATCCGCCCGACCGTCAGCTTCCTGCTGGAGCAGCAGGCCCGCCGGGTTTCGCTGGCGAATCTGGCCGAGGTCTGGCTGCTCGGACAATCGGGCGCGCTGGACGGCCGCAGCCTGGACGAGGCGGCCGAGCGCTTCCTCGGCTACCGGATCGTGTGCCCGGACGGCGGCGGTTATTCGTTCGACGCGGCGCGCGGCGAATCGCGCAGCACGATTCACGGGACGCTGGCACAGCCGCACAAGCTCGACGCGCCGCCGCCCGGTTCGCCCCTGACGCCGCTGCTCGACGCGCTCAGCACGCTGACGGGGCATCTGCGCTTCACGGACGACGGCCTGGCTACGACCATCGAAATCGAGCGGCGCTGAGGGCGGGCTTTGCACGCGCGGCGCGGCGGCGGGACAATCGCATCGCTCGATTCGGAGTGATGCTCATGTTTGTGCTCGCGCTCGCGCTGCTCGCCCCGCTGGTCGTAACGCAACAACCCGCGCTCGACGCGCGCGTGCGATTCGAAAAGCTCGATTGCGGCGCGCGCGTCTGCGCGATTCAGGATGCGGCCCTTCCGCGCGCCAGCGTACAGCTCTGGTTCCGCACGGGCGCGGCGCATGACGCGCCGGATGCGCCCGGCTCGTGCGCGATCGCTCGAATGTTGCTCGAGCAACTTCCCGAGGCGGCCGAGCCGATTCGCGGCGTCGATGCGATCGTCGGCGGCCGCGTGCTGCGCGACGCCTGTTTCATCACCATCGACGTACCCGCCAACGAGGCTGCGCTGCGCGCCGCGCTGCGGTCCCACGCGCGCCGCCTCGCGCCGCCGGGCGATGTCTCGGCCGATGCGCTGCGCGCGGCCATCGCCGCCGCGGCCGAGCGCTTCGACGCGCAGTCTCCGGCTCAGGCCGAGGAGCTGGCGGACGGCGCCGCCGCGCCGGACGGCGAAGGGGTGGCGCTCTCCGGCCGCGGCCGGCTGCCGCTCGATCTGGCCGACTGGCGTCGCGTGCTGGCGGCGATTTTCCCGGAGCACGGGTACCGGAATCCGCCCGGAGTCGTGTGCGCGGCCGTCGCGGGCCGTGAGCCGCGCGAGTTTCGCACCTATATCGAAAACTGGCTTGCGCCCGGCGGCGCTACGATTTTCGTCATCGGCGACGTTTCGCCGGACACCGTCATGGCGCTGGCGCGCGAGGCGCTCTCCGGCGTCGCCTGGCGCGAAGCGGCGCGTCACGCGGCCGGCGCGGAGGCGCCGGCCGAAGAGGTGCGCGCGGCGCGGGCGATCGGCGGCGGGACGGATTGGCGCGTCGTTGCGGCGTGGCGCGGGCCGGCGTGGGGGTTTTTCGACGGGTCGGCGGTCGATCTGCTCATGGCGCGGCTGTGCAATCCGGTGGATGGTCCTCTGGCGCGGCGTCTGCGCGAGCTGGGTTGCCGCGCCCGGTGGAATCGATACGCGTGGCGCGAGTCGGGCCTGGTGGCGCTGGTCATCGATCAAGACGGAGCGGCGAAGGGGCCGGCGCCGGACGACGCCGTGGTTGCGGCGGCGCTGCGCGACGCGATCGACGAGATCGCGAAGTCCCCCGGCGACGAGACGCAGCTCAACCGCGCCCGCGCGCTGGTGTTCCGCGATCGGCTCGACGCGCGGGCCGATCCGCAATCGCGGGCGCTGCGCTTGGCCGCGCATGAGATGGTCGGCGGCGACGTGTTGCTGGCCGAGTGGGAACTTCCGCAGGCCCGATCGGCGTCGATCGGCGACCTGGCGCTGGGCGTCGAACGGTTGAGCGAGACGCGCCGCTGCATCATGGGTTGGGAGGGCGGAACCGAGCCGGACGCGCGCGAGCAGGCGCTCCGCCCGCTCCAATCCGGCGCCGCTGCGTCAATGCGGGGCAGCGCGCCGGTTGCCGCGTCGCAGCCGGGCGGGGAGTCTTCGGCGGAGTCGCGGCCGGCGGCGCGGCGGCGCGGCGCGTTCGCGGTCACGTGCATTCGCGCTCCGCTGTGCGACGAGCTTGTGCGCGTGGTCGTGGAAATTCCCGCGGCCGACGCGCCGGCGCCGGGCGCCGCGCCGCGGGCCGCGTGGGATGCGGGCCGGATTGTCGATTTTTGCTCCTATCGCGGGCTGCGGATCGATCGGCGCGAGGCCGCGGGGCGCGTGCGAGTCCGCGTGGACGGCCCGGCGAGCGAACTGGCGACGATGATCGACTTTGTCGCCGGCGCGCTGCTGAACCCCGCGCCTTCCGGTGCGGATTGGACGATGCGAATCGAATCGGCCGCGCCGCTGGAAGATTCGTGGCGCGTGGTCGAGGAAGCGCTGGGAAATGGCGAATAACGAATTGCGAATAACGAATTGCAGAGCGCCTCGGGGGTTCTGCGATTCGTCATTCGTCATCCGAGAATCGCGATCGCTGCGTGATTGCGCGGAATGCATCGAAATTCGGGAACCAATGATACGGCGCGTTCACGGCGAGTACGGCGTCGGACGCGGAGGTCCGACGCTACGGCATGCTCGCGAGTACGCGAGCATGCCCCCGATCCGGCCGCACCCCTCCGCGCCCCCGTGCCTTCGTGCCTCCGTGCCTCCGTCCCTCCGTGCCTTCCCTACTCACTGCTCAGCGCCGGCGGCGTGCCCCACATCAGCTTGCGCCGCAGTGCGTGCCACACCGTGTGCTGCGGATTGCGCACCAGCAGAAAATCGGCCGGATAGCGGCTGATCGTCACGCGATCGCCGTCGTGGTAGGGCCAGACGTTGCGGCCGTCGACCACCGTGTGCGTGCCGGGGTTCGACGCGTTCACGTGGATGCGGATGGTTCGTCCCGCGTCGAGCACGATCGGTCGAAACGTCAGCGCATGCGGGCAGAGCGGCGTGAGGATGATGGACGACGCCGTGGGTTCGAGGATCGGCCCGCCGGCCGCGAGGTTGTGCGCGGTTGAGCCTGACGGCGTAGAGACGATCAGCCCGTCGCCGCGCATGCGCGCCACCTCGTCGCCGTCGACCTCCACGCGCAGCTCGACCATGCGAAACGGCGCGCCCGCGTGGATTGCGCAGTCGTTCACCGCCGGCGCGCGGAAATGCGCTTCGCCATTCTCCATCCGCACGTCCAGCATCAGCCGCCGCGTCACCGGCAATGCCGCGCGAAACAGAAACTCGCCGCTGCGCTCCAGCTCCTCGATCGTAAAATCGGCCATGAAGCCGAGTTTCCCGTGATTCACGCCGACGATCGGAATCTGATGCACGCCCAGCGAAGAGACGACGGAAATCAGCGTCCCATCCCCGCCCAGCACGAACAGCACGTCCGGCTGCGTTGCGAGCGCCCCCGCGCCGTCCGCCGCGACTTCCGCGTACGACACCTCGACCCGCCGAGCCAGCCAGTCGCGCAAACGCGGCAGCGTCCGCGCCGCCGCGGGCTTGTCCGGCGAGCCGACGATCGCCGCACGCCGCATCAGCGCCGATCGCTGCGCTGGTTCCATGAACTCATCCGTGCTGTTTGCGACAAAGGTCATTCGCTGTCCGCCAGTGGCGCGACGCGCGCCGTGCCTGTGCGGACGCGGCCGTGCCGGGCGCCATTCGCGCAGTATATCCCGCCGCTGCTCGCCCGTTGCAAGCCATTCGCTCGCGGCCTTGCCGGGCGCGGCGGAACCGGCTACACAACGCAGCGCTATGGCCCCCTACGCGCGGCTCGAAGTCGCACTCATCCTCATCCTGGGAACGGCCGCGACGGCGCTGGTCGCGTGGCTCGCCGGCTTGTGGGCCCTGTTGCCGGCACTCCTGTCACTGGCGCTGCTGTCCTTTTATCGCGACCCGCCGCGGCGCGTGCCGGATGATCCGCGATTGCTGCTGGCCCCCGCCGACGGCAAGGTCGTCGAGATTTCGCGCATCGCGGCCGCGGAGGGAACGCCGCCGCTGCTGCGAATTCGCATTTTCCTGAGCGTGTTCAACGTCCACGTCAACCGCACGCCGTGCGCCGGGCGCGTGACAGACGTGCAGTACCGGCCCGGCGAGTTCCTCAACGCGCTGCGGCCGGAGGCGGACAAGCGGAACGAAGCGAACACGCTGCTGCTCGATCCGGCGGCGCCGCTGCCCGGTCCCGTTCGCGTGCGACAGATCGCGGGCGTGCTGGCAAAGCGAATTGTCTGTGCCGCGGGGCCGGGCGATTCGCTTGCGGCGGGGCAGCGCTACGGAATGATCAAGCTCGGCTCGCGGACGGAAGTCGTCGTGCCCGATGATCCGCGCTGGGACGTGCGCGTCGTGCTCGGCCAGCCGGTGCGCGGCGGGTTGACGGTGCTGGCGCGCTGGACGGCGTGACGCGAAACCCTCTCGCGCGCTCAATCGCCCGCGGCCACGACATTCAGCCACGTCTCCCAGCCGGAATCCGGCGGCCCCGCGCTCACCAGCCGCCCCGCCCGGTCGATGATGAACAGGTATGGCACGTCGCGGACTCCCCATTCGCGTACAAACGCGTGCCCCCAGCCGAGGCCGTCGTTCCATTGTGGCCAGTCGATCCCGCGCTCGGCGCACAGGCGCGCGGCGCGGGCCGCGTCGGCGTCCACGCAGACGCCGATCGCCACCCACGGAGGATTTTCGCGGCGGTAACACTGCACGTCGGCCATCAGGTCGAGCGAGGCCGCGTCGAATCCGCCCCACACGACGATGACGATGGGCGCGTCGAACTCGCACGTGTCCACCCAGACGCCCGACGCCGTCGCAAAGCGGAGCGAAAACGGCTGGCCGACCGCCTCGCTGCGCTTCACGACCGCGAGCAGGCGCTGCGCGGTCGGATGCTCGGGCAGCGCTTGGGCCAGTCGCTCGGCCAGGTCGCGCATGCGCGGCCGGTCGCCGCGCCGCTGCGCGTTGGCGAAAAGCGCTTCGATCATCTGCGGTGCATAGCGGCCGTTCGGAAAGCGCTGTACGTGCCGGTCGTAGTCGGCGAGCAGCGCGTCTCCCGGCGGCGGGCCGGCGCCGGCGTCGGCGGGAAGGGGGGCGATCGCCGCCGCGCTGCGCTGCGCCTGCCGGCAGGCAATTTCCCAATACGCGGCTTCCTCCACGACGCCTTCGGTGGGGTGGTTGATCGCCAACTCGCGCGCCCGCGCGCAGACGGCGTCGCGCGGCGCGCCGCCCAGCGAACTCAACTCGAGCAGCGCCGACAGCTCCAGCCTCGCCACGTCGTCCACGTGCGCCCCGCCCGGAAAGAGAAACAGATAAGCGCGGGTCGTCGATACAAGCGCCTGGCGCTGCTCGCGAGCCTGCACGAACCACGCACGCGCCGCCTCGGCCCCCTGGCTCGCCGCCGGCATGGCCGGCAGCGCGTCGAGCGCGCGGATCCGCCGCCAAAGGTCTTCGTCGGCGGAGAGCGGCGCGCTCGCCGGCGCGGGCCGCGTCGATGCGGGCGGGTTCGTCGCCGAGCCGGGGGATTGTCCGTCCGCCGTCGCGGCCAGCGCGTGCGCCGCGGCGAGTGCGATCAGCAGCGTCCGGGGCAACCGAAGCGTCAATCGCGCACTCCGTTCGGCGTGCGGCCTTAGAAAGACCAGTCCCCGATGCGCAGCGCCATGACGTACAGGCACAGATTCGTGAACGCGTGGATTAGCACGAGGAAAAGCACGCTGCGCTTCCAGTAGAACAGCGCGTTGAACGCCATCCAGCAGAGGATGCTCACCATCCAGTTGTCCGGATGCTGGAGCGTCGAGAGCGCCGACGTCAGCACGAACGACCACAGCGTGAACTGCCCCAGCGGCACGCGCTGAAAGTCTCCCCATCGAACGAACGCCCGCAGCAGAAACGCGCGCCAGAACAGCTCCTCGACCACCGGCACCGCCGTCGTCGCGACCGCCAGCCGCAGTCCCCACGTCGTCCAGAACAGATTGTCGGCCCCGAGCGCGACACGCGGATCGATCGGCGACTTTTCGCCCGGAAAGAGCGGCAGCCGACCGCCCAATCCGATGTCATCGAACAGGTATTGCCCGGCGATCCAGCCCCACGCGCACGCAAACCCGATCGCGGCCGCAAGCGCGACGTGCGGCCGGCCCCACGGCGGAAGCGAGCGGCGGAACATCCAGACGACCGCGAGCGACACGAGGCCGCGCAGCGCGATTGCGACGGGTTGCCACTCGACCGGCAGTGCGTCCTTGGCGCCGAGCAGCACGAGGTAGGTAAGGTATGGGGCCAGCAGCGGGACATCGGGCCGCGCCGCCCCCAGCGCATCGAGCCGGCTCTGCCACTCCGCCCAGCCGCCATGCGCCGCTGCGCGCCCCATCCCGTTCGCTCCGTGACTCCGCGACGCCCATCCGCAGCCAAGTGTGGACCGCAGCCAAATGTGGACCGCAGCCAAGTGTGGACCGCAGCCAAATATGGACCGCAGCCAAATATGGACCGCAGCCAAATATGGACCGCAGCCAAATATGGA
>CAZHIE010000102.1:0-3220 GCA_964532435.1 uncultured Planctomycetales bacterium
CTATGGCGCGGAGGCGAGCATCGCGAGGGCGGCGCGGGTGGTTTCGTCGAGCGGGCCGGAGGCCAGGCTCACGCGGCCGGCGAGCGAGCGGAGCGTCTGTTCATCCGTGTCCGCGCAGAGGACAACGCTCGCCCGGTCCGTGTTGAGGCGAATGACGGTGGCGTTGCCGACGCGCGCGACCTGCACCGATCCGGCGCGGTCGCACGCGGAAACGGGGCACTCCTTTCCGCTGCAGAGCAGATCGACGCGGCGGTCGGCGGAAAAGATCGACAGCCAGGCCGGCCGGCCGGGAGCAGCGCTCGCGGCGCTCGCGGCGGCCGACGCGCGGTACGTGGCATGAACGGCGCGCATGCTGCTGGCGGGGGAGCAGTCGCACGCGGCGACGAGCTCGTACCCGGCGGGCTCGAGGCGGGGCATGACCACGCGGAACGGCACGCGCTGCTGGAGAATCTCGCGCATTCCGTGGGCGCACGGTTCCTTGTCTTTCTCGACGATCGAGTGTTGTCGAACGATCGCGCAGGCCTCATGCGCGCGAACGAATTCGACCGCTTCGACGCGGGCGACGGCGGTGCGCGGCCAGAAGCTGACGAGCAGCACAATGGCGGCGGCGCTCGCCAGCACGCTGACGAGCCGGAGGGTTTTGCGGCGCGCCGCCGCGCGAGCGACGGCGATCGACGCGAGGACGGTCGAGCGCAAGGCCGAAGGGGCGGCGGCGGCCATTCCGCGGCGTGCGGCGTCGCGGAGCGCTCGCCAGCGGCGTTCCTGCGCGGCGCATTCCTCGCATTGCTGCAAGTGCTCGCGCAGAGCGCGGACCTCGGCGCCGTCGGCGATCTGGCCGTCGGCTAGAGGGGCGATTCGCGGTCTGGCTTGCGAGCAGTTCACGTTTTGGATCCCAGGCGGCGCTGTTTCGCGTAGTCTTGCAGGCTGAGCGCGAGTTGCTGCCGCGCGCGGTACAGCCGGCTCATGACGGTTCCGGCCGGCACGTTGAGCGTGTCGGCGATCTGCTGATAGGAAAGCTCATTGGTAGCCCAGAGGATCAGCACTGTCCGATAATCCTCGTGCAGCAGGTCGATCGCATGGAGCACCTCTTCATCGAGGCGCTCGTAGTCCAGATCGGGGAGCAGCCACCAGCCGCCGTCGGCGCCGGCTGTTTCGTCCAATTGATCGTGCTCGGCCGAACGCGGCGCGCGGCCTTGGCGAATGCCGCGGGTGATGTAGGCGTTGTGCAGGATCCGCAACAGCCAGGGGAGGATTCCGAACTGGCGCATTTCGAAGCGGCCGAAGGCGCGGAACGCCCGGAGGAACGTCTCCTGCACGAGGTCGTCGGCGTCTTCTTCGCGGCGACAGAGTCGGCGCGCGACTCGGTAGACCGCTCCAAGCTGCGGGACGGCGAGCGCTTCAAAGGACTTGTCCTCCAGCATGCCCATCCGTGGCTCGTCGGACGCATGGCACCGTCGTACGTAAAGACCTAACCCGCTCCGTAACGAGATAATTCCTGCCGGTTGGCCCGGCTGTCCAATTATGCACGGTCGGCTGGCGGCTTGGGAACGCCGACCCGTAGAATCGCCGGAGTTTTCGGACCCCGACCATTGAGGATGGACATGGCGATCGCCAACTGCTGGCTGCTGACTGCGATGTTGCTTTTTCCCGCCGGATCGGACCTCGACAATCCGTGGATCAAGAAGGCCGCGCCGATCCTTCGCGAATCGCGCGAGCACCCGAGCGCGGACAATCTGCGCAAGGGGCTGGACGCGGCGTGGCGGGCGGACGACTGGCAGGCCGGGCTGGCGTTCGCCGATCTGGCGCGCGAGCGATTCGCGACAGACGCGAGCCTGGCGGGGCTGACGCTCCGCGCGCTGTGGCGCGGGGGGCGGCTCGCCGAGGCGGAGGCCGCGGCGCAGAAGTTTTCGACCGAGACGGACGATCGCGTCGCGCTGGTGACGCTGGTGGGGATTCACTCGGCGCGGGCGGATCTGGACGCGGCCGGGCGATTCGCGGCGCGGATCGAAGCGCTCAAGCCGCAGACAGCGGAGGAAGTGAACGCGATTTTCGGCGTGCGGCTGGCGCAGAACCGTCTCGAAGGCGCCGCGGCGCTGGTCCGCAAAGCTACCGACCTGGCGAAGAAGGAGAACGGGTACCCGGAAATTTACGTCGAAGAGTCGGTCGGCGGGCTGGCCGAGTTTCTCGACGCGGTCGGCTCGCAGCCGCTGAATCAGACGACGAAATTCGGCAGCGCCGAGATGCCGCCGCTGCCGCTGCTGAATCTTCCGTATGTCGAGGCGACGATCAACGGGCATGGGCCGTACCGCTTCATTCTGGACACCGGCGGCAGCATCATGCTCTCGGTCGACGACGCGGTCGCGGAGGAGTGCAAGCTGAAGCTGCTCGGGCAGGCGAGCATTCGGGGCGTGAGCGGGACGGACGAGTCTCACCAGGCGGTTGTCGACGAGCTGCGCATCGGGGGGATTGCCTGCAAGCGCGTGATGACGCGCGTCTTCGGCCTGCGCGCATCGCTGATGGGCGCGGCGGACGGGTTGATCGGCACCGGAATTTTCGCCGACGCGCGCATGACGATGGCGCTACACGACGGGCGGTTGGTCGTCGCGCCCAGCTCCACCGCCGCGGCATCGGGCACGGCGACGAAGCTGCGGCTGGTCGGCGACGCGAAGATGGTGGTGCCCATCGAGCTGGAGGGCGGGCCGTGCCTGACGATCTTCGACTCCGGCGCGGACGTGGTGGCGCTGGCGCCGTCGCGGCTGAGGGCGCTGTTCCCCGGCCGCAAGATTCAGACGATCGAGACACCGGTGATGGGCGTGGGAAACTCGGCGCTGCCGAAAATCAGCATGAACCCGGGTGTGCAGCTCGTAATCGCGGGGCGGAAATACGAGAACTACAGCGGGCTGGGGCTGGATGTGCTGGACACGACGCTTTCGCCGATTCTCGGGTTGCAGTGCGACGTGCTGGTGGGGATGGCGGTGTTTCGAGACATGAAGTCGATCACGGTCGACTTTCCGAAGTGCAAGCTGTGGATCGAGTGGGGGAAGGGGGAGTAGCGAGTAGCGAGTAGCGAGTTGAAGAACGTGTCCGGGCGCGTCGGAAGTCGCAATTCGTAACTCGCTATTCGTAACTTGTCGTTGCCCCCCGCACGGCGTCGGACGCAGAGGTCCGACGCTACGCCTTGCGGCCACGCGCGCGGATGCAACTCATTCCTCGCCATTCA
>CAZHIE010000102.1:3320-15435 GCA_964532435.1 uncultured Planctomycetales bacterium
CGGCCGCGCGGGGGCGCGGGCCGCTACTCGCCATTCGTCATTCGCGACTCGCCGGCCCCTACGCCCGCTCGCGTCGGCGGGGCATAATGCCGCACCATGCTTCGTTTCCTTCTCCGCCGCCTGCTCACGTTTCCGCTCGTGCTGCTGGCGATGTATGGCGGCGCCGTGCTGCTCCTGCTCGCCGCCCCCGGCGATGGGCTTGACACGGGCGAGAAGGATCTGTCGCCGGAAGTGCTGGCCGAGCGGCGAAAGGCGTACAACTACGATCAGCCGTGGGTCGTGCGCTACTTCTGGACGTGGCCCAAACGGCTCATCTGGGACCAGGATCTGCCCGCGCACCAGTATCCCGACTGGACAGTCGTCGAGATCCTGCGCTCGGCGCTGCCCGTCTCACTGCAACTCGGCATCGCGGCGTTCGGTGCGGCCGTGCTGCTGGGCGTCGGGGCCGGCGTCGCGTCGGTAGCCGGCCGCGGCACGATCCTGGACCGCGCGCTGCTGGTGGCGACGCTGCTGGGCATTTCGTTGCCGACGTTCGTGGTCGGGTCGTTCATGGTCGTCGTGTTCGGCGTCTGGCTCGGCGCGGCGCCGGTAGGGGGGTGGGGCCGGCCGGCGCAGATCGTGCTTCCCGCGCTGGTGCTGGCGCTGCCGCACGCCGCGTACGTCGCGCGGCTGATGCGCGCGGCGCTCCTGGACGCCTATTCCGAGGACTACATCCGCACCGCCCGCGCCAAGGGACTGCCCGAATGGCGCGTCCTGCTCGACCACGCGCTGCCGAACGCCCTACTTCCCGTGCTCAGCTACCTCGGCCCCGCCGCGGCGGCCATCTTCACCGGCTCGTTCGTCGTCGAGAAGGTCTTCGCGATTCCCGGCATGGGCACGCACGTGGTCGAGTCGATCACGAATCGCGACCAGACGCTCATCCTCGCGACGGTCCTGGTCTACGGCGTATTCCTCGCGGCGTGCAACCTGGTCGTCGATCTGCTTTACGGCATCATCGATCCGCGGGTGCGCCTGCGGCCGGTGTCGCGTTGAGCGCGCCGGGCGGGCGGGCGTGGGCGCGTTTCTGCCGCGACAGGGGGGCGCTGGCCGGCCTGGCGATTCTGATCGTGCTCGTCGCGGCGTGTGCGATTTCACTGCCGTGGTCGCGCCATGCGATGCACCGACAAGACCTCAGCGCGGTGCGCGAGCCGCCTTCGCGCGCGTATGCGCTCGGCACGGACGACCTCGGCCGCAGCCTGCTCGCGCGCACGCTTTATGGGGGCGCCATCTCGCTGAGTTTGGGGCTGCTGGCTGCGGCTTTGGCGGTGGGGATCGGCGCGTCGTACGGGGCGATCGCAGGTTACGTCGGCGGGTCGCTGGACGCGGCGATGATGCGGATCGTGGACGTGCTGTACGCGCTGCCTTACACGCTGCTGGTCATGCTGCTGACTGCTTCGCTTGGCGAGCAGCTTCGTCGCGTGGGCGGGCTTGGGGTCGACTGGGCGCGGTTCATCATCCTCGTGGTCGCGATCGGCGGGACGGGCTGGCTGACGACGGCGCGCGTGGTGCGCGGCCAGGTGCTGTCGCTGCGCGAGCGCGCATTTGTCGAAGCCGCGCGGGCGCTGGGAATCGGGCCGCTGCGCATCCTGCGGCGGCACATCCTGCCGAACCTGGCCGGGCCGATCGTCGTGTTCGCGACGCTGACCGTTCCGCAGGCGATTTTGCAGGAGTCGTTCCTGAGCTTTCTGGGCGTGGGCATTCAGCCGCCGATGGCGACGTGGGGGTCGCTCGCGGCGGATGGGATTCGCGCCCTGAATCCCGTCGTGTTCGACTGGTGGCTGGTCGTCACGCCGTGCGCTACGCTTGGCGTGACGTTGCTGGCGTTGAATTTTGTCGGGGACGGCCTTCGCGACGCCCTGGATGTGCGAGCCGAGCGCGGACCGTAAGGGCTGCTTGCCGAGCGCCGGGTGGCTCTGCCGACTTGATTCGCGCTTTCTCGGCGCGTACACTGTTCGCGACCCGTTTGGGGATTGGTGTAACGGTAGCACGACTGACTCTGGATCAGTTAGTCTAGGTTCGAATCCTAGATCCCCAGTACCTCTGACCCCGCCAGTCAAACAATTCTCGGACGGCCCTTGCAACCGGGCAGGCTCACGGTATATTAGGAACTGCGACCACTTGGGGCCCCCGTAGGACATCCGATCCCGGGGTCGTGGTCCGAGAATCAGCTTCAAACATGGGGTTGACTTGAGCACGCACAAAGCCACGTAAATCTGACGCCCAAAGACGACAGCGCGCTCCGAACCCCGGGCCGGACTGCGTCGGCGTACGTGTCCCCCCCCGCACGTCCCGACCGCCGGCCCATTTTGCTGCGCTGCGCTCGACGCCGCGCCGTCCGAGCGCGGGAAAACGAACGCCCGCGGAGCCCGACCACGCGGCGCCGCATCCATGCCGGCCCGCGGCGCAACGTCGTTCACTTCAAGAGGTCTGCCACGGCCGGTTCGATCGCGTCGGCCCAGATTTCGTACCCCCGCGCGCTCAGGTGCAGCGCATCGGGCATGATCTCGCGCGGAAGCAGCCCGTCTTCCGCCAGAAATCGATCGCCGATGTCCAGGTATCGCACGCCGTCGCCGTCCGCGAGACGCGCGGCGATGCGGTTGGCCTCGGCGTTCTTGTCCCGTTGCTCGTTCGGCTTCTCGCCGCGCGGAAAAATCCCCAGCAGCAGCACGCGCGTCTGCGGAAGCTCGGCGCGAAGGAGCTTCACGATCGCTTCGACGCCGGCGGCGATTTGCTCGGCCGTGTGGTCGTTCCCGTTCGAGTTGTTCGTGCCGATCATGACGACGACGGCCTTCGGCGCGGGGCCGGCGCGGGCTTTGAGCGCGGCGAGGTGGCCGTTCTGAAGCCGCCAGAGCACATGTTGCGTCCGGTCGCCGCCGATGCCGAGGTTGATCGCGTGGCGCGACCCGTAGCGCGCCTCCCAGACCGACTTTCCATCGCCTTCCCAGCCCTGCGTGATCGAGTCTCCCAGGAAGATCAGATCGACGCGCTCTCCGGCGCAGCGCTCGTTCAACTCGCGGAAACGCTGCTGCCACCAGTCGTCCGTACGCGGCACGGGGCGCAGCGCCGTGGGAATGGGCGGCGCCGCGGCCTTCAGTGCGGCTTCCGCGGCCGGCTTCTGCGAGCTGAGCGCCCAACCGGGGAGCGCCTGGCGCGGTAGGCCGGGGCCTTCCCAGGTGATCGCGAGCTCGCGTGGTCCGCCAAGCTGGAAGAATTCGAGCGTGATCGGGTGCTTGCCGGCCTTGAGCAGCGCGATGGCGGACTGTTCGCCGCGGTCCCAGCGCGCCGCGATCAGGGTCGGCTGCTCCGAGCCGATCGCGAGGCGCGCTTCGTCGTCGCACTTGATGTGGAAGCGATATGCGCCATCGACGGGCGCTTGCAGGTACCCGCTGAAGCGCATCGCGAAATGGTCGTCGCGCTGTCGCAGGCTGTCGTCGATGGCCGCTGCCATGCCGCCCGCGACCGGCGCCAGCGTGGCGAAGTCGGGAAGCTGGCCCCAGTCGCCTTCGTAATACGCGAAGACGAGCCCCGGCACGCACTCGCCCGCGAGCACGGCCTCGCGCGGGACGGCTTTCTCGAAGCGGGCCGCGACCGTGCCGCTGCTGCGTCCGTCGGGGGCGAAGGTGCGAGCGCGCAGGTCGGTGGTCTCGGTGATGCGCAGCGCGTGTTCGAACAGCTTCGCGTCGGCGCCCGGTTCGCTGCCGTCGGTGGTGTAGCGGATGCTGCCGCCGTCGAAGGGCTGCTCGAGAATGACGTCCAGATGCTCGGCGAACGGCGCCTGCGGCGTGACGACGCGCGGCGGGCCGACGTAGTACTTCACGCCGAGCGCGTCGAGGCGGCGATAGTGCGTCCGCATGCGCCGCTGAAACGTCGCGAAATCGCGCCCCTGTGCGGAAGACCAGCCGATTTCCGCCAGCGCGCAGAGCCGCGGGAAGGCCTGCCGATCGACGAGCGCCGGCGGAGCGTGCTCGGTCCAGAGATTCCCCTGGATGCCGAGGATGCGGCGCTGCTCGCCCTCGTTGAGTCCGGCCGGGACCGGGTCGAAGGCGTAACACGTTTCGAGCGTGATCAGGCCCATGCTGGTCGGCTCGCCGGCGAAATCGCCCTGCGCGTAGTCGAGGTAGCAGTGGCTCGTTGGCGAGGCGACCACGTCGTGCGCCAGGCGCGCCGCGCGGGCCGTCGTGTCGGCGCTGCGCCAGACCTGCACGGCGACGTTCGGCGCCGAGCCGCCGTCGAGAATCTCATCCCACCCGATCAGCCGTCGGCCGCGCGCGTTCAGGTACGCTTCGATGCGGCCGATGAAGTAGCCCTGAAGCTGGTCCTCGTCCTTGAGCTGGCGCTCGCGAATGCGGGCCTGGCACTTTTCGCACGCTTTCCAGCGTGTTTTGGGCACTTCATCGCCGCCGACGTGAATGAATTTGGACGGGAAAAGCTCGATGACTTCCGCCAGCACGTCTTCGAGCAGCGCGAAGGTCTGCTCGTTTCCCGCGCAGAACACGTCGTCATGGACGCCCCACTTGCTGCTGACCGCGAAAGGCCCGCCCGCGCAGGACAGCTCGGGATAGGCGGCCAGCGCCGCGACGCAATGGCCGGGCATTTCGATTTCGGGCACGATCGTCACGTAGCGGGCCGCGGCGTAGGCGACGATGTCGCGCACGTCGGCCTGCGAATAGAAGCCGCCGTCGCGCTGCTCGCCCTCGCCGCGCCACGCCCCGAATTCGGTGAGGCGCGGGTGCTTGCGAATCTCCAGGCGCCAACCCTGGTCGTCGGTCAGGTGCCAGTGAAACACGTTCATGCGGTGGTACGCGAGTAGATCGATGTACTTCTTGACAAGCTCCTTGGGCATGAAGTGTCGCGCGCAATCGAGCATCATCCCGCGCCAGCGAAAGCGCGGCTGATCGTGAATCCGCGCGTGCGGCAGCGTCCAGGCGGGCGCGGCGCTCTCGCCTGTGGCGGGCGGCTCGAGGCGCATAAGCTGGCGAAGCGTTTGCGAGCCGCGGAACAAGCCGGCCGGCTGCGCGGCGCGCAGCGCGGCGCCGCGCTCGCCGATGGCGAGCTCGTAGCCTTCCGGGCCGAGCGCGGCGAGCGCGGCGTCCAGGGCCAGGCTGATGCCGCCGGCGGGGGCCGCGCCGGGGTCGGCTTGCGGGAGAACCTCCACCCTAACGCCCGTATCGCCGTTCAGTTGCTCGGCGAGCAGGCCGCACGTGCGCAGCGTGTCTTCATCGGTTGCGGGGTAGAGCGCGATGGGGCTGCCGAGGCGAAGCACGCCGGGCGCGGCTTCCACGTCGGCGACGGCCGGAATTACGTCGAGTTGCGGCGCCGCCTGCGCGGGGGGCGCTGGGTGTGGTGCGTCGGCGTGATCCTGCGCTTGGGCGGGGCCGAGCGCGGCGATGAGTGTCCACGCGACAGACAATGCGGCGATGCGGGCGCGCGCGTTCATGGTCGCTCCGAGAGGCGGAATTGATAGTCCGATTGTGCGAAGTGATAGCGGAATCGGGCGGTGCGTTCAAACGGCATGCGTGCGGGCAGGATGCCCGCACCACCCGGGGCGGGCAGGATGCCCGCACCACGTAGCGGCCAGCGCCCCGGCGCGGCCGGAGCGGCGCCGTCGCGCGACAAACCGCTACGGCCCCACGTAGCGCATCCGATAGATCGGACCGTCGCGCTCGAACGCGAATCGCGTCGCGTCGAGCATCCACGCCGGCACATACTTCGGCTGCGGCGTGACGACGTAGACGCGCCCCGCGGCGAGCTCGACTGCGATCGACGCTTCCGTAAAGCGCGGGTCGTCGTCCGCGCCGTCGGCCTCCGGGTAGATGCGCAGGTCGGAGCGCCACCGGCCGGTGAGCTGCATGTACTGAAGCGGGCGGACCGTGGTGCCGTCGGCGACGAGCACGGCGTCGGCCGGCAGCGTTTTCACGTATTCGGCGAAGCGCAGGGGCCCTTTTTCGCCCGTTTTCCAGGGATGCAGGAAGTATGCGTAGCTGTCGCGAAAGGGCACTTCGCGCTTGAGCCCGAGATCCAGTCCGGCGGCGCGCGCCAACTGTGGCAGAGGGATATAGACGAGCACGGGCAGGAGAACCGCGGCCAGCACGGCGACGGCCAGGCGACGATTGCGGCCGGCGAGCAGGCGCTCGGCCCCTAGCCCGATCAACAGCGCGATGAATACGTACGCCGGGATGAAGAATGTGTACTGGTCCGGCACGTTGTAGCGCGCCGCCCACGCGAAATGGATCAGCAGCAGCGCTGCCAGCGCGCCCGCGGCGCGGCGCGAGCGGGATTTCCAAAGCGCCACGAGCCCGATCGGAGCGAGCAGCAAAGCCGGCGTCGGGAAATTGAGCCCGACGTAAAGAAGGCTTCGGCCAAGCAACGAAAGCGACGGCCGTAGATTCAGCACGTTTTGCGCATATCCGTGGCCGAAGAGCGCGGAGCGGATCGTCTCGCCCGCGCCGGCGCCATGCGCGATCTCAGAGCCGATGAGCCCGAGGTAGAGCGCTGCGCCGGCCAGCCAGACCGAACCCGCGAGTACGACGTCCGCCGCGACGCGCCGCGCGCCGCCACGCGCGCCGCGCAGCGCCCAAAGCGCAGCGATCGCGTCGATGGGCAGGTTCAGCACGGCGACCATGTGATTGCTGACGCCCAGCCCATTGCACAGGAACAGCAGCGCCAGCCAGCGGCGCTCGCCGGACTCCAGCAGCCGCACGAGCGCGAGCAGTTCGAGCGTGAGCAGTGCCGTTGTGACCGTGTACACCTCAGCCAGCGCGGCGTGTTGCCAGAACGTGTGCGCGACGGCCAGCGCGGCCGCCCCCGCCAGCGCTGTGCTGCGCCGTGCCGAGAGCGCTCGCAACAGGACGTAGAGATTCGCGATGGTGATCGCGCCAAAGACCGCGGAGACGAGGTTGGTTTTGTACGCCGACTCGGTCAGGGGCAGCGCCTGAAACGCGGCGGCGAGCAC
This sequence comes from uncultured Planctomycetales bacterium, assembly GCA_964532435.1. Classification (GTDB taxonomy): domain Bacteria; phylum Planctomycetota; class Phycisphaerae; order UBA1845; family Fen-1342; genus CAZHIE01. The sequence goes on from CAZHIE010000102.1 coordinate 10,312, forward strand.
GTAGTACAGCGGATGCGCCAGCGCCAGCCCCAGTGACCCGACGATGTCGTTTCGAACCACGCGGCATTGCGCCAGGCCGCTGTCCTGCCACAGCGGCCCCGGCGCGGCGCTCGCGACATACAGCACGCCGGCGGCGAGCAGCACGGAAACGTATTCGAGCGCGCGCCGCCGCGCCGAGTCTCCCGCCGCCGCCGTCGCCGTCGCCGGGGCGCGACCCGGCTTGGCGCCGGGCTCAACGCGGCCGTGGCCACGAGGCGTTGGTGAATCGCCCATTGCGGCTGATGACCTTTCCGTCGAGTTTCACGAGGCCGCCTTTGCGCAGATCGCAGACCATGTCCCAGTGCAACCCGCTCTTGTTGCGTCCGCCGCTCTCGGGATAGGCGGCGCCGAGCGCGGCGTGAAACGTGCCTCCGATCTTCTCGTCAAAGAGCGTGTTGCGGGTGAACTGCTGGATGCCGTAATTCGTTCCCAAAGCCAGCTCGCCGAGGATTCGCGCCCCTTTGTCCTGGTCCAGCATGTGAATGAGAAAATCCTCGTTCTTGCTGGCCGAGCATTCGACCACGCGGCCGCGTCGAAACACGAGCCGCACGTCGAGCACCTCGCGCCCTTCCTCAATCGCGGGGAACGAAAAGCACACCGTTCCCTCGGTCGCGTCCTCGATCGGTCCGGTGAATACTTCGCCGTCGGGAAAGTTCTCGTGCCCGTCGCAGTTGATCCAGCGCCGCCCCTGCACGCCGAATCGAATGTCGGTGCCGTTCGGCGCGGTGATGTGCATCTCGCGACCGCGGTTGAGCACGTCGGCCAGGCGCTGCTGCGCTTCGCCGGCCTTGCGCCAGGCGGCGGCGGGGTCGGGCTGATCGAGTTTGCCGGCGTGAAATACGAATCGTTCGTAGTCGGTCAGCGACATCTCCGCGTCCTGCGCGCTGGCGGGCGTCGGAAAGAGCGTTCCGACCCAGCGCAGCCTGCCGGGCTTGCGCGGCGGAATCGCGGCGCGCTTGAGAAAGCGCTGCAGAATCGGCTGACGCGCCCTGCTGTTGAGCGCCTGCCGCGCGGGATCGATCGCGGTGAGTTGCCGTGTGTTCTGCTCGGCCCAGATCGCGATGCGCACGTCGGCCCGGCTCACGAGGTGCATCTCGAACGGGCTGGTGTGCTCGAGCTGCGCGCGGGACGCTTCCTTGAAAAAGACCTCGTCGCAATCGGCCGGCGTCAGACGAATCCACGGATGCCCGCCGGCCCGCAGCACCGCCCGATAGAGCGCAACGGCGGCGGGCTCGGCCAGCGTGCTGCCGCTGATCCAGACCAGATCTCCGGGGCGGACGGCCACACTGTATTCGACCAGAACGGCGGCTAGCCGCTCGATGCGCGGGTCGGTCATCTTCGCCTCCGATGCGGCGGAGCGGGATGGGGCTGCGCGCGGACGCTGGGGCGGCCGCGCTACGACGCACCGCGGCATGGTAGTGCAGCGCGGCAGGCGCGGGCAGGCCCGGTGGCGTTGTGCGCGGAGCGCCGCGCGAGGGTCGAAGCGGCGCGCCGCAGCGGTTCGGCTGACCGAAACTTGACAGGTCGCACCGGGCGCGTAGAGTAGAAAACTCGCCGCGTTGAGGGTGTGCGGGTGTCGTGGGCGGGCGGAGCGTCCGCCCTGCGCACGGCGCGGCCTCGGAGGCGGCGCAGTGCGGGCTCGTAGCTCAGTTGGTTAGAGCGCGTCCCTGATAAGGACGAGGTCACAAGTTCGAATCTTGTCGGGCCCATCAGGCCGGTCGGGGGATCGGCCAATCGGAGTAGTGCCGTGGCGAACTGGTGGCCGTTGATTGCGCTGGGTGTGCTGCTGGTTTTTGCGACCTGGTCGGCGACGCGCAGCGGCGGGGGTTGAGGCGGCGGCCGTTGCGGCTAGGCGGTCGCCTGGCTCACGACTTGAACGGGGCCGTAGCTCAACTGGGAGAGCGCTGCCTTTGCAAGGCAGAGGTTGCCGGTTCGATCCCGGTCGGCTCCAGTCGCTGTGGCGTGGGCATCCTGCCCGGCATCGCCACGGATTCGCTGTTCCGCCGGCCCGTAACCGCGCCCGGAAGAAGTTTGAAAAAATCTTCCGGATAGTCGGCCGCGAGCGCTTGACGGTTGCGGCTTGTGGTGCAATACTACTCGGCTCACTGGTAAACGGAGCGACGGCCTCGGCCGTGCGTTGCGGCTGGTGAGGGTTCTGTGACAAGTTCATAGGTGAACGTGAAGACAGGTATCTAAACCGAGACCTAGTCGATCCACTTTGCGCCGTTCCGCACTGGCCGGCGTGTGAGTGGTTCGTTCTCTCATAATTTTGTGCAGCGGCCGGGTCTGCGGCGCGTGCCGAAAGGCGTGCGTTACGGGCTTGGCGAATTGCACAGAGGTGCAGCTTGCCACAGCGATTCATAAATGTGGTCAAGCTACTAAGGGTATATGGTGGATGCCTAGGCGTGCGGAGGCGAAGAAGGACGCTGGAGGCTGCGATATGCCTCGGGGAGCCGCCAACCAGGCTTTGATCCGAGGATTTCCGAATGGGGCAACCCGGCCGTATTGGGCAACCCTTACGGTCACTCCCGGCTGAATGCATAGGCCGGGCAGAGCGAACCCGGGGAACTGAAACATCTCAGTACCCGGAGGAAAGGAAATCAACCGAGACTCCGTTAGTAGCGGCGAGCGAAAGCGGACCAGCCCATTAACCAGCAGGAGCGGAGCCGAACGACTTGGAAAGGTCGGCCACAGAAGGTGACAGCCCTGTAGGCGGACGCGAATGCTGGCAATTGAGTAGGTCGGGGCTCGTGAAACCCTGACTGAACATGCGGGGCCCACCCTGCAAGGCTAAGTACTCCCGCACGACCGATAGTGAACCAGTAAAGCGATTGAACGGTGAAAAGCACCCCTGCTAGGGGAGTTAAAAGTACCTGAAACCGTATACCTACAATCTGTAGAAGGCCGATTCCCGCAAGGGACGGCTGACTGCGTACCTCTTGGATAATGGACCGGCGAGTTATTGTGTGCGGCGAGACTAAGCGCCTCCGGCGCGAAGTCGAAGCGAAAGCGAGTCTGAATAGGGCGCCCAGTCGCACATGATAGACCCGAACCCACGTGATCTACCCATGGACAGGTTGAAGGGAGGGTAAAACCTCCTGGAGGACCGAAGCCGTTAACGTTGAAAAGTTATGGCATGAGCTGTGGGGAGGAGTAAAAGTCTAATCAAACGTGGAGATATCTGGTTCTCTCCGAAATGTCTTTTGGGACAGCCTCGGGCCACTACGTCGCGGGGGTAGAGCTACTGTAAGAAACGCGGGGTCCACCAGACTACCGCCTTCTAACAAACTCCGAATACCGTGACGACTATCCCGGGAGTGAGTGTGTGGGCGCTAATGTTCATGCACAAAAGGGAAACAACCCAGATCGCCAGCTAAGGCCCCAAAACGGCGCTAAGTGGATAAGGAAGTTCGTCTTCTGCGACAGCCAGGATGTTGGCTTAGAAGCAGCCACCATTTAAAAAGTGCGTAATAGCTTACTGGTCGAGAAAACGTGCGCCGACAATGATCGGGACTAAGCGTAGCGCCGAAGCTGCGGGCGCGAAAGCGCGGTAGGAGAGCGTACTACAGGAGATACAAGCCATACCGTAAGGAGTGGTGTCGGCCTGTAGTAGTGAGAATGCCGGTATGAGTAACGATAAAGCGGGTGAGAATCCCGCTCGCCGTAAGCCCAAGGTTTCCTGGGGAAGGTAATTCCGCCCAGGGTTAGTCGGGACCTAAGTCGAGGCCGAAAGGCGTAGACGATGGACAGCAGGTTAATATTCCTGCACTCCGTATGAGGTTGAACCGCCGGGGACGTTTTCGCGGAGCGTGGCCCACTATGAGAATAGAGGGCGCCCGAAAGGGCGAGGCCGATTTGTTGCCGAAGCACGCAAAGCGAGAACCGAGAAAATCCGGCGGGGACAAAGTGCGGACCCGTACCAAAACTGACACAGGTGGGCGAGGAGCGTATCCTAACGGCGCTCGAGAGAACGGTCCTTAAGGAACTAGGCAATTTGACCCCGTAACTTCGGGATAAGGGGTGCCTCCTCTCTTCGGAGAGAGGCCGCAGAGAAACGGCTCTGGGAACTGTTTATCAAAAACACAGCTCTGTGCTAACTCGTAAAGAGGACGTATACAGAGTGACGCGTGCTCGGTGCCGGAAGGTTAAGGAAGCAGGTTAGCCGCAAGGCGAAGCTTGCAACCGAAGCCCCGGTAAACGGCGGCCGTAACTATGACGGTCCTAAGGTTAACGCAAGCTAGCCTTAGTCAAATCTGGCTATTTGCTGGAATCCCTGAGTATCTCACGCTACTCGCCGCGACACGGCAGTGACAATGCGTTGAGTGCAGGCAATCAGCAGGAAAGGCCATCATCGACAGTCCGTAGCGTTCGATCGATGGAATCCTCAGAGACTATACGCCAGACGCCTTTCGACGGGCGAAGATATAGTCCGAGCTGCGCGGCGACGTGCAGAGGCCGGCAGAAATGACCGGTCCCCGGAGATGTGCGGGCACATCTTGTGCCATCACATTCCCGCGGTAACAACGCTGAGCGAAGTTCCTTGTCGGGTAAGTTCCGACGCGCATGAACCGCGTAATCACTGGAGCAGTGTCTCAAGGACCGACTCGGTGAAATTGAAGTCGCGGTGAAGATACCGTGTACCCGCAGCAAGACGGAAAGACCCCGTGAACCTTTACTGTAACCTGGTATTGGCACCGGGTATCGCGTGCGTAGGATAGGTGGGAGGCGTTGATCCGGCGGTTCCGGCCGTCGGGGAGCCAACGTTGAAATACCACCCTCGTGCTATTCGTTGCCTAACCTTGACCCGTGAAGCCGGGCAGGGGACAGTGCTAGGCGGGCAGTTTGACTGGGGCGGTCTCCTCCCAAAGAGTAACGGAGGAGTACAAAGGTCGGCTCAGCACGGTTGGCAATCGTGCGTCGAGTGCAAGGGCACAAGCCGGCTTAACTGTGAGACATAAAGGTCGAACAGATGCGAAAGCAGGTCCTAGTGATCCGGTGGTCCCGCGTGGAAGGGCCATCGCTCAACTGATAAAAGGTACTCCGGGGATAACAGGCTGATGACTCCCGAGCGTCCATAGCGGCGGA
>CAZHIE010000103.1:0-7351 GCA_964532435.1 uncultured Planctomycetales bacterium
GCGGGCGCGGCTACTTCTTGTCGGCCTTGAACTCGATCAATTCGCCGGCCGTCGTCATCGCGACCTGCCCCTTCGACTCGGTCGTCAGCTTGACGACGCGGCCGGGGACGTCTTCGCAGATCCACGTCTTGCTGTTGGCGGTCGTCTCGCCGACCTTCGTGACGACCTCAAACCACTGCGTCTTCCAGGCCTTGCCGGCGACGGTGATCTCTTCCTTGCCGTCCTTGACCTTGCCTTCGGGGTTGTTGTACGAGTCGGCGTCGGCCTTGGCGATCTTGGCGTGGATGTCGCGCGTCTGCGGCGGCATCGCGTGTTCCTTGCCGTTGATCATCGTGACGGTCGTGATCTCGATCTCGCACTTGTCGGGCGTCACGGTCTTGAGCTTCGTCGTCATCATCGATTCGGTCTTCGTGCCGCCGAACTCGCTCGTCATCTTGATCTTCGAGTAGGCGCCGGGCTTGAACTGGCTCCAGTGCTTGTACTCCGGATTCTCGACCTTCTCGCCCTTCGTGTCGCCGCCCGCCTTGTGCTCGCCCGTCTTCGGCTCGCCCGTCTGCGGCTTGGCGGCCGGTTTGGCCTCGGGCTTGCCGCCGCTCTGCGCGAGCGCCGGCAGACACAATCCCAGACACGCGAGCGAAAGGACCAGTCCAGCGAACTTGCCACGCATCATCCGAATTCTCCTTCGACCAGCATTCCGCCCGTGGAGCGCCTGCCCGGCGTCCAATGTTGTGGTCGGGCGCAACCGGCACGGCATACGCGCCGCGCACTGAATCCATGCTATCGGCCGATTCGGCGCTCCGGCATGAAACCGGCGCGCCGACGGCGGCACTGCTCACGCCGGCGAAAGCCCGATGGCCGCCGCCGCACGCAGCAATTCTCCCTCGCTCACCCCCTCGGCGATTTCTGCGCTCCCGATCTCGCGCAGCAGCGCAAGCCGCAACGCCCCGCCCGTGGCTTTCTTGTCCTGGCGGCAAGCCTGCACGAATGCTTCGGGCGGCACGGCGCGCGGCAGGCGCTCCGGCAGCCCAAAGCGGGCGAGCAGCGCGCGGACGCGGTCCGCGCTGCTCCGCGACAGGCGCCCGCGGCCGACCGCGAGCTCGTTTTCCGCGATCATGCCGAGGGACACGCACTCGCCATGCCGCAAATCGTACTGCAAAACGTGTTCGACGGCATGCCCGATGGTATGCCCGTAATTCAGGATTGCCCGCAGACCGGCCTCGCGCTCGTCCTGACGCACCACGTCCGCCTTGATCCGCACGTTTCGCAGAATCAGCTCCGCAAGCGTGTCTGCCTCGCGCCGCAAGATCGCGTCCGCTCGCGCCTCCTGCCACGCAAGGAACTCGGCATCGCGAATCGCCGCGTGCTTCACGCTCTCCGCCAGACCGGCCGACACGTCGCGATCGGAGAGCGTGCGCAGGAAATCCGTGTCGATCACGACCGCGCTCGGCTGATGGAATGCGCCGATCAGGTTTTTCCCCGCGGCGTGATTCACGCCCGTTTTCCCGCCGACCGACGCATCGACGGCCGCTTCCAGCGACGTCGGCGCCTGCACGTAGCGCACGCCGCGCAGCCACGTGGCGGCGACAAATCCGCCCAGGTCGCCCGCCACGCCGCCGCCGAACGTGACGATCACGCCGCCGCGATCGAGTTGCCGGGCGGCGAGTTGTCCGTAGAGTTCCGCGCACGTGCTCAGCGACTTGCTCGCTTCGCCGGTCGGAAACGTGATCAACGCCGCGGCGCCGACGCGCGCCTGTTCGAGGAGTCGATCGGCGTGGAGCGCCGCCACGTGGGCGTCGGCGATGACGACAATCTGCGTCGGCGCAAGCGCTTTGAGCAGGGCCGGCAATTCGGCGCTGGCGCCGGCGCCGATGCGCACCGGATAGCTGCACGTGGCCAGCTCGATGTTGCTGGAAATCATCAATCCGGGGTGCTCCCGTCGCACCGCGAGTGCGAGTGGTGCGTATTATAGGAGAACGCGCCCGCGCGGAAATGGGCCTGCCCGCTCGGAGCGACCTGTGGATAAGCTGTTGGAAATCTGTTGCAAGTCGTCGGGCGGCGAGATGCTTCCCGACGGCCGCTACCGATGTAACCTCTTTCGGAAAACGGTGCTTACGTAATCAGAAATTCTTGTCCGGAATTATCCGTGAGCGTTCACGGATCGTTGACGGATGCCCCCACTCGCGATATCCTCCGTCCCATGGCACGAACCGTGACCAAGCCCGGTGTGCGATCGCCCGGCCGATCGTCCAAAACGCGAAAACCCGCGGCGACCTCGGCCGCCGGCGCGAAACGCACGCTTGTGCGCACCCGCCGGCGCGGCCCGGCCGCTCGACCCGACGCCGTGCGTAACTATCGCACCGCGATCGAGTTCCTCAACGCGCGCACCGACTACGAGAAGATGTCGCGCGTCGGGTACAACCACACGAACTTCAACCTGGCGCGCATGCTCCGGCTGTTGGCGGCGCTGGGCAATCCGCACAAGAAGCTGCGCGCCGCGCACATCGCGGGCACGAAGGGCAAGGGCTCTACGTGCCACATGCTTGCCTCGATGATGTCGCGGGCGGGTTATCGGACGGGGCTTTACACCTCGCCGCACCTGGTCGAGCTGCGCGAGCGAATCCGCATCGACGATCACATGATTTCGGAAGCGGGTTTCGGCCGTCTGATGGCGCGAATCGCCCCGATCGTCCTGCGCATGGGCAAGGATGATGTGACCTTCTTCGAGATCCTGACCGCGGCCGCGTTCCTGCACTTCGCGCAGGAAGAGGTCGACTTCGCCGTGATCGAAACCGGCTTGGGCGGCCGGCTCGATTCGACGAACGTGATGCGGCCGGTCGTCTGCGGCATTACGAGCATCAGCTACGATCACGTGGCGCAGCTTGGCAACACGCTCGAGAAAATCGCCGAGGAAAAGGCCGGCATCTTCAAGCCCGGCGTCCCGGTGATCAGCGCCCCGCAGACCAGCGGCGTAAAGCGCGTTCTGCGCCGCGCGGCCGAGAAGGTCGGCAGCCCGCTTCAGGTAATCGGCGACGACATCGAGTTCAGCTATCGCTTCGAATCTTCGCGAACGACGGGTCCGCACACGCGCGTGTGCATGTCGACGCCGTCGAGCCGTTTTGACCACTTGCAGGTACCGCTCCTCGGCGAGCACCAGGCGCACAACTGCGGCGTCGCGCTGGGCATGCTCGACGCGCTGCGCCGCGCGGGGTCGGAAGTGTCGGAGCAGGCCGCGATCGACGGGCTGGCCGCGGTTCGCGTCGAGGGCCGGCTCGAAGTCATTCGCGAGCATCCGCGCACGATCATCGACGCCGCGCATAACGCGGCGAGCATCTCGGCGCTGATGAAGGCGATCGGGCAGAACATCTCATACGACTCGATGGTCGTGATTTTCGGCTGCTCGGCCGACAAGGACATCGACGGCATGCTCGAGCAGCTCCAGCTCGGGGCCGACAAGGTCATTTTCACGAGCAATGCTTCGGCGCGCTCGGCCGATCCGCACGACCTGACGGCGCGCTTTCTGGAGAAGACGCAGAAGATGACGCAGAACGCGGCGTCGCTGCGCGAGGCGTACCGCATCGCGCGCAACTGCGTCTCGCGCGAGGACATCATCTGCATCACCGGGTCGTTCTACCTGGCCGGCGAAGCCAAGCGGCTGCTCGCCCGCGGCGAGTTGGAGTGATCGCCCGCGGCGAAGCGTGCCGCTGACCAATTGAAATTCGGCGTGGGGAGCGGTGGCCGGTGGTCGCCGCTCCCCACGCCGTTTTCGCAAGCGAACCGGCTGTTGATTTCACAATTCCGCCACCGCCCGGGCGATTCGCTCTCCGGCGCGCCCATCGCCGTATGGTCCGCGTCGCGCCCGGCCGCGCGGCAGGCGCAGCGCGCGGCGGATCCCCGCGAGAATGCTCGACTCGCGCTCAACGACATGCACAACGCTCGTGCCGCCGGGCAATCGGCCGGCCTGGCGTGTTCCGACATTCACCGACGGCGTGCCGGCGAATGGAGCTTCGATGATTCCGCTCGATGAGTTGCCCACGACTACGCGCGCGCGCAGCATCTCCCGCAGATACGCATCGTGGGCCAGCGAGCCCGCGCACTCCGCTTCGCCCGCGCGGCTCGCGCCGACGTGCCGCTCGATCGCCCGCAGCACGCCCGCATTCCCGCGATCCGTGTTCGGCAGGAGAATCCGCCGGCGCAGACCGGCCCGGCGAACCGCGCGCAGCACGCGCGCCGCGATGCGCTCCTCCTCGGCGGCCGAGCGGCCGTAGGCGTGTTGCACGACGAGCGCGTACGCGTCGCGAGGCGCCGGGGGCGCCGACGCGCCGCGTTCCTCGCGGGCGGAGCGATCCTCGCGCAGGATTTGGGCCAGTCGATCCAGCCCGGGCGCGCCGACGACGCGAATCTGGGCCGCCGCGCCGCGCATGGCGCGGATGCGCCGCGCCGCCGCCTGTGTCGCGGGAAGGTGCAGGTCCGCCAGCATCGTAATCGCGTCGCGAAGCTTGTCGTCGAAATCGCCCGGCGCCACGTCGCCGCCATGCACATGCGCCAGGCGGCGACCGGTCGTCGCGGCGGCCAGCGCGCCGGCCAGCGCTTCGACCCGATCGCCGAGCACGAGCACGTCGTCACATGCGGCGTCGATCAGAAAGCGGGCGATGCGCGGCACGCCGCGCGCGACGGCGCGGGCGGGGTCGAGCGGATCGTCGTCGCCGGCCTGCATCGGTGCGACGCAGTCGATGCGCCAGCCGTCCGCGCGAATCTGGTCGATGGTGTGGCCGAAGCGGGGAAGCAGATGCGCGCCGGCGACGATGAGGCGCAGGTCGAGCGCGGGATGCGCGGCGATCGCCGCGAGCGCCGTCCGAAGCAGGCCATACTCGGCGCGCGTTCCGGTCAGAACGGCGACGCGGCGGCGCCGTCCGCGGTGCGGCGCAGTCCGCGCTCGCGCCGAGCGCGACGCCGGCGCGCCCGCGCGCTCCTTCACGACAGATCGTCCCACGCGAGCGGCGCCTCCGCGGGCAGCGCCCGCCGAGCGCGGCGGCCGAGCACTTCGTCGATCCGGTTCGGCGGGATGCCGCCCTCGGGGCGCTTGGCGGCCAGGTGAGATTCGCTCAGGACCGTTCCGGCGGCGATCTCGCAAGACGCGACCAGGCTGCGCCGCGCGACGCGGCGGACGTCGCGCTCGACTTCGATCATTCCCAGGCTGCCGTTTCCGAGCGCGTCTTCGGCGACGCGCACGTTGCGGACGTATTCGGCGAAGCGCGGCGGGTCGAGCGACATCGCGTGGTCGGGCCCGGGCGCGCCGCGGTCGAGCGTGACGTGCTTTTCCAAAATGCAGGCGCCGATCGCGACGGCGAGCCCGCCGGTGGTCACGTCGGTCGTGTGGTCGGACAGGCCGCATGGAACGCCGAACCGCGCCCGCAGCGCGGCGACGGCGCGCAGGTTGATGACGTCGACCGGCGCCGGATACGCGCTGACGCAGTGCATCAGGATCAGCCGTTGCGGCGCGAGCCTCGTGCGCAGGTCGCAGATTTCGTCGCGGATTTCCGCCGCCGTCGCGGCGCCGGTGGAGACGATCAGCGGCTTGCCGGTGGCGGCGGCGCGGCGCAGCAGCAGGCGGTTGTTCAGGTCGGTCGAGGCGATTTTGATCGCCGCGACGCCCAGGCGATCCAGCCGCGCCACGTCGGCGGGCGAGAACGGCGTGGCGAGAAATTGAATGTGACGCGCCGCGCAGTGCGCCGCGAGTTGCGACAGCGCGTCGTCGCTCAGCTCCAGCCGCGCCAGCATCTCGCGTTGCGACTCGGCCGCGGCGCGATGCTGATAGGCGGCTTTGCCGGCGTCGCGCGTGGCGATTTCCGCGGCGGAGAACACCTGGAACTTTACAGCGTCGGCGCCCGCCGCGACCGCGGCGTCGATCAGCGCCAGCGCCGCGCGCGGTCGGCCGTCGTGGTTTACGCCCGCCTCGGCAATGACAAAAGTCGGCCGGCGGTCGCCGACGGCGCGGCCGGCGATCGACACGGCCGGAATTCCCGCGGGATGTTCGATGGTCGCAGCGGCGGCGCCGGCGTCGTCAGCACCGGACCCCGCCATGTCGGAGCAGGCAAGCGGCATGTTCGAGATCCTCCGCCGTGTCGATGTCGATGCTGCGCGACGCCGGCATCACGTATGCGATGGTCTTGCGCGGGGGCCGCCGGCGCAGGTAATCCTCGGTTCGATGGAGGTACAGCGCGCCATTGAGGCGATACGCCGGCGCTTCGCCGTCCCAGCGGTCAAATCGTCCGTCCGGGCGCACTTCCCCGAGCCAGGCCGACGGCGCCACCGGCGTGACGGCAACGACGTCGCACGGCGCGTTGGCGTCGAAGATGGCGACGCCGGCGCGGATGTCGTCGGCGGTTCGCAGCGGCGACGTCGGCTGGAGGATGGCGAAGGCGTCGTACGATTCGCCCTGTTCGGCCAACAAGTCGATTAGCCAGACGACGGCGTCGCGCATGGGCGCTTCGGCCGTGGCGCAGTGCGGCGGGCGAAGCGCTGGGCACTCGGCGCCGTGCTCGCCGGCGATCTGCGCGATCTGCGGACAGTCGGTGTTGACGCAGATGCGGTCGAACGCGCCGCACGCGCGCGCAGCTTCGCAGGAATGCGCGACGAGCGGCCGCCCATCGAGTTCGAGCAGGTTTTTGTTGCGCAGTCGCTGCGATCCGGCCCGCGCGGGGATGATGGCGAGCAGCTTCACGCGACAGGGCTCCGGAGCGATCGAGCGCGGGCAGCGGATGCTGTCGCTTGCCGGCCCGGGCGCGTGGCGCTGGCGGGCTGGCGGGCGGGCGGGCGGTCGATCGCCGCGGGATTCCATCGGCCGTTTCAGGGTTTCTGCTTGATTTGGGCTTGCGGCGTTGCGGCGCGGCAGGGCGGGCCGGTCGTGACGGGTAGTTAAATGGAAACGGCGGATAGGTTTCCCTACCCGCCGCTTCCGTGCTCGTCACATGCGGCGCTTACGTGCGCCGTGAGTAACCGGCGAGCTGGGTCGCCGGCACTCGAGCCGTCCGCGGCTCACCCGATCCGACGAAGTGCCGGACCGGGTGAGTCGGGGTTCGTGGAAAACAGACTACGGGGCGTCATCCGACAGCGCCTCGCGAACGTCCGAAATCGCGCCGCCGCTACGATCGGCGGAGAAAACGATCTCGGGCTCCGCACCGGCCGGCTGGATGCCGCAGCCAACGAGGCCGACAGCAGCCGCACCGGAGCCGGCCGCGCCGAACGACAGCGTGGTCGTCTGCACGCCGACGATCGCGCGGTCCGTCGTGTTGACGTTGGCCGGCAGCGTGTCGTCTTCGTGGCAGTAACGGATCGGGCACCAGATGTTGAC
>CAZHIE010000103.1:7451-15401 GCA_964532435.1 uncultured Planctomycetales bacterium
TGGCCGGCAGCGTGTCGTCTTCGTGGCAGTAACGGATCGGGCACCAGATGTTGACGCGCGAGCTGATCGTCGACTTGCCCTTGTCCGTGCTAAGCGAGCCACGGCGGTACTGGGCGACGATGTTGGTCAGCAGACGCGAGCTCCAGCACTCGATGCAGTCATTCCCGCTGTACGTGCGGTGCTGCTCATTCTCGTTGTAGATGCGGTGGTCGAGAGCGGCGACCGTCGCGGCCGTCTGGCTGGTGAAGTCCATGTCCAGCAGCAGGATGGTCAGCTCGGTCGACACAGCCGACAGGCTGTTCGTACCGGACTCGCCCAGGACCGGCGCAGCCGCGTCTTCGGCGAAGAAGTCCATGAGCAGCGCGTCGGGCGCGTTGTCATAGTCCACGCCGTTCAGAGCGATCGAGCCGCCCGTGACGTGCTCGACCAGGTCTTCCAGCGGAAGCGCATCTTCGTTGTCGTCGCAATCGCTGCCGAGGCCAGCGAAAGCGTACGCCTCGTACTCGACGGCGTCGGCCGTCGCGTAGTTGACGATCGTGGCCTTGCCGGTCAGGTGGTTCCAGCACACCGGAATCTCATCGGCCGTCGTCGCGTAGGCGACAATGAAGCCGCGGAGAATGCCGTCATCCGTCGCCGGGGGAACGATCGGTTCCTGGACGAAGCGGAACGACTGGAACGCGCCGCCGCCGCCGGCTGTCGGGCCGGGGGCGCCGGTGTCGACCGACCAGTAGATCGGGTTGTTGATCGTCAGCAGACCCGTGTCATCGACGAAGTAGCACCAGTCGTCGCCATTGACGAACCAGAGCTTCAGGTAGACCGAGTGGTCGCCGTCGTTGCTGATCTGGATGAAGGTGTCCATGGTCGCCAGGCCGGTCGCCACGTCGTAGCGAACTTCGACCTTGGGAAACACGAGGACCGAGCCCTTCTTGCCGATCGAGCCGCGATCGTCGTCATCGGCGTTCTCGGCCGCGAACGCCGCGGAGCCGAGAACCATGCTGCAGAGAAGTCCGAAACCAAGCAGCTTTTTCACGTCTAATCCCTCCAAAGCTGTCTCAAACGAGTTGTTCGCACACTACGCGTTGCGATACAGGTGTTGCTTCCTTCCGATTCCGAAATACTCGAGCCCGTTCGTAGCCGAACTCGGCGCTAAGCCGCGTTTTCCGAACGCCGCTCGAAACGCGGTATCACGCCATACCCCCTCCTTTCCGCGAACGGCATTCACAGCCTGTAACGAGTGCTTGTATCAGTTGGCACATCAGATTCGCCCTCCGACGACGAACCCGTGGACATTTGCCCGCAAGTCGCCCCGCCGACCGCGAAGACTCGGCCGGACTGTTTCCACCCACGCGGCGCCCCGCAAAACCCTACGGCGCCAAGTTCACATAATCCCGCGCGTGCGCCCGATAGTCAACAGGTCCGCAATGAACTGCCCCGCTCGAATTGGCCGTGTGCATCACGAAACCGAAACCGATAACGCACGTGAGCGAATACTAATCGAACCTCGCGGGCCTTGCAAGCGAAATCGACGCAAAAATTCGCCCATAAAACGCAGGTCCGAACAATCCCCACAAACGTCCTATAACGAATCGTGTGCGCGCACGAAATCGCCGTACGAACGCCCGTCCGAATCATCTCCCGCCACCTTCGGTTATCGACGTATCTCCAAAAATCCGCACGCGAAATCCGCGGGAACATAACTCAGTCCAGACGCATTGACGGGGACTTGCATCAATCTGGACTCGCCGACTCGGGCGGCGGCAGGCCAACCCGGGCGGTGCTCCGGTTCCGCCCGTTCCCAGGAACTTTTCCGGTGACGGATGTCCGTCTAAATCGCTCCCGACGCCTCCGTTGACGGGTTAGAGTCCGAAAACGAATTGCGGAACGGGGGCGGCGCGCGGTACAATTCTCGGCCGTTTGGGAAAGTAGCGCAATCGATCCTGTCCGATTTTCGCGCGTCGTCTGAATTCGAGCCGATATAATCGGCGGCGCTCGATCGTAAGCCGACTGGCAGAGCGCCAGCGCCGAAGAAACACGGGGCTGCATGGAAGTACTCAGTGCGCTGGAAGTGCAACTTTCGCTATTTTCCCCATATCGATACCCGTTCCCTCAGCGGTTTTTCACACTTGAGGGAGACCGTGCGCGATATCGGCGGAAACCCGCCAGAGTGGGCTCGCGTGAGGCGGGCCGCGTTCGGTAAGGCTGCCGCAGTGGAGGACGGCGGCCGGTCCCGTCAGGAGGGGACAGCGTGTCGTGTCGCGACGCGACCCAGCGCGTCGGGCCGGCAGGACGGGAACGAGGGGCAACGTGCGGCGGTCGTCGAGCCGTACGTTTGAGAGGAGAGAAGCGATGAGTTCCGGGCTCCACCATCGGTCGATCGCCGCGCGCTGCCGGGCCGCGGCGCTTGCGCCGCGCGTGAGCGTGGCGCTGACGTGCGGCGCCGCGCTTCTTGTTGTTCTGTTTTCGCCGCGCGCGCTGGCGCAGAATTGCTCGACCCCGCCGGTTGTCGAGCTGCCGCCGCATTACAGCGCGTACGCCGGCGACGAAATCGAGTTCCACTACACCGCCTGCTACGACCCGGATCAGGGCGACCAGGTTGTCGAGTACTTCTGGGGTTTCAGCGACGCCGCGCTGGACATCCCCGACGTGTACGACGGCCCCGTCGCCTGGCACACGTTCCTCTATCCGGGCCGGCACAAGGTCGAGCTGTGGGTGCGCGACACGTGCGACAACTGGTCCGGCGCCTCGTCGTTCATCGACGTGGAGCTGGCGCCCGGTCCGTGCGACAACAATCGTCTGCCCGTCGCGGTCATCTCCGGCCCGACGGAAGGCCGCGTCGGCGATTCGTTCACGTTCTCGTCCGCCGGCTCGTACGATGCGGACGGAGCGGACGACATCACCGGCCGCACCTGGAACGTGGGCGAACAGTGGGGCAGCGGCGTGGAGTTTACGCCGGAGTTTACGGACCCGGGCACGTACGTCATCAATCTCCAGCTTCACGATCATTGCGAGCGTTCGGAGATTACGACGTGGTCCGTAACCGTCCACGACTCGTGCTACGGCAACAATCGCCCCGTGGCGATCGGCAGCGGGCCGACCGAGGGACTCGGCGGCCAGACGCTCACGTTCAGCGGATCGGGCTCGTATGACAGCGATCCGGACGACCGCGCCGGCGGCGTCATCACGCGCTACACCTGGCTGCTCGACGGGCTGACGCTCGGCGACGGCGTTTCGATATCGCACCAGTTTGCGATGCCGCCGACCTACGCGCCGGTGGTGCATGAGCTGACGCTGTACGTGTGGGACGACTGCATGTGGTCGAACCCGTACACCCACCTCGTGACGATCCATCACCCGTGCGAAGGCAACCAGCCGCCGGTCGCGCGCATCGTCGGCCCGACCACGGGCGAGCGCGGCGCGCAACTTTTCTTTGACGGGCGCACTTCGAGCGACCCGCAGCAGGAGCAGACGGCGCAGCTCACGTATCGCTGGTACCTGAACGGCGGCAACACGCCGGTCGGCACGGCGTCGACGTATTCGTACGCGTTCCAGACGGCCGGCACGTACACGCTGCGCCTCGTCGCGACGGATCCATGCGGCGGCGCGGGGGAGACGACGCACAGCGTGCAGATCACCGAACCGGCGCCGCCGCCGGAGTTCAACCCGGCGCTGCTCGGGTCGGTTCCGGGCCTGGGTGCGGCGTTTGGCATCGCGCTGTCCGCGGACGGCAACACGGCGTTCGTGGCATCGCTGGACGAGGGGCTGCTGGTGGTGGACGTGAGCGATCCGGCCAATATGGCGATCATCGCCAACGCGCGGGACGCCGGACTGACGTTCAGCGCCGAGGCCGCCGCGGTTCAGGGCGATCTCGTGCTGCTCGGCGGTTACGGCAGCAGTTACTCCGAGCTGTTCCGTTGGAATGCTTCGACCGAAACGCTCACGCACCTTTCGACGGTTCCGAGCGGCGCCGACAACGTCGCCCTGCGCGGAACTCGCGCATACTGCTGCGCGGCCAGCTTCGGCGTGCGCATCTACGACATCACCAATCCCGGTTCGCCCGCGCTGCTCAACACCGTCGCGGTAAACGCGCTCGACATCGCGTTCAGCGCGAATGGCCGCTACGCCTATGTCGCCAGCGGCTCCAGCGGGCTAAAGGCCGTCGATCTGCAGGCTTCCCCGCCGCAGGTTGTGAACACGATCAGCGCCGGGACGTGCTATTCGGTCGCGACCAACGCGACCGGCACGCATCTGGCCGTCGGGAAGCAGCAGGGCACCGACGTGTACTCGCTCTCCAACGCCGCGCTGCCGGCATTCGTGTCGGCCACGACCGGCACCGAGCTTGGCTATCGCGTGCGCTGGGCGACCGACGTAGTCGCGGTTTGCACGTCCTCGTCCATTGTGGTGCATGACGCCGCGAATCCGTCGTCGCCGCAACGAATGGAAGTGATCGCGGATACCGCCGGCGACGCTGCGTTCGCCGGCGGGCGGCTCGTTGCCGCGCTCTCGGTGAATGGAATCCGCGCCTACGTCGAGTCGGCGGGACAACTGGATCCGCTGGCGCCGGCGTTCACGACGCGCGGTGTCCGCACGACCGTCACGACCGACGGGAATCGCGCCGTCGTGGGCGGTAGCCAGGGTGACCTGTCGATCGTCGACATCGCCGATCCGGCGGCGCCGCTCGTGCTGGGTCGCATCGCTGTGAGCGCGCTTTCGGTCGCAACCGTCGGCAATGCGCTGCTTGTCGGCGGCGGCACGAACGTGAAGACGTATTCGCTGGCCGATCCGACGAACCCGCAGCTCGTGACGACGCTGCCGTTTGTGGGGCGCGACATCGCGCTGCGCGGCGACAACGCGTACGCGTTCGTTGCCGCCAATGGCAGTGGTTTGAAGGTGCTGGGCCTGGCGAATCCGACGTCGCCGACGGTAGACGGCTCGCTGACTTTGACCGGAAATTGCCGCGGAATCGCGTGCGACGATTCGCGCCACGCCCTCTTCATCGCGGCCGGCACGACGGGCATGCACGTGGTCGACGTGACGAATCCGACGGCGCCGGTGCGGCTCGCGACGCTGAGCGGCATGGGCAACACGATGGGCGCCGTGCGCGTCAGCGCACAGCACGTGCTCGTCTGGAACGCGAGCACCATCTTCGTCGTGAACGTGTCCAACCTGACGAGCCCGCAGCTCGGCAATCAGTACGCGATCGCGGCGAGCGACGTGACGGCGCAGGACGGCGTCGTCCTGTGTGCTCGCGCGCTCTCCGGCGTCGAGGCGTATCTCTTTGAGAGCGGTCAGCTCGCCGCGCTGGGCGCGTTCCCGCAGATCGGCGGGTCTGACGACTCCGTGGCGATCTTCGGCGACACCGTGGTGACGGGCAATTCGACGCACCCGCTCGTCGCGTACGACCTGGATGCAAGCAACTAGTCGGTCGCCGAGTTCTTAGGCTGAAATTGCGACGCGCGCTCCGGACAAAACGGAGCGCGCGTCGCGTCTTTTAATGAGATCGCGGACCGAGTCGTTCGCGCTGCGGCACGCAGGAATGTAACCGACGTCGAGCTGTGGCTCATTCGATTCCTCGTCGCCCTATTGCTCCGTCGCGTTGCATTCCGTGCCGGAATTTCGCCGGTCGGGATTGGGGAGTCCATGTCCGCGGTTCCGCCCGCTCTGCGTGAAACCTCGAAGCGCGGGTTTCTGAATCGCTCAACGCCGGGCTAGTTATCGGGCCTGAAATCCGCATGAGGAATGGCCGTAATCGGTTACATTCACGTCAACTCGCATTGACAAAACCGCTCGCGGTCCTATATTGGTCGGAAGCCGGTATTACTGACACTGTTTCGCAAACGTGTTCTGAGAAAACATGTGCGCACGGGGAACAATGGCTCACGTCACGTCCGGGAACGATTCCGAACGAAGTATTTTCGGAAGCAGTTCGACGCACGTCGAGAACCCCTCGCATTGTCGTGAGAACACCGAGCGCGTCGGAATTACGTGATCGGTCCGAGCGCCGCGCGTCGCAGTGAGCGCGCGGGGTGCGATACGGACGAGCGCGAGCGGCGGCAAGTTTGCCGCGGATCGCGGCACGCCGGCTGATTGAGGGTAGGTGGGGCAGCTTTCAAAGTAGGGCGCTCTCGCTGCTCCGCAGTACGGAGTCATGCGGAGCCTGAGGGCGAAAGGGGAAGATCATGCGTAAGGGGCGAAGCTTTCGCAATTCCATCGCGCAGTGTGCGATCGCCGCAATGCCGCTGGGGGTTCTCGTCGCGGCGTGGTGCAGCAGCGTGGCGTGGGCACAGCGCCCGCCGTACGGGCCGTGCAGCCCCGTCGCGCCCTGCAACAACCTGCCCTTGTCGGATCTCCCCGGCGCGCGAAACTTCTGCGCCGACGGCCGCATCGACGAGTTCGTGCGCGTCGGCAATACCACCGACAGCCAGAACTACTTCGAGGCCGCCGGCGGTCCGGACCTCGGCCACTTCGTCGTGGGCGCGAACCTGTCGCCCGGCGTGTTCGAAGCGCTTGACGTAAACCCGGCGGTTCCTCCCTTTGAGGCCGGCCCGACCGGTTTTGCGGATCGGCCCGGCTCCGACGGAAACACGACGTTGCCGACGGGCTTCAACATCGGCCGGTTTTTCGTTTCGTATAACCCGGCGCTCGATGCGTACTTCGTCGCGATGGACGTCAGCGCACCCGCGGCGCTCGATCCACTGTCGGGCACGGAGACGCTCCCCTTCGACGTGGACGGCGACGGCAGCCTTTGCACCGTGACGGAAATTACGCCGGATTGCACGTCGGAAGCCCCCACAAAGGGCGACGACGTATATCGCGTCTCGATCGACCTCGATCAGGACGGCATCCTCGACATCACGATTGAAGTCGGCGAGACGTTCTCCGGCGATGGTCTTCCGGTCGGTGCGATCGCCATCAACCCCGACTCGCATGACTATTGCGACAACCTGCCGCTGGGCGTTGTGCGTTACGTCACGATCACGGCGCTTGGCGCTTCGATCCCCGTCGGCGAGCGCGTGGCGTGGCGCAACTTCCACCTGGGCGGCGATCCAAACGTAACGCCCGGCGTGGTCTGCATCCACGACGTCGTTGGCATCGGCGACGGAATGAACCGCGCGGGCAACGGCCCCGATCCGTTCGCGCGCGATGTCGAAATCATGATCCGCAACGTCAGCCAGCAGGCGCCCGGCGTGACGAGCGATCCGTTTTTCAACAAGAACTTCGGAAACGCCTGCTGCGCGCGGTTCCTCGCGTTCGTGGACTCCAACAACGACGAGTGCCTGGGCGGCGGCGCCGAAGATAGCGTGACCGTCACTCTCGCGGCCCCCTGCCCGGACATCGAAGTCACCAAGCTCGTTCGCTGCGTGTCGCCCACGTCGGATTTCACCGACCGCGTCGAAATCGTGCCGGGCGCGCGCGTCGAATTTCAGGTCACGGTTCAGAATTGGGGCAATATTCCGCTCGCCGTCGACCTGACGGACACGCTCAACTGCACGCCGCCCGCGACCGTTACGCTCGTGCCGAATTCGGTGGCGGTCACGGTCGCCCCCGCCGGTTTCAACGGCGCCGGGTTCCGTACGGCGTTCGCCGCCCAGTTCCAGACCGGCGGCTTCACGATGCCGAACGTCGTGACGCTCGCCAGCGCGCCCGGGCAGAATTGCAGCGGCGGCCTCGGCGAACAGTTGGTATTCACATTCCAGGTCGACATCGGCCCGGCCGACGCCGGCGACAATTTCTGCAACACACTGCTCGACTGCTCGAATGACGTGTCGGTCCTCGGCCGCGGCACAACGCCGGTCAACCCGATTCCCGACGGCGAAGAGCCCGCGGGCGGCATTCCCGATGAGTACTTCCCCGAAGTCCGCGACGACGCGAACGTGATCGACACGATCCGCGAGACCGCCGCCGGCGACGACGACAACCGCGCCGAGATCAACATCCTCTGCCGCCGGATCG
>CAZHIE010000104.1:0-5481 GCA_964532435.1 uncultured Planctomycetales bacterium
CAGCGAGCGCGACTCGCTCCGATCCGAGCCGCGAGCGTCAGCGAGCGCGACGTCCGGCGTTGAGCCCTGTGACATCGGCGCGCAGGCCTTCGCGCTATTTTTCCCGACACAACTCCGCACGCTTCGCTCGCTGACGCTCGCGGCTCTGATCGGAGCGCGGGGGCGCTACGGCGCGATCGTTTCGATCGTCGCCCCCTCGGCGCGGTTCGTGAATGCGCGGATCATGCGGACGATCTCGTCCTGCCGCTCCAGGCTGTACTTCGGCCCGCGATACTCGAAGTCGTCCACGCCGCCGAAGTAGCGCAGCAGCGGGATCCCCGCCGCCAGATCTTCGGCATACCCGCCGAAGATCTGGCTCCGCTCGCGCAGCGCGGCGCGGTCGGCCGCGGCGATGCTGTTCCCGCCGATGTACGACGTGCCGTCGAAGTCGGGCGGCACGTAGATCAGGTCATGAATGTCGTAAACGGCGACGTACCACTCCTTCCCGTCCTTGTCCGTCCACGAACGCGACTTGGCTACCGCGCCGTCCTTCCACTTCTCGCGCTTCTTGACGATCTCCGGCCAGTTGTCGGGATATTGCACCACGTCGTCGCCGGCGATGCGGGCCTCGTGCGCCGCGGTCAGCCGGCGCGCCTCGTCCGCCTTATAGGCCGTGTCGAGCGCGCCTTCGTACGCGAGCCGCTGGCGATCGCGCTCCAGAACGGCGTCGACGTCGATGATTGCGCGGCCGGGGCGATATGGGTATTTGTCGCCGCCCTGCGTCTCGATCGTGCGATCGCGCAGCGCGGACGCGTCGCCGCGCGTGTCGACGTCGGGCGTGTCGGAGCCTTCGAAGTGGCGTGCGATGCGCCCGGCGGCGCGCACCTTGCGGTCGAGCGCGGCGTCGCCGCTCGCGTCGCCCGCATCGCCCGCCGCCGGCGCGGCGCCGACGTCGGCGCCCGCTCGCGCGGCGCGGGCGATCACGCCCTCCGCCTGCAATTCGAGTTCCCCGGCTTCGCCGCGCCCGCCCAATCCGGCGAGAAGATCGAGCGCCTGACGCGCCTGCCGGGCGGCGGCCGCGGGCTGACTCTCCGAAAGCGCCTTGCGCGCGCGGATCAGCAGCAGGCGCGCGTTGGAAATGGCCGCCTGCGCCTCGGCTTGTTTCTCGGCGCTGCGCAGATCCTCTGCGCCGGCCGTCGCGGAGGACGCGGCGCCGGCCGATGCCTGCGCCGAGACGGCCGTTCCGCCGCCGGCGTCGCGGCGGGCGGCGGCCCGCTCGATCAGTTCGCGATCATCGGGCGGAGCGGCGAAAACCGAGCTGGAAATCGCCGCGGCAAGCACCCACGCGCTGCGTCGCATCATGGCTTCTGCTCCTGGTACCAAAGAACCCAGTCCTGCCGATCAAAGCCGAAGTTTTTCCCGGTTATCGTCTTCAGGGCTTCGAGCACTTCCGTCCGGTACACCGTCACCAATTGAAGCCGCGATTCGCTCTCGACCGCCATCGTCGGCGAGCCGACGCCGATCGCGGGCGTGTGCGAGACATTCGACGCGCCCGCCAGGTTCAGCACGGTCGGGCGATTGAACGCTTCCTGAAACCCGCCGAGCACGGCCGGCACGGGCACTTCCACCCACTTGCGCTGCTCGATGGTGAGCACTTCGATCAGGTCCGGCACGGCGTCTTTGGCGCCGAGCGCCGCGAGGCCGACCGCGGCGCGGCGCGTGACCGCCTCGTTGTCGCTCAACAGCGCCTTGCGGAATTGCGGCGCGATGCGCGGATCCTGCCGCCGCACAAGCTCGGTCAGCGCCTTGCGCCGCAGCAGCGCGTCGGGGTCGACCAGCGCGAGCACGGCCAGATTCAGCGTGGCCTCATCCTGCGCGAAACGGCTGAGCGCCTCGACGAGCACTTCGCGGCAGAGCAGGTTTCCTTCGCCCAACACCTGCGCCAGGGGCAAAATCGCGAGCGGATCGTGGATGTCGCGGATGCGCGCGGCGCCTTCCTGCCGCGAGCGCTCCGACGGCGCCTCGACGTAGGATTTGCGGATCGCGCGGATGCGCAGAAACCACTGCCGCTGAATGGCGTCCGCGACCTCGCCGTCGCCGGCCGGATCACGCGCGCCGCGCTCGCGCGCGCCGCGCCGCGCCTCGGCGGGCGCGGCTTCGCCGGCGGGCGCAGTGGTCGGCGGAGCGGCGGAGCGGCGCGTTCGGACACGGCCGTCGACCCAGTTTCCGCCGATGCGGACGTAGCCCAGCGCGCGGCGGGCGGTCTCGTTGTCGGCGTCAAGCTCGATGGCGCGCTCGAAGTGCGTACGGCGCTCGGGGTTCATCCCCTGCTCGCCGCACCAGGCCGCCAGCCGGACGTGATCATCCGCGCTTTGGGCCGCCGCGCGGCGCGTCTCATACTCGGCGAACGGCGTTGTCGAGGGGACGATCTTCTGCACGGCGGATTGCGGGATGCTGACGACACCGGCAAGCGTGCGGATGCGATAGCAACCCTCTTCCTGGCCGAGCAGATCGCCCTCGATTGTGCTGCCCGCGGAGAGGTGGAAGATGTCGGCGCAAGCCCGCGGCGCGGCGAGGCCCGCCACCGCAAGAAGCAGCACGCCGAGACAGGGAGCGCAGGAAGGCGCCATCCGGCGTCGGCCGCGCGCAGAGCCCTTGTGCCAGCCGTGTACTCGTGCCATGCCGCCCGGATTATAGGCTGGCGTAGCCACTCCCTGCGCCGCGATTTTGGCCGGTTTCAGCCGCGACGGAAGGCCGTCAGCGACGCTCAGGGATTGCCCAGCACGTTGCGCTTGAGCGTCTCGCGCAGCACCTTTTGAGCCTGATCCTGCCGCTGATGTGCGTCGTCGATGCGCTGAAGAATGCCGCGCCAAGCCTCGACTTGTTCGTCCGTTTCGAACTGGACAGTTCCGTTGTCGGTAATCTCGGTCGTCTCCCAGGTGCGGTCGAGCAGCCGGAGCGCGCGGTCCGCCAGCTCCAGTACGTTCCCCTCCTCGACCTGCACCTCGCGGCCCTGATCCATGTTCATCTGCGACATCCGGGCGGCGAGTCGTTGGACTCCCGCGGGCGAGATGCCCGCGTCGGCGAGCGCCTTCGGCAGCTCGTCGGAATAGCTGGTCAGGAATTTCATGTACTCGCCGTGTCGGCTGCGGGCGGTGGCGAGCAATGCCAGTCGTTCGCGCAGCGCGGCTCGCGAGCGCAGCGTGAGGGGTTCAATGCTCCCGGCGTCCGTGAACTTGCCGGCGGCGTCGAAGTAGGCGATCGCCAGCGCGCGCATCTCCCGGGTGCGACCGGCGACGACGCGCATGCAGATCGCCGTCTCGCCCTGCCCGGAAGCCGCGGCTTTCTCCATCGACTCGATGATCGGATCGAGGTATCCCGTAAGCGCGCTCGACGCAGCCGAAGCTTCGCCTGCGTCGATCACGTCGTCGATGTGGGCTGCCGTGCGCCGCGCGGTCACCTGGAACTCTGTGCTCGACCGCAGCGCCCGCAGGTCCGCGGGCGATGCCAACATCGCGGCGCCGTCGGACAGCAGCACGGGCGTGCGCCCGCCGTGTCGGCAGGACTCGGCGAATGCGAGCAGCACTTCGCCCCGGCCCATCTCCAGGCCGCCGATGTACGCGTACGAGCAGTTCACGCCGCGCCCCCGCTCGGTCGGGCAGATCAGCACGTCGCGCGACAGGCTGCCATTCGCCACGAGTTCATCGAGCGACGCCGGAAGCGCCCCGCCATGTTGAAATCCGTACACGCGCAGCGCGACTCCGATTTTGTGCAGGTTGTCCTGACATGCCGCGCGGCTGGTGCGATCCATCGCGCCGCTCAGCCCCATCGAGAACGCCATGATCCACAGCCCCGCTGCCGGCAGCCAGACGAGCGACCCGACAATGCAGCGCCCGAGGCCGCCGTAATACGCAGGCTGGCCGGCGCTTCTCACAATTCCGGTCAGGCACCACCAGGCCGCCGGGACGATCAGCAACGGACAGATGAACGACGACAGGGCAAAGCCGAGCGCCGCCCGACCAATCACGGGAGAGGGAAACTCGCCGGCGCCGCGGATCGCCGCCATCGGCAGCGCCATGGGCGGCGCCAGCGCGAGTGGCGCTTCATCTGCCCCCTGTGCGGCGAAGTTCGGCGCGCCAAGAGATTCACCGGCCAGCGACTTCGACACGGCACGCCGCACGCGCCGGATGTCCAGTGCCGCGTACAGGACGGCGATCAGGCACAACGCCCAGGCGGCGATGAAACAGATCGGCCCTACGAGAGTGATCGAACCGGTCGCTGGCGCACCGCCGCTCGCCCCGAGCGCGCTCATTCTCACGACAATTGCGAGCAGGACCGCGACCCAGGCAAGCAGAAGCATGTCACGCGCGGTTTTCATGTTGCACCGTAGCAGCCCGTTGAGACGAGCTGATCTGAGATCGCCGGCAGCCGAATCTCTCTGGATAACTTGCCAGCCGAGGGCGGCTGGCCCACTGTCGGAAATGGTATCGCGCGTGCCGTTCAGGCATCCACCCGGGTGTTGCCATTCGTTAGAATGCCGCGGGCTCCGGGCGATCCTGCAACCAGACAACAAGGAGTACCGAGATGGCCGCTGCCAAGCCAATTCCGGACGGGTTTCACGCGCTTACGCCGCACATCGTCGTGAATGGCGCCGCCGGCGCGATCGAGTTCTACAAGAAGGCGTTCGGCGCTGAAGAGTGCTTCCGCATGCCCGCGCCGGACGGCAAGCGCGTCATGCACGCCGAACTGCGAATCGGAGACTCCCCGCTGCTCATCTGCGACGACTTCCCCGAGTACGGCGACGGCCGCAAGCGCGACCCCAAGACGCTCGGCGCCAGCCCGGTGACGCTCGCGCTGTACGTCAACGACGTGGACGCATTCATGAAGCGCGCGGTCGCGGCCGGCGCGACCATCACGATGCCGATCGCCGACATGTTCTGGGGCGATCGCTACGGCAAGTGCGTCGATCCATATGGGCACGAGTGGTCGATCGCGACGCACATCCGCGACATGACGGCGGACCAGATCGGCGAGGCGGCCAAGGCTTTCATGTGCGGGCCGCAGGGGCATTGATCGATCGGCGCGCCGGCGCTTCGTAGTTCGCTCCGGCCGGAGCGGGCGTCCTGCCCGCTCCGGGCGCGCGGAAATCGCTCCCCCGCCGGCACGCCATGCCGGAAAATGCGCTGTTGCAACCGCCACCTGCGCGGTAGAATGGCGCTCACATCTCGCTCGGGCAGGAGTATTTCTCAAACTCGGCCATCGGTTCGGTCGCGTGGCAGATGTTGCCGCGCGGGAATCGCCACATCTGTAAGGCTGAATTCTCCGGCTCGAAGTAGCGATCAGCTCGGAGGAAACGTCATCATGTCCGCTCGCACCGATTGCACTCGCTACCGGTCTGCGCCCTTCGTCTGGCTCCTCGCAATCAGCGCTGGCATCGCGCCGGAAGCTCTGGCCGGGGAGGGCTTCGCCGAGGAGGCCGTCTCGCGCGGCGTCGATTTTCCG
>CAZHIE010000104.1:5581-10505 GCA_964532435.1 uncultured Planctomycetales bacterium
GCGGCCGAAGGCGTCGAAGCGGGAGAAGACCCGAGCTTTCAAGCCACACTGTCGGACGTCGACCTCGACGGCGACGTGGACCTGTACCTGGCCAACGACAAGGGTTTCGCACTTCAGTGCGCATTTACGAACCGCCTGTGGGAGAACCGCAACGGCGCGTTTGTCGAAATCTCCCAGCCGTCCGGCACCAACGTCTGCATCGACGCCATGTGCATTGCGGTCGGAGATTTCGACGGCAACCGCTGGCCGGACTTCTACTCGTCGAATACGCCGTCGGGCAACGCGCTCCTGCTCAACAACGGCGATCGCACGTTCGTCGAAGCCGCGGCCACGCACGGCGTCGCGTCGTATGCGATTGGCTGGGGCGCCGTGTTCTTCGACTGCGAGAATGACGGGCTGACCGACCTTTACCTGTGCAACATGGTGGCGCCGAACCGGCTGTACGTGCATTCCGGCGGCTGGCCGTGCGAGGACCGCGCCGCCGCGATGAACGTCGCCGACACCGGATCGTCCTTCTCGCTCGCGGCCGCCGACATCGACAACGACGGCGACGTCGACCTGGCCGTCTCCAACCTGCCGGGCCGCATCCTGCTGTTCGTCAATCGGGTGGGCGAGGACGCACATTGGGCGAAATTCCGCGTCCGCGGCACGGGCGGCAACGTCTTCGCGGTCGGCGCGACCGTTCAGGTCCGCACCGGCGCCCACTGGCAGATGCGCCAGGTGCTGGCCGGTAGCGGCTACAAGGGGCAGGACGACCTGAAGCAGCAGGTCGGTCTCGGCGACGCGAAATGGATCGACGAGATCGAGGTGCTCTGGCCGGGCGGAGCGCGACGCACGCTCTACGGCCGGCCGGCGGACGCAACCTGGACGCTGCTGCCTCCGTCGGCGCTGCGACCGGGCGATCTGAATTGCGACGGCGTCGTCGGCAACGCCGACATCGACGCTTTCGTGCAGGCGCTGACTCGTCCGGCGGACTACGCGGCCGAACATGCGAACTGCGACATGAGCAATGGCGACACGAACGGCGACGGCTACGTTGACAACGCGGACATCGACGCGTTCGTCGCGCTGCTCGGCGGATAGATCGATCGGCCCGGGCGAGTCCAGCGCCGGGCGCATAGCGAAAGCCGGCTTCGTGGCGGGCTGCGTGCCCCGGCCGCGAAGCCGGCTTCTTTCTGTGGCGAGTTTGCGATCTTGCGCGAACCCGATCGAGCGTCAGACTTCGAGCAGTTCGCGATAGAGCCTGGCCCACACGTCGGGTGCGTCGGCGTCGGTCAGTTCCGCAACGGGGTCGCCGGTGTCGCAATAGCGGTATCCGCACCACTCGACGGCGCGGCGCTCGCCGCCGACCGCCGTGTCCGCCGACCGATGCCGCGTGACGTGCCAGCGGTCGATCTTGTAGCGGAGAAGCAGCATCGCATCGCTGCGGGCATTCAGCACGACGCCGGCGCCGTCGCGCGCGAACCACTTGTCGGGCGAGGGTCGCAGCGTCGAGCTGGTGAGCGGGGCGTTCTTCATGCGAGCTCCCTTCGCAGCAGGCCTGTGAGCGAGAGCAAGCTTAAAGGGCGCGTGAGCGAACTGTCAAAACGTCGTTCGCGCGCACGTTCGTTCAGATTCTGTGAAGAATTTGGCAAGGTTTCGTGCGGCTTCCCCCACTGCGACGAATGCGCAGCAAAATGCGAGAACCGCGGACGACTCAATCAGACTTCGCGCTTGTCATACGGCCCCGCCGGCAGCGATTCATACAGCCGCTGAATCGGAACGTCGCGCGCCGCCGCGCCGCGCGCGAGCTCCGCCGCGCGGGCGGCCAACTCCGCCTCGCGCGAGTCGGAGGAGACGAGCACGCCCGCCAGCGATTGCCATGCGACCCGCGCCGGGCGCTCAATCGCCACGCCGCGAATCGCGCCGTCGGCGTCGTCGTCGATGATGACGCGAATCGAGCACCATAGCGCCGCCGGAAGAATGCTCGCGAGCCAGCGCGTGTGCCGCCCCGCGCCAAAGATCGCCCACGCGCCCGGTGTGTCCGCCAACAGACGCGAAACCCGCTCGCGCACGAACGCCTCGTGAAAGACGCGCTCGAAGCGCTGCACGGCCGGCAGCGCCGCAGCGTCAAGCACGCCCGGCCGCGCGAAAACGTGCGTGTCGTCGCAGCCGGCGCGCAGCATTGCGCACAGTCCGGCCGCCGCGGCCATGCCCCGCAAGGCGGCCTCGTCGAAGCGCCAATCGACCGCCGGCGTGGTCATGCCGTAATAGCGATTCCGCTCGGCGGCACACTCGGCGTAAAGCGGTGTGCGAGCAAGAATGATCGCGCCGCGCGTAACGCGAGCGCTTTCGGCAAACGCCGCGCGCGGCGCCTCGCAGAAACGCAGCGTCGTGTCCCAGATCAGCGCGTCGAACGCGGCGTCGGCGATCGGCCAACGACTCGCGTTCGCGTCGAGCCGATGCAGCCGGACATCCGCGCCGGGCAGCAGCCGCCAGCGCTGCGCCGCAGCCTCCAGCACGGCCGCATTGTGATCGTAGCCGTGGTACTCGAACGCCACGCCCGCCGCGAGCAAATGTCGCGCGTAGACGGCCGCTCCGCAACCCACGTCGGCGACGACAACCGGCCGCGGCAGCCGGGCCGCGATTCGCTCGATCACCTGCACGACGCTGCGGCGCCACGGCGGAATGTCGATGCCGAAGAGTTCGCGATCCCAGAACTCCGCAAAGCCGCGCTGCACCTGCGGCTCAGCCCAGCCGGCTTCGCAGACGGGTGCGCCGAGTGTTTCGTACGCGCTCATGCGGGCGCCTCCGTGGCAATCGTGGGCGGCGGCGCATCGGCGGACGCGGCGCCGCCTTCGAGCGATTGCCGCGGCGGAAGCAGCGCCAGCGCGTCGGCCACGCCGTGAATCCGCACGCCGCGCCCGGAATAGCACGATAGCGTCCGCGAAAGCAGCGCCAGCCGCGCGCGCCAGTCCGCTCCGACCAGCCGAAAGGGGTGCGCGACCGACTCGACCATGCACGGCCCGTCCGCCGCCCAGCGCGCCAGGCGGTCGTGCCACGGGGCGATCGCCTCCCACGGCAGCGAGCGCCCGTGTACGTCGGCGAACATCCAATCGACGTAGGCGAATGGGAGCTGCCAGTGCGCGTCCACGCGATACGGGCGGCGGAACGTCGTGACGGCGCGCGACTGGCGCACGTTTACGCCCGTCCACACGCCGCGCACCACACGAATCTGCGGCACGTCGCGCAGCGCGCGCAGCGTTCGCCAGTTCAGTGTCCAGCCGGGCGGCGCCCAATAGCTCGTGCAAACGCCCCAGGCGCGCCGCAACGCGTCGCAGCCGCGCTGAATCCAATCGGCCGCATAGCCCGCACTCGGCATGGCGTGATCGACGCCGTGCAGCGCGACGGCGCGCGGGCCGAGCGTTCGCAGGACCGCCTCAATCACACCTTCCGGCGTGCGGCGCATTCCACCGGGCGAATCCTCGAGCTGCACGCAAAAAGTGGCGGCCGCGCCGGCATCTCGCAATCGGCGGCAGAGTTCATCCACCACGGACTCGTACGTGCGGGCGTCGTCCGGCGCGGCGTATGGAAACACTTCCGCGTCGAGCGTCAGAATCAGCGCGCTCCCGCGCATGGCCGGCTCACCATCGGCCCGCTCGGACGCGCGGCAATTCGCCAGGAACTCGTCCGGATATGGGCACGCGGGATGGTACGTGTCGAGGTGCGCAAGCATCGACCGCAGCGCGGGCTCGGGTTGCGAGACGACCGCCACGCCGCGCAGCAGCCCCTCGGATTTCAACAGCTCGACATTGGCGCTCAGCCGTCCGCTCTCCGTGTCGCGCAGGATCAGAATCGCATCGAGCGGCCAGGCTGCGACGGCTCGCAGGGACGCAACCGGACGGCCCAGGTATTCGGCGATCGCGCCGGAGTCGTCGACGAAGCCGAGCAACCGGCGTCCCGCGGCGCCGAGCGCTTCCGGGGCGACGTCTTCGACGCACGCGCGCGAGTACGCCCCGAGCGGATAGATCGCATAGCGCGCCCCCGCGGGCAGGCGCCGCAGAAAACCCAGCAGCGGCGAGCGCAGCGGGGACGGCGCAAAGCGCTCGTCGGCCGCGCTGCGCCGCTCCGAAGCCGCCGCGCTGCGCGCGCACGCTTCGCGCCGCAGAGACGAACCCGCTCGCAGCGCCGTTTCGCACAATGCGAACCAGTCGCGCCCCACGTCGCGCCAGGTGCGCCGCGGCACGCGCTGCGGCCCGCGCCGCTCCAGCGCCGCGCACAGCGCGTCGTCGCGCCAGATGCGCAGCAGCGCCGACGCCAGGTCGCCCGCGCGGGCCGGATCGAACAGCAGCGCCGCATCCCCGACCGTCGCGGGAATCGACGTGACGCGCGACGCCACCAGCGGCCGGGCCAGCGCAAGCGCTTCGAGAGCGGGAAAGCTGCCGGGGTCATAGAGCGTCGCGACCAGCACCGCGCGACAGCGGCGATACAGCTCCAGCAGCTCCGCGCGCGACACCGCGCCGTACGGCAGAAACAGATCGGCGACTCCGCACGCCTCCGCCAACCGCATCATGGCTCGCGCATGCGCGGAACACTCGCCGTCGGTCTGCCCCGTGCAAACCACCGGCACGTCCACACCGAACTGCCGCCGCAGCCGCGCCAGCGCGGCGATCACGCCGGCGTGGTTTTTGTGCGGCCAGAATTGCGCGGGCATCAGCACGAAGCGCGCCGGCGTCGCCAGCGCGTCGAAGCGCTGCGGCCCGGCGCGCGCCGCCGACGCCAGGTCCGACGGCGGCGCAAGCTCGAGCACGGCGGTCCGCCCGCGCGGCACGCGATAGACGCGCTCGATGTCCGCCCGCACGTGCTCATAACTGGCGTAGACCAGCGCCGCGCCTCGGGCGACGCGGCCCCAGCGCCGCCGACGGGCCAGGTCGGCGCGGTCGTG
>CAZHIE010000104.1:10605-15274 GCA_964532435.1 uncultured Planctomycetales bacterium
CCGCGATCGGCGAGGATAACGAGCGAGTGGTCGCCGCGCTCGCTCCACGCGCCCTGCACGAGATGGCGCAGATAGACGCCCATCCCGCCCAGCGTTTCGAGCGACCAGCGGCCGAGATAGACGCCGATCCGCATCAGCGCACCGCCGCCTGCGGCGCAAGCAGATCGAGCCGTGGAAGCAGCGTCTGCACGGCGCGCGGGTGCGTGCCGCGAAAGCGGCGCGGCCAGAGGCGCCATTGCGTCGAAGGGTGAACGCCGTCGGGCCAGTCGCGATCGCACGACTCCGGCGTCCACGCGTCCCAGACCCGCTCGATCCATCCGGAGCGCGTCGTGCGCGCGTCGCGCGTGGCATAGAGCTGCATCTTGGTTCGGACGCGCGCGTCGTCGTTCCAGGCGTAATGCCAGCCGCAGATGCGCGCGTCGCGCGGGCTGCGCATGCCGGATTCATCGACGCGCCCACCGATTAATCGCCGCACCGGAATGTGGCGCACGCTCATGCCGGGCGTACGGCGCAGCACGCGCGCGTAGCGGAACCAGCGGTCGTCGCCGTCGTGCGTCGCCAGCACCCAGTCCGACGATTTCCAAAATACGAACATGGGCAGTTCGAGCGTCCGCAGCGACGCGTCGGCGAATTCGCCCGGGACGGCCGCCAGCGTGTGTTCGTCGAAAAACTCGTCGGCGTCGACGTGCCAGATCAGGTCGCCGCTCGCCCGTTCCGCATACGCGGCGGACATTTCGTTCTTGTCGCCCCACTCGCGCTGCACGACGCGAAGCTTGCCGTCGGGATCGGGAAAGTCGCGTAGCACGTCGAGCGTGCCGTCGGAAGAGCGCGGCCCGACGCCGCAGCGCTCGCGCAGCAGCGCGATCGACCCTTCGCACACGATGATCTCATGCGCGTGCGGGTACAGATGCGCCAGGTTCGCGCCGAGCGTCAGCGCCTCGTCGAACGCGATCATGCAGAACGAGATCTTCATCGCTCGACCAGCGCAACCTGACCATACGGCAGCGAGCTGCGCCGCCGGATCGGCCGCGCCGGATTGCCCACCACCGTCGCGCCGGCCGGCACGTCGTGCAGCACCACCGCCCCGGCCCCGACCGTGCTGCCCGCGCCGACCGACAGCCCGCCCAGCACTACGGCGCCCGCCCCGAGAAACGCGCTGCGCCCCACGCGCACGCCACCGCACAGCGTCACGCGCGGCGAAACAACCGCGAAGTCCTCCACCGTGCAGTGATGCTCCACCGCCGCCGACGTGTTGATCACGCAATGCGAGCCGATCCGCGCCAGCGCGTTGATCACCGCGCCGGCCAGCACGGCCGTCCCCGCGCCAACCGTCGCGCTCTCCGCGACGACCGACCGCGGATGAACGGCCGTCCACCACAGCGGCACGGCCTCCGTCAGCCGCTCGGCCACCCGGACACGCACGGCACGATGCTCCAGCCCGGCCATGCCGAGAATCGCAGCCTGCGCACGGCCGTTGCGCACGAGCGCGGCGATCTCGCCGTCCTCGCCCAGCCACGGCACGCCAATCCGCTCCATGTGCGTCGCATCGTGGCCCGCGGCGTCGCAATAGCCCGCAATGTTCGCCCCGCCGGCGCAGGCGACGCAGTCGGCGACGACCACGGCGTGAACGCCGCCGCCGATCAGCACGATGTTGACGGTCTCGCGCGCCGCACCGCTCATGTCGCCGCCACTCCGCAGTTCTCGATGGCCCGGCACACGCGGTCCAGTTCGCGCTCCGTCAGAGTGCATCCGCTCGGCAGCGAAAGACCCGTCTCGTACAGCCGCCGGCTCTGCGGACAGTCGGCCGGCGGAAGATTGCGGTAACACGGCTGCATGTGCAGCGGCAGGAAGAAACGGCGCGACTGAACGCCCTGCGCCGCGAGCGCCGCGGATACGGCCGCTGCGTCGTCGCAGAAAACGTTCGTGAACCAGTACACCGGCGATACGTCGGGCGGATACTCCTGCACGCGCAGCCCCGATTGGCCCAACCGCGCGGCGTAGTAGCGGCGGATGCGGGCCTTCTCGGCGATCACACGCTCCAGCCGGCGAAGCTGCGCCAGACCCAGCGCAGCCTGCATCTCCGTAAACGAAAAATTGAAGCCCACCTCGTCATGAACGAAAACGCCCTTTTCGAGCCGGCCGTGATTCTTCAACCGGTAGCAGCGCTCCGCCAGCCGGCCGTCGCTCGTCAGAATCGCGCCGCCCTCGCCGGTGGTGATCGTCTTGTTGCCGTAAAAGCTGAGCACGCCCGCGTCGCCGAATGTGCCGACGTGTCGCCCGCCGAGCCGCACGCCGATGCCCTGCGCCGCGTCTTCGAGCAGGAACAGACCATGCTCGTCCGCGACGGCGCGCAACGACACCATGTCCGCCGCGCCGCCATACAGGTGAGCCGCGATCAGCGCCCGCGTGCGCGGCGAGAGCGCCGCGCGCACGGCCGCCGCGTCGAGCCCGAGCGTCCGCGGTTCGACGTCGACGAAAACCGGCGTGGCCCCGGCCAGGATCACCGCGTTGGCCGTCGCGACAAACGTCAAATCGGGGACAATCACCTCGTCCCCCGGCCCGACACCGCCCGCTCGCAGCGCCGCGAATAGCGCACAACTTGCGTTGCAATACGTTAGGGCGTGGGCCGCGCCGGTCAGCTCGCGCAGGCCCCGCTCAAAGCGGCGCGTCTGCTCGTGCTCGGTGACGAACGTCGAGGCCACGGCGTCGCGCACCGCGACGGCCTCGTCTTCGCCGATCCAGGGCTGGATTTGCGGGATGATTTGCATCTGCGGTTCGCCGGCGCCTCCAAACACGGGCGCGCAGCGCCGCGAGCGGCGGCCATCCGCCACCGACGCGCGCCCACCTGCGCCCGGAGCGCCTATCGGGAGCGCTGCGCGGTCCGCTTGATCGGCCTGACCTTGAGCGGGGCGGGCGTCTCGCCTGCCGCCGGCGCATCAAAGCACCGCGCAGACCTACGGAGCCCCGCCGCCGCCGCACGATAAGACCGATGGCGCCGTGCCGCACCAGCCGCTTCGCAGGAGGCAGGACTTGACCACTCTATCCACGCACTCCGCCGAACCGCGCCAGTCGCGCGACCCCGCCGGCGTTCGCGAAGTCTGCGTCGGCGATCTCGTGCTCGGCCCGCGCGAGCGCTTCTATCTTCAGCAGGTCATCGACAGCAACCGCCTGTCCTACGGCCCGCTCACGCAGGAATTCGAGCGCCGCTTCGCCCGGCTGCACGGCTGCGCCCACGCCTGCTTCACCAATAGCGGAACGTCCGCCCTCCAGATCGCCGTCCACGCCCTGCGCGAGCAGCGCGGCTGGCAGCCCGGCGATGAGGTGATCGTCCCCGCCGTGACGTTCGTCGCAACGGTCAACGTCGTGCTGCTCGCCGGACTCAAGCCCGTGCTCGTCGACGTGCGGCCCGACACCTACACGCTCGATCCCGACCGGTTGCAGGCGGCCGTCACGCCGCGCACGCGCGCGGTGATTCCGGTGCATCTGCTCGGCCTGCCGGCGGACATGGCCGAAGTCGGCGAAGTCGCCCGCCGGCACAGCCTGGCGATAATCGAGGATTCGTGCGAGACGATGTTCGCGCGCTATCGCGGCCGCCCGGTCGGCTCGCTCGGTGACATCGGCTGCTTCTCGACGTACATCGCGCACTTTCTGGTTACGGGCGTCGGCGGTTTGGCGACGACGAACGATCCGGAACTGGCGCGCCTGATGCGCAGCCTGATGAACCACGGCCGCGACAGCATCTACATCAGCATCGACGACGACGGCCGCGACGAGCCGCGCTTCCGCGAGATCGTGGAGCGCCGCTTTCGATTCGAGCGCGTCGGCTTCTCGTACCGCGCGACGGAGCTGGAGGCGGCCATCGGCCTGGGGCAGCTCGAACAGTATGCGACGATCCTGGCGGCGCGGCGGGCGGCGGCCGAGCACTACACGCGCGAGCTGTCCGACCTGTCGGACCGGTTGCAGTTGCCGACCACGCCGGACGATCGCGAGCACGCCTTCATGGTGTACGGACTGGTCTGTCGCGAGTTGGGCGAAAATCCGCGCGGCGGCGAAGGTCCGCGTCGCGGCGACGCGCGGCCCGGCTCGATGCGCGGGCTGGTTCACTTTCTCGAAGAGCGCGGCATCGAGACGCGCGACATGCTGCCGCTCATTCACCAACCGGTCTATCGCGACCTGCTGGGTAGCGACGCGGCCGAGAAATTCCCGGTCGCACATTGGCTCTACGAGCGCGGCTTTTACGTGGGGTGCCACCAGTATCTGACGGTGGACGACCGCCGGCATGTGGTGGGCGCGATTCGCGAATACTTTGAGCGGGACCGCTCGTAGCGCGTGTTCGTGGCGCGCGTTCGTAGCGCGAAGTCGTGACGCGAGTTCGTAACGCGAGCTCGTGACGCGAGCCCGTAACGCGAGCTCGTGACGCGAGCCCGTAACGCTTCCGCCCGATTCGAGTCGTTCGGATTCGACTCGCCCCGATCTGAGCCCGCCTGTCCTCAGGCGGGTCTTTCTCGGTTACGAAGAAACCCGCGTGAGAATCTGCAGACGCGGAAACACCACCCCATTCGAGTCGGAACGCGAGCTCGTAACGCGTGCTCGCAGTGCGGCAGCGCGGCAGCGCGGCAGCGCTGCGGCGCGACGGATTTCGCGGAAAAAAGCGATGGCAACCGGACGC
>CAZHIE010000105.1:0-4183 GCA_964532435.1 uncultured Planctomycetales bacterium
CGACACGGCGTCGGACGCAGAGGTCCGACGCTACGCGCTCGCGGGTCGGATCGGGCGCGCTCGTGCGCTCGCGGCTTGGATTGCAGGCGCGCGGTCGCTCGCTTGCTCGCCTGCTGAGGATGACGACGGACATGCACGATTGTCGCTTCGAGATTGACGCGGACATTTGCCGCGCGTGGACGCCGCCGGCGCGGACGTATTGCGACGCGGCGGTCTTCGCGGCGCAGAAGGAGCGGATTTTCGCGCGTTCGTGGCAATTCGCCGCCGACGCCGAGGTCGTGCGCGTGCCGGGGCAGGTGCATCCGTTCGCGCTGCTGGAGGGCTGCGTCGATGAGCCGCTCCTGCTGACGCGCGACGCCGACGATCGGCTGCACTGCATGTCGAACGTCTGCACCCACCGCGGCGCGTTGGTCTGCGAGCATCCCGGCGTGGAGCGCAGCCTGCGCTGCCGGTATCACGGCCGGCGCTTCGGGCTCGACGGCTCGTTCGCGCAGATGCCCGAGTTCGAGGGCGTCGCGGCGTTTCCGTCGCCAGCCGACGATCTGCCGCGCGTCGCGCTGGCGCGCTGGGAGCGGCTGCTGTTCGTCGCGCTCGGCCGGCCGGCGGAGGGCGCGCAGCAGGCGCTCGACGCCTGGCTTGGGCCGGTGAAGGCGCGCATGGGCTGGCTGCCGCTGAGCGAGTTTGCTCCGGACGCGGGGCGCTCGCGCGAGTATCTGGTGCGGGCGAATTGGGCGCTGTACTGCGAGAATTACCTGGAAGGCTTCCACATCCCGTATGTTCACGCTTCGCTCAGCGACGCGATCGACTACGGCGCGTATCGCACGGAACTCTTCGAAGGCGGAAGCGTGCAGATCGGCATCGGCCGGGGCAGCGCGGCGTGTTTCGATCTGCCGGCGGGCACGCCCGACGCGGGCCAGGAAATCGCGGCGTACTACTTCTGGCTGTATCCCAACCTGATGCTCAATTTCTATCCGTGGGGGTTGTCGATCAACGTCGTGAGGCCGCTCGCGCCGGACCGCACGCGCGTTTCGTTTCTCACGTATGTCTGGCGCCCCGCGCTGCTGGAGCAGGGCGCGGGGTCTCAGTTGGACCGGGTCGAGCGCGAGGATGAGGCCGTGGTGGAGGCTGTGCAGCGCGGCGTAAGCTCGCGGTTGTACGAGCGCGGGCGCTACTCGCCGCTGCGCGAGACGGGCACGCATCACTTTCACCGCATGCTCGCGGCGGCGCTGGCCTGAGTGTCGACTTTGCCGGGGGATAGAGACAATGGCCGTCGAAGGCGCCGTGCCGCCGCCCTACCACGAACCGCTGCGGGCGACGCTCATTCGGACGATCGCGATCGCCGCGGGCGTGGCGGCGGGTTTGGCGTTCGTTGTGCCGCGGTCGGGGTCGTGGGGGTTGTCGTGGCTGGTGCTGTTTCCATCGATCCTGTGGTTCTCGCTGGGTGGGCATTACGTCGAACTGCTCTACCTGAACGGCGTCCTGCCGCGGTCGCGCGTGGCGCGGAGATTTCCGCGCGCGGCGCGCGTGGGCGTGTGGATGGCGGGCGGCGTCGTGCTCGGCGCAGGGATGCTGGCGACGTACCGCGCGCTGGGCGGGAATCCTGGCGGTGCGATGCCGTGGTGGTGGGGAGCGGTCGGGTTTGTCGCGGTCGAGTGCGTCGTGCATGCGGTTCTGGCGGCGGCGCGGCTGCCGAGTTTCTGGAACGGGCGGGGATAGATTAGACCCGCGTGAGGACGCGCGGGGTCGTTTCGCCGACCGAGACCTCGATCCGACGTTCCCCGAATCGGCCGGGCCGCCGCGATTGGCACGTCGCACGCGCCCGAGTAAACTCTGCGCGCCCGATTCGTCCGGGATACATAGTCGAATTACGCACTCAGCGAGGATGGGACGTGCCGCGCGAAACCGTGACAATCCCCTGCCGCGTCGAAAAGATCGAAGTCCTCCGGCCGGACGGCTCGCTCGATGCGAAGCTCGAGCCGAAGATTCCCGACGCCGACCTGCGCCGCCTCTACAAGACGATGCTGCACACGCGCATGCTCGACGAACGCTGCCTGCACCTGCAGCGTCAGGGCCGCATCGGCACGTATGGCCCGTGCAAGGGTCAGGAAGCCACGCCGCTCGGCATGTGCTATTACCTGACCAAAGAGGACTGGATGGTCCCGACGTACCGGGAGCTTCCGGCGTTTCTCTGGCGCGGCTGGCCGATGGACCGCTACATGCTCTGGTGGGGCGGGCACGAGATCGGCTCGTCCATTCCGGAGGGGATCAACGATCTGCCGATCTGCGTGCCGATCGCGTCTCAGTGCCAGTATGCGATGGGCATCGCCTGGGGCGCCAAGCTTCGCAAGAGCGGACAGGTCGTCGTCGCGTTCTGCGGCGACGGCGGCACGTCGGAGGGCGACTTTCACGAGGCGATGAATTTCGCGAGCGTGTACAAGGTCCCGCTCGTCATGGTCGTGCAGAACAACCACTGGGCAATCTCGCTGCCGCGCTCCAAGCAGACCGGGTCTCAGACCATCGCGCAGAAGGCGATCGCCTACGGCATGGACGCGCTGCTGATCGACGGGAACGACGTGCTCGCCGCGCTCGTCGCCGCGAAAGAGGCGATCGAGCGCGCCCGCAAGGGCGAGCCGATGCTGATCGAGGCCGTCACGTATCGGCTGGCGATGCACACGACGGCCGACGATCCGAAGAAGTATCGC
This sequence comes from uncultured Planctomycetales bacterium, assembly GCA_964532435.1. GTDB lineage: Bacteria > Planctomycetota > Phycisphaerae > UBA1845 > Fen-1342 > CAZHIE01. The sequence goes on from CAZHIE010000105.1 coordinate 2,703, forward strand.
AGCGAGGAGGAAGTGAAGCAGTGGGAAGCCAAGGATCCGCTGCCGCGCTTCCGCAACTATCTCGCGGGCAAGAAGCTGCTCGACGAGAAGATCGAAGCCGTAATGCGCGACGAAATCAACAAGGAACTCGACGCGGCCGTCGCGTCATACGAGAAGTATCACGCCGACCGCTACGATTTGTTCAAGCACATGTACGCGGAAATGACGCCCGAGCTGAAGAAGCAGATGGCCGAGGCGAAGGACTATTTCGAGCACGGCAAGCCGTCGGCGCCCAAGCGGGCCGTCAGCCGCGCGCACTAAGAGGCGCGGGCGTCGCGGCGGGCGGCGCGAAGCTCGCCATTCGCAGCGCGACGCAGCCGGGGAGGCGACTGACCGTGGTCGTCACCAACAAGCCGTTCGGAACCGACGACGAGCCGTCGGAAGAGGAGTGGACGCCGGCGATCGGCCTGCGCCGCGGGCTGCAGCGAGGCGCGATCGTCGCGGGCGTGGCCGCCCTGCTCCTCGCGCCGGTCGCCCTTTACATTCCCTATTTCCTCATTCCCTGGCTCCTCCGCTGCGCCGTGGCGCTCGCGCTGACGTACGTTCTGATGCGCGTCGTATGCGACGCGGCCGGCATGGTCAGCCGCGGCTGCATCGCCATCGCGATCGCGCTTGGCGCGGCGGTGCTCTGCTCGCAATCGCTGATTTTCGCGGTCTGGGGCGTGCCGGCGCTGGGCGGTATGAACGACTGGTGGATGTTTCCGTCGGTCGTGATCGAGCAGGTGTTCGGCGAGCGCGTGGAGCGGCAGATCGGCGTGACGTGGCTGCATCCGTACATTCTGCTCGTGCTCAACGGCGTGCCGACGGCGGTGGCCGGCGTCGGCTGCGCCGCGCTGTTCGCTCGCTCGGACTGATTGCTAAGGATGCGCGCGAACTGCGTACGGCGGGCCGGCAAACGTGCGCCCGCGCGGCTGGGAGGAAGCGTGGACGAGTTCCTGAGCGCCGCGCTCGACGAAGCCCGGCTCGGCCTGCGCGAAGGCGGCATTCCGATCGGATCGGTGCTGGTCGTCGACGGCCGGATCGTCGGCCGCGGGCACAACCGGCGCGTGCAGCGCGGCAGCGCGATTCTGCACGCGGAGATGGATTGCCTGGAGAACGCCGGGCGGCTGCGGGCGGCCGACTATCGGCGCGCGACGCTGTACTCGACGCTTTCGCCGTGTCCGATGTGCAGCGGCGCGATTCACCTCTATCGGATTCCGCGCGTCGTGATCGGCGAGAACACGACGTTTCGCGGGCCGGAGCTTCTCAACCGGGTGCTCGGGCTCGAGCTGCACGTCGTGAACGAGCCGCAGTGCATCGCGTTGATGCGCGAGTTCATCGCGGCCCGGCCGGAACTGTGGAACGAGGATATTGGGGAGGAATGAGCCGCGAGAGTACGCGAGCACATCGTGCGGAGTGGGTTGCGGGATGAAGAGCCGGAGAGCCTTCGCGCACTTCCCACA
>CAZHIE010000105.1:4283-13060 GCA_964532435.1 uncultured Planctomycetales bacterium
CGCGCGGCGATCAGCGGATCGCGGCCAATCCCATCAGCGCCCAGTACGCGCCTGCGATCGCGCTCAGCACGCCGACCGCGCCCGCGGCCGTTGCGATCAAGCCCGCCCGCGGCAGCCGCAGGTAATCGCGAACCGCGAGCGTCACATACGCCGCGACGACCGCGATGCACGCCGCGACCGTGCCGAACACATAGGGAATGTATCGATCATAGAAATCGATCGGCTCGGGCATGTACGCGCGCAGCCACACGTTGAGAGACAGGTACACCAGGGCCAGCGCCGGCGGCAGCGCGTACGCGCACGCCCGCAGCACCTGGATCGGCCGCACGCGGCAGCGGCCCAGCGTCTGGCGCAGCCCCCCCACCAGCGCAGTCGCGGTGGTCGCCGCCGTGAGCAGCATGAGCAACTCGCCGCCGCGCATAATGACACGCCGCTCGCGGTAGCGCTGCATGTCGCTTAGCTCGCCGGCCGCGATCGCGAACACCCCCATGCCGCCCCAATCATCCGACAACCACGCGAACCAATACAGCCCACCCCACCAAGCCCACTCGGCCGCCTCACGCGCCAGCACGAGCACGACGCAGAACGAAATCAGAAAGAACCACAGCGGCGCCGGCGTGAGGTGGTCGTGCAGCGAGACACGCGACCAGAAGCGCGCGGGCCAAAGCGAGCGGAGCAGCGTTTCGAGATAGGAGCCCAGCGGCCGGCGGCGCCAGTTGTGCTCGAAGAGGAACTTGCTGCGCAACAGGCCGGCCGAGAGCACGTCGCGCCAGGCGAACGGCAGGCCGCATTCGGGACAGCGCGGCTCGCTCAGCCCGCGCAGGTTGTATGCGCAGCGCGAGCACAGGATCGGCGTGGTGAGCAAGTCCCAATCGGGCGCGCCGTCCGCGGTCACCGGCAGCGGCGGGTCGGAGACTGGGGGCGGCATGGCGGCTCCAAGCATCGATGGCGAATGGTGACGGACGAAGAACGAAGGGGCAACGGCGACTGCCGGCCGGCCCCTCACTTGCGTGAGGGGTTCGGATGGAAGGCAGCCGAGGGCGGCTGCGGTCCATCGACGATCAGATCCGCGACCGTCAGGGAGCGAAGCGCAATGCGCCGGTTGCGGGTTGGATGTTCTAGCGTCTTTCGATGCGAGCGATTTGACGTCAGCGCGCGCAGAGAGCGCTCGGTTTATCGCGCGACTGGAGCGCTTTGATTTCGACGTCCGCGCGCTACGATGACCCGCAACTCCGGCCGAAGGGTTCGCTCCCTGACGGTCGCGGCTCGGATCGTCGGCCCCCTCACTGGCGTGAGGGGTTCGGAAGCTCCCTCCTTCGTGCCTCCGTGCCTCCGTGCCTCCGTGCCTCTCCGGCCGGCCCCTCACTGGCGTGAGGGGTTCGGATTGATGCAACTCGCTACTCGCAACTCGCTATTCGCTACTCCATTCTCACTTCCGCCGGCGCTTGCGCCTTTTGTCGTCGCGGCGCGGCTGGTAGACCGTCGAGCCCTTCCGCGCCCGCGGGACCGCGCCCTGCGCGGCGCTGAGCGACGCGATTTCCTGCGTCGCGCGCAGCCGGCCCATCACGCCCATGCCGGCCATCTGTTTCATAAGCCCGCGCATCTGCGCGAATTGCTTCACCAGCGCCGAGACTTCCTGCGGCTCCACGCCGGCGCCGCGCGCGATGCGGCGGCGGCGCGAGGCGTCGATCACGTCCGGGTCGCGCCGCTCGCGCGACGTCATGGAGTGGATGATGCCGCGAAAACGATTGAGCTGATCCTCGGGAATCTCGACGTCGCGCAGCGCGCTGCCCAGGCCCGGGATCATTTTCATGATGGACTTCAGCGGCCCCATCTTTCGCACGCTGTCGAGCTGCGTCAGAAAGTCGTCGAATCCGAAAACCCCGCGAGCCATCTTCTCCTGAGCCGCCGCGGCCTGGTCGGCGTCCACCGCCTGCTGCGCCTTCTCGACCAGCGTCACCACGTCGCCCATGCCCAGGATGCGCCCCGCGATGCGCTCCGCGTGAAACTCCTCCAGCGCGTCGAGCTTTTCCCCCACGCCGATGAACTTGATCGGCTTGCCCGTGATCGCCTTGACCGAGAGCGCCGCGCCGCCCCGCGTGTCCGAGTCGAACTTCGTCAATATGCAGCCGTCCAGCTCCAGCCGGCTGTCAAACGCCTTGGCCGTGACGACCGCGTCCTGACCCGTCATCGCGTCGAGCACGAGGTAAATCTGATGCGGCTGAGTCGCCTCGGCGACCTGCGCGATTTCGCTCATCAGCTCGTCGTCGATCGCCAGCCGGCCCGCCGTATCGAGAATCACCACGTCGCGATCGAGCTTGCGCGCCTCGCGCACGGCGTTGCGGCAGACACGCACGGGCGACGCGTTGTCGCGCTCGACGTGTGCCGGAACGCCGACCTGCCCGGCCAGCACTTCGAGCTGATCGATGGCGGCGGGGCGCTTCAGGTCGGCGGCGACGAGGAGCGGCTTCTTGCCGCGCATCATGCAATAGCGGGCGAGCTTGGCGCAGGTCGTGGTCTTGCCGGAGCCCTGCAGCCCGGCCATGAGAATGACCGTCGGCGGCGGGGTGACGAACGGGATGCGCGTCTCGATCGGCCCCATGAGAGCGACCAGCTCATCGTGGACGATCTTGACCATTACCTGCTCGGGGCGGAGCGTGCTGAGCACTTCGGCGCCGAGGGCCTTCTGGACGCAGTCGTCGCAGAACTTGCGGGCGACGTCGAGGTTTACGTCGGCTTCGAGCAGCGCCGTGCGGACGTCGCGCATCGACTCGCGAACATTCGCCTCGCTGATCTTCCCGCGGCCGCGCAGGTTCCGGAAAACGTCGGAGAATTTCTGTGAGAGGGCGTCAAACATTTGGGCATTCTAGCGGCGCTTCGGCCGCGTGACACACGCCGCCCAAAGGCCTGCCTCGCGGGTGCGCGATCGATTCGACGGGCGAGAAACGCCGAATCGGGCCCGCGGGCGTTCCGAGAGGCCGCAGATTGACATGCCGGCTGGGCGGGGGATAATGAGAGAGCTAAGTTTCATCGGCCGGTACCCGGCCGTTCGCATGAGAGGATCGGATGCACTCGCCTCAGCATCGTGGCATGCTTCGAAACCCATTCGCGCGCGGCCCCCAGGAATCCGGCCAAGTCCAGCGCGCGACGGGCACAGAGTCCTGATCCTGATGCGTAATCCGCGGACCAGCTCTGCAATCTCGCGCGCCGAACCATGAGGAGTGCGTCCGCATGGTGAGAGTGCGCCTTCCGGACGGCAAGGTGGTTGAGCATCCCGCCGGGACGACCGCCGCGGAGGTTCTGCGCGCCATTGCGCCGGGCCTGGCCCGCGCGTCGATCGGCGTGAAGCTCGGCGATCGCGTCTGCGATCTCTCCACGCGCCTGAGCGACGGCGAGGTCGCGCTGGTCGCGCTCAAACCGGAAGACCCGGACGGTCTCCACATGCTGCGGCACTCCTGCGCGCACGTGATGGCGGAGGCGATCTGCTCGCTCTGGCCGGAGACGAAGCTTGTCTACGGCCCGCCGGTCGAGAACGGGTTCTATTACGACATCGACCTGGCGCACAGCCTGACGCCGGAGGATTTCGAGAAGATCGAAGCGCGGATGGCGGAGATCGTCAAGGAAGACCGCCCGTTCACGCGGTACGAGCTGCCGCGCGACGAGGCGATGACCAAGCTCCAGCGCGAGGCCAACATCTACAAGATCGACAACGCCGAGCGTGCCGAAGGCGACACGCTGAGCTTCTACGTCACCGGCACGCGCGACAGCGGCTGTTGGGAAGACCTCTGCCGCGGGCCGCACGTGCCCAGCTCGGGGCGCGTCGGCGCGTTCAAGATCATGCAGATCGCCGGCGCGTACTGGCACGGCGACGCCACCAAGCAGATGTTGCAGCGCGTCTACGGGACCGCCTGGCCGACGAAGAAGGAGCTGACCGCCTACCTGGCGCAGGTGGAGGAAGCGCGGAAGCGCGACCATCGCCGCATCGGGCCGGAGCTGGGGCTTTTCACGACCGACAATCTGGTCGGCACGGGGCTGGTGCTGTGGAAACCGCGCGGGGCGATCGTGCGGCATACGCTGGAGACGTTCATCCGCAACGAGCTGGTCCGCCGCGGATATCAGCCGGTCTACACGCCGCACATCGGCAAGCTCGACCTGTACCGTACGAGCGGGCACTTTCCGTATTACAAGGACGCGCAGTATCCGCCGATGTACGAGTCGGAGCGGGCGCGGCGGCTCAACGGCCTGTGGGAGCTGGTGCGCGGGCGGAGCGCGCCGCGCGCCACGCCCGACGAGCTGGCGGTGTTCGACGAGCTGGCGAAGGAGCACGCCGATCTGAAACTGGCCGGCTATCCGGCCGACGCGCCGATGGAAGAGCGGCTCAAGCGCATCCGCCAATGGCTGGCGGTCGAGGACGGCTATCTGCTCAAGCCGATGAACTGCCCGCACCACGTGCGGATTTACGGCTCGGAGGCGCGGAGCTACCGCGACCTGCCGATCCGGCTGGCCGAATTCGGCACGGTTTACCGATACGAGCAGTCGGGCGAGGTGGGCGGGTTGACGCGCGTGCGCGGGCTGACGCAGGACGATGCGCACATTTTCTGCACGCCGGAGCAATTGCACGAAGAGCTGGCCGGCTGCGTCGACATGGCGCGGCTGGTTCTCAACGTGATGGGGCTGACGGACTATCGGGTGCGGGCGAGCCTGCGCGACGACAGCGACAAATATGTCGGCTCGCGGGAGAACTGGGACCGCTCGGAAGCAGCGATTCTCGAGGTCTGCCAGCATTCGGGGATGGACTGGTTCATCGGCCGGGGCGAGGCCGCGTTTTACGGCCCGAAGATCGACTTTCTGGTAAAGGACTGCATCGGGCGGGAATGGCAGCTTGGGACGGTTCAGTGCGACTACAATCTGCCGGAGCGGTTCGACCTGCGCTACATCGGGAACGACAACCACGAGCACCGGCCGGTCATGGTGCATCGCGCTCCGCTGGGCAGTCTGGAGCGGTTCATCGGCATCCTGATCGAGCACTTTGCAGGGGCGTTTCCGACGTGGCTGGCGCCGGTTCAGGCGGCGGTCTGCTCGGTGAGCGAGAAGTCGTCCGCGTACGCGACGGAGGTGTTCCGTCTGTGTCAGGCGGCGAACCTGCGGGTGGAGCTCGACGCGGGCGACGAGCGGATCGGCGCGAAAATTCGCGCTGCAACGATGCTGAAGACTCCGTATATTCTGGTAGTTGGGGAACAGGAAGTCTCGTCCCGGACGGTCAACGTGCGCACGCGCGAGGGCAAGCAGCTCGGAAGCTGCACGGTCGCCGAATTCCTCGCTTCGATCGCCACGGAGATCGCCGAGCGGCGGCTGACCCCGATGCAGAGTCTGATTCCGTCCGCCTGAGGCTGGTCGAACCGGCGCGTCGCCGGGGCCGGCGTAGGGCATTTGAACAGGAAGGTGTACGCCATTAACACAAACCTCCGCTGCAACGAACAGATCCGCATTTCACCCATTCGGGTGATCGGCCCGGAGAACGAGCAGCTCGGCATCCTGCCGAACTACGAGGCGCTGCGCATGGCCCGCGAACAGGGTTTCGACCTGGTCGAGGTCGCGCCCAACGTCCGCCCGCCCGTCTGCCGGATCATGGACTACGGGAAGTGGAAGTACGCGCAGAAGAAGGGCCAGAAGAAGCACCACGAGCAACTGCTCAAGGAAATCCGCCTGCGCCCCAAGACGGACGACCACGACCGCGAGATCAAGGTCCAGCGGGCCATCGATTTCCTCAAACACGGCGACAAGGTGCAGTTCACGATGGTTTTTCGCGGCCGAGAGCGATCGCATCGCGAGATCGGTCTCGAATCCTTCCGCGAGATTGTCGAACTGCTCGGCGACATCGCCAAGGTCGAGCGCTCGCCGATCATGGACGGCCGGTCGATGGTCATGATCGTCGTGCCCTCGAAGCCGACCGAGGGCGGCGCGCCCGAAGCCGGCGAGAAGCGCGAGCGCCCGGCGGCGCCCGCGGCTGGGGCGCCCGCGACTGTCCGCACGGCGCCGGCGCCGCAGGCGGCGACCGCTGCGCAGCCGTCGCCCGAGCCGGCGGCCGCATCCGCGCCGCAGCGCTCGCCGCAGGCGCCGTCGACGGTGTAACGGCTCGCGGGCTGTGAAAGCGGGGGTTTTGTTCGGCCCCGGGGGCCACGCGCCTCGCGGAGGCTGGAGAAGCGTCGAAGACCGATGTCGTCCGCCCCGTTGCATGTCGGGTTCGTCGGCTGCGGGATCATGGGCCAGCCCATGGCCGGGCACGTATTGCGCGCGGGTCATCGCGTCTCGCTGTTTTCGCGCACGCGTGCGAAGACTGCCGCGCTCTGCTCCGAAGGCGCGGCGTGGCGCGACTCCCCCGGCGACGTCGCGGCCGATTGCGACATTCTGCTCATCATGGTGACGGACACGCCCGACGTGGAGGCGGTGCTGTTCGGCGCCGGCGGCGCGGCCGAACGATTGCGCCCTTCCGCGATCGTCGTTGATCTGAGCACGATCAACCCGGCGGCGGCGCGCGAGATGGCGCGGCGTCTCGGGCAGCGCGGCGTCGAGATGCTCGACGCGCCGGTCACCGGCGGAGACATCGGCGCCCGCAACGGCACGCTCACCGTGATGGTCGGCGGATCGGCCGCGGCGCTGGAGCGCGTTCGGCCGGTGCTTGCGACATTTGCGAAGCGCATCATTCACGTCGGGCCGAGCGGCGCCGGGCAAACGCTCAAGGCATGCAACCAGATTCTGTGCGCGGTGAACATGATCGGACTGTGCGAGGCGCTGACGCTGGCGGCCCACGGCGGGATCGGCGCCGACGTGCTGATCGACGCGCTGTCGGCCGGCGCCGGTGGATCGTGGGCGCTCGCCAACTATGGCCCGCGGATCGCGCGCGGCGACCTGGCGCCCGGGTTCATGGTCCGGCTGCAGCAGAAGGATCTGCGGATCGTGCAGGATGCGGCCGAGCGGTTGGGCGTGCCCCTGCCGGGGACGGCGCTGGCCCAGCAGCTATTCCGTGCGGTGGAGGCCTTGCCGGGCGGCGGGGATTTGGGGACGCAGGCGTTGATTGTGGCGCTGCGGCGGCTGGCGGGAGATCGAGGCGACCAAGGCGCGGCCGGAGGCGCGGTCGACGCGCAGTAAATCGTCGCGCGGAAGATTTCTATTGACTCCGGCCCCCGAAACAGGATAAGTAATCTCCCGCGCCGTCGTTGGATCAGTATGGGCCACGGCAGGGTACGCGGATGCGCGCACGCATTCTGGTCGTCGATGATGAGCCGCTGCGGCGACTTTCCCTTCAGGTCGAGCTTGGCGAGCACGGCTACGAGGTCTTCGAGGCCGCGGACGCGCTGCACGCGCAGCGCATCCTCGACGCGAAGCCGATTGACGTGCTGATCTCGGACACGCGCGTGCGCGGTCCGGGCGGCGTCGAGATGCTCACGCACGCGCGGCGCGTGCGCCCCAACGTCGCGGTGATTCTCATGGCGGCGTCGCCCACCGTCGACGACGCGGTGCAGGCGATCAAGCGCGGCGCCTACGACTTTCTCGGCAAGCCCTTCTCGACTCCCGACCTCGTCGCGCGGCTGGAACGCCTGCTCGCGACGCACGTTCCCACGACGGACGACGGCGCGCCGCGCGCCACGCAGCGCGTCTCGCGCTTCCTGGCGTGCAGCGCCGCGATGCAGCGGGCGCTCGAACAGGCGCGCAGCGCGGCGCAATCGCGCTCTCCGCTGCTGCTGTCCGGCGAGCGCGGCGTCGGCAAGACGCTGCTGGCCGAGTCGCTGCACGAGGCCAGCCCGCGCGGAACCGGGCCGCTGGCGCGCGTCGCGTGCGGCGGGGCGCCGCCGGGCGCGCTCGAAGCGGAGCTTTTCGGGCTGGAGCGCGGCACCACCGGCGACAACGGCTCGACGCACCCGCTGCGCGCGCGAACCGGCAAGATCGAGCAGGCCGCCGGCGGCACGCTCGTGCTCGACGACGTCGACGCCGCCCCCCTGCCGGCCCAGGAGCGCCTGCTGCGATTCGTCGAGCTGGGCGAGTATGAGCGCGTGGGAGGAAACAGTGCGCTGCGCGCCGACGTGCGCATCATCAGCACGACGTCGGCCGACCTGGCGGCTCTGGCGCGAGGCGGCGCATTCCGCGAAGACCTGCGCATCCGCCTGTCCGCGCTGCACGTTGCCATTCCCGCGCTGCGCGAGCGGCCCGACGACGTCGCCGCCCTTGCCGCGCACCTGCTCGAACGCCACGCCCGGCTGCTCAACCGGCCGGCCCCGGCGATCTCGCCGGCCGTGCTGGAAGAGCTGCTGCGTTACGAATGGCCGGGAAATGTTCGGGAGCTGGAAAACGTGGTGCAGAAGGCGCTCGCGTTGTGCGCGGGCGGCGAGCTGCGATCGGAGCACGTTCTGCCGCTCGGCCGCAGCGACGCGGGGCAGGCGGCGCTGCAGGGGATTCAGGCGAGCGACTACGGCCACCTTGGGCTGAATGAGCTGGTCAGCGACATGGAGAAGCGGCTGATACTCACGGCACTGCGCCAATGCGAGGGGAACCAGGCCAAGGCGGCGCAGCGGCTCGGCATTCCGCGAACGACGCTGCGGGACAAGATGGCGAAGTACGGCATTCCGGCGTGAGGGGGAGAGAGTCGTGCGCGGCGGGCCCGCAGGTGCGAGACTGATCTGCCTTGCGAGAAGAGACGGCGGCACGGGGGGCTGCATCACGCGGAGGCGCAGGGGACGCAGAGGATTGGGATTTCATTTACGGCGCGAGTTCGCGGCAGT
>CAZHIE010000105.1:13160-15263 GCA_964532435.1 uncultured Planctomycetales bacterium
CGAGTTCGCGGCAGTGTGCATCACGCGGAGGCGCAGGGGACGCAGAGGATTGGGATTTCATTTACGGCGCGAGTTCGCGGCAGTCTGCATCGACGCACGGGTTGGAAACCCGTGCCACCCGGTTGCACTTGCCATGCGATTGCACTTGTCACCTGGCAGCGCGGCGGTGCGAATTCACTTTCCCGCCGCGGCGCGCGTTACATGTACGTCTTGACGTATTCTTCGAGCTTGCGCTTGGCCTCTTTCTCGATCTGGCGCACGCGTTCGCGCGTCAGGCCGACCGCTTCGCCGATTTCCTTGAGCGTCATGCGCTTTCCGCTTTTGTCATCCAACCCGTAGCGAAGCTTGAGCACCAGCGCCTCGCGGTCGGTGATGCGCGAGAGCATCGAGCCGACAAAATCGGCGTCGGATTCGGAGAAGACCTCTTCGAAGGGCTGCGGAGCGCGATGGTCGGCGAGCGAGTCGTCCAGCGAATTTTCGCCGTCGCTCGAATTGCTGCCGTGCGTGCGCGACGTGCAGGCCCGCAGCGCCTGCGCGATCGCGTGCGCCTTGCGCTGCGTGATCGTCATGTGCTCGGCCAGCTCGTTCATGGTGGGCGGGCGGCCGAACTGCTCTTCGAGGCGGCGCATGGCGAGGCGCATGTGGCCGATCTGCTCGATCAGGTAGCTGGGGATGTGGATCATCTGCTGGGCCGATTGCACGGCCCGGCGGATGGCCTGGTCGATCCAGTAGCCGGCGTACGTGCTGAAGCGCGAGCCGACTTCGGGGTCGAATCGATCGACCGCGTTCACCAGGCCGACGTTGCCCTCATTGACGAGATCTTCCATGGGCAGGCCGCGGTTGCGGAACTGCTTGGCGACGGAGATGACCAGGCGCAGGTTGGCCTGGATCATTCGCTGCCGCGCGGTGAGTGCGCGTTCGAGCACGCGCTCGCGCTCGTCGAGCGAGATTTCGCCGCGGCGCAGGCGCTCGTCCGCCTCGGCGGCGTTGCGGATCAGAGTGCCGAGTTCGCGCTCCTCCTCGGCCGTGAGGAGGGGATAGTTTTTGATCTGGCTGAGGTAGTCGCCGATCGCCGTGTCGAGCTTGGTCGCCATCGATCCCACATCCCTCAACCAAAATGCGGCACGCGCCCCGTCGCCGCGGATTCCCCGATGCAGCATCGACGCACGGCGCCCTGGCGCTTTGGAACTCCGGTATCTTAGTAGCCCTGCCCGCGGCGGACCAGCTATTATCGCCCGCCGCGGCGCGCGGGCGTCTGAGAAAACTCGGCGGGCGCGGAAACGAAGGGCGCAGGTTCATGCTCGAGCTGATCTGTCGGCGAGCTTTCTTCCGGTTCGAGATTCCGATCTGGCGCGCTCCCAAAGCGCTGCGCATGGACGGCAACGCCGCCAAGTGGGGCTTCGATCTGCTCGCGCCGCCGCTGGTCGAGCTGGATCACACTCCGCCATTCGCCGAGGTCTACTGGGCGTGGGACGATGACGCCTTCTACTTCGCCTATGCCGTGCCGAATCGGCGCGGCGCAATCAAGGTCGACACCGAGCACTGGTGGAAGGGCGACGGCGTGCGGCTGTGCATCGACACGCGCGACGCGCGCGACGTCAAGCGCGCGACGCGGTTCTGTCACCTCTTCTATTTCCTGCCGCTCGGCGGCGGGCCGGGCGGCAAGTCGCCGATCGTCGGCCTGCACCGCATGAGCCGCGCCAAGGAGCCGCCGCCGAAGCCGGATCTGTCGCAGGTGCGCGTCGCGACGCGAATCGAGCGCACGCGCTACTTCCTCGAAGCCGCCATCCCGGCGGCCTGCCTCAACGGCTGGAACCCGGCCGAGCACCCGCGCATCGGCGTGTTCTATAAGATCAAGGACACCGTGCTGGGCGCACAGCATCTCTCGGTTAATGACGATTTGGGCTGGAACAGCGACCCAAGCATGTGGGCGACGGGCGTGCTGGTGAAGTAGGCGCGTCCGGCCGAATCCCGTCCACGCTCACTCGCATCCGCCGGCCAGCAGGCACGCGACGAATGCGTCGATGTCGCCGTTGTCGACCGCGCCGTCGCGGTTTACGTCGGCGGCCCGGATGTCGCAATGCGGGAACTCGCTCGCGTAGC
>CAZHIE010000106.1:0-15081 GCA_964532435.1 uncultured Planctomycetales bacterium
TTGCCCGCGGCTTCATCAAGGCCGAGACGATCGCGTACGCCGATCTTGTGGCGGCCGGCAACATGCGCGACGCGAAGGCGGCGAACAAGCTGCGCAACGAGCCGAAGGGGTACGTTGTGCAGGATGGCGACATCATGACGATCAAGTTCAACGTGTGAAATTCCGGACGAGCGGCGGGCCGGCCTGCGTGTCAGACGCCAATCGGCCGGCCAAAGTCCGACGCTCCCCAAACGTCCTCGCGCCGATCACGCCGGCTGCGTTGGCCACGTCGGGGTTGGGGGCCGGACTATCTCCCGCCCGCCCGTGATCTCATCCGTCGATTAGATTGAACACATTGATTTAATCCACGCTGGCGAAGTCGAAAGTCGGTACCGAGAGCCGCTTTGCGCCGTTCATCCCATGCTCTGCCAGTTCGTCCAGCCGCTCCAACACCGGACCAGAGTAGTAGCGCTCGCCGCACTTGCGGCAGACGCCGACGGGGACGGCATAGAAAACGTACAGCCGCTCGCCACGGCGCAGGTCGACCGTGACGCGCCGCTCGCGCACCGGGCCGCCGCAGACTTCGCAGGAATCAAACCTCATGTTCAGCTCTCGAACACCGTGATCATGCGCAGTCGCCCCAGGTCCGTTACGCGGCAAATCAGCGTAACGCTTCTGTGATCTTTGCTCCGCCCCTGCACCACGTACTTTCGTGCATCGCGGCCGTGTCGTTGCGTCGTCACAATTCTACCCGAATACACCGCTGCCTTGATGTCCTGGATTGTAAAACCATCCTGCTCCATTTCATCTTTGGCATGGCCGGTGAGTTCATAATGGCCCAGTGCCACTTTACGGCGGAAATCCGCAATCCGCGACGCCACGCGGTCAACCTCTCGATCGGCGCCGCGCGCGGATCGCCAGAGTGCGTGCAATGAACTCGGCGCTGCCGCGCGGGATGTAATCGTTCGACATGGGCGAACCTGCACTTCCGCGCCGGCGGCTTCCGTTGCCCTTGCGGCTGATGCCGTGGACGCTCACCCTACCCGCGCCGACAGCGTGGCCTGATCGGACATTCAAACAGGCTCCACCACCCAACCACGAACCGCATCCGACGGACGCAGGGGATTGTCCGATGTGTCCGGAAGCCTGTCCAGCCCAGGCGCAATTCTACGGATCGACCCGGACCACGCCGCGCCCGCGCAGCTTCAAATCCACCCCGCCCTCGTTCCCCCGAATCCGCGACAGAAAGTCGCCCGTGTCGCGCACCGCCGCGCCCTGCACCTTCTCCACCACGTCGCCGATGCGCAGCCCGGCCCGCTCGGCCGCGCTCTTCTCGGCCACGTCGATCACCACCAGCCCCATCGCCTCGGCGGCGATCCTCATGCGGGCACGCGAGTCGCTCGTCAGGTCCGCCAGCCGCAGCCCGCGCCAGATCACCGCTCCGCCGCGCATCCAGCTCACGCGGCTGACCTGCCGCGCCTCGGCCGTGAGGGTCGCCTGTTGCGCGCGGCCGTCGCGCTCGAACTCGACCACCGCCCGCCGCCCAACCGGCGTTTCGCCGACCAGGTCGACCAGCTGCGACACCGCGACGACGTCCTGCCCGTCATAGCGCGTAATCCTGTCGCCGACGCGGATGTCGGCGGCGGCCGCCGGCCCGTCCGGCTCGACCTGCTGCACGACAACGCCGCTGTGCGCGCTGGGTTGACCGGCGTGCGGAGCGGCGTCGTTCGCGCGGACCGTCATCCCGACGTAGCCATATTCGATCGTCTGTCCGCGGCGCAATTGCTCGATCACGCGCAGCTTCGCGGGCGTAAGCGGGATGGCGAAACCGATGCCCTCGTCGGCGGCCGCACGCGTGTGCATCGCGGTGACGATTCCGATCGCTTCGCCCTTGAGGTTGAAGAGCGGGCCGCCGGAGTTGCCCGGATTGATCGAGGCGGTCGTCTGAATCATGTTGTTGTAGAAGCGGTCGTCGACCTCGCCCAATCCCGGAAGCTGCCGCCCGAGGTTGGAGACCACGCCGACCGACACGCTCAACTGACCGTCGCCGCCGAGGCCGTACGGATTGCCGAGCGCGACGCACCATTGGCCGCGCGCCAGCCGGGCCGCGTCCGCGAAGCGCAGCGGCCGCAGCCCGCTGCGCTCCGTACGCAGGACGGCGAGGTCGCTGCGCGTGTCGGCGCCGACGACGCGGGCCGAAGAAGATGAGCCGTCGTGAAAGAGAATCTCGATGTCCGTCGCGCTCTGCACGACGTGCTCGTTGGTCAGAATGAGGCCGTCCGCGGACAGCACTGCGCCGGCGCCGTTCACCTGCACGCGCTGCTCGCTGGCGTCGCCGCTGTCGGCGCTGCGCGAATCGGGCGCGGGCAGAAAATAGCGCCGCTGCGCGCGAATGCCGACCACGCTGGGTGACACTTCGCGGATGACGCTGTCGAACGCGCTCTGCAAGCCGGCCAGATCGCCGACGGTGTGCGGCGCCGGGGGATCGTCCGCGGACGCGGGGGGACACAGCCACGTCGCCAGCAGCAGCGCCAGCATGGCAGCCGCCGCGCGAGCGCGGACGTCGGCCGCAGATTTGCGAATTTCCATTCGGCGCACTCCACTCCGTCTGCATCTGATGCGCACATCGCCCCCCGCCGCCGGCGCCCCGGCGGCGCGTTCGGCAACATAGTTGTCTCGGCCGGGCAAGCGTCGCAGCACAGCGCTGCGCGGGCGGCGCGCGAAAGCGATGATATTTCCGGACGCATGGCGCGCCCGCCGCGATCGGCCGGGCGCAGTCGCGGCGCGAATTGCGCGCCGGCGCGCGCGATCAAACGGCCGGCGCCGGGCCGGTGGATTGGCTCACGGCGAGCGTGACGGGCAGCACTTCCGACCGGGGCGGCTCGCCGTCGTCGATCTCGGCCAGAAGCATGCGCACCGCCCGCTGGCCCAACTCGTACACCGGCGCGACGACCGTCGTCAGCGGCACGAACGCGTATTGATGCAGCACGACGCCCTCGTTGCCCACCACGCTCATGTCCGCCGGTATCCGCAGCCCGCGCCGCACCAGCGCGTTGCACGCGAGGATCGCCATCGCGTCGGAAAAGCACACCAGCGCCGTCGGCCGCGGCCGCTGCGCCAGGTATGCGTCCACGTGCGCCTCGATGTCGAGCGCCGCGTCGAACGTATCGGGCGGCGCGAGGCCGTGATTGCGCAACCCCTCCAGGTAGCCGCACTCGCGCTTGATCGCCAGCGGGTGCCGCTCCGGCGTGAAGTGATGCAGGAAGGCGATCCGCCGGTGTCCGAGCTCGAAGAGGTGATCGACCGCCAGGCGCGTCCCCTGAACGTCGTCGACATGAACGCAATGCGTGGGCTGCTCGAGATCGGTGTTCAGCCACACGTGCGGAATGCTGAAATGGACGAGCGCGTCGTGCGTGCGCTGCTCCGCGTCGGCCGGGATGATGACGCCGTCGATCTGCTGCTCGGAGAAGATGTTCGTGTCGTGCATGTCGAGCCGCGTCGGAACGGTCTTGAGCAGCAGCGCGCAGTCGAGCTCCTGGCAGGCGTTGGCGATTCCGCGCAGCACGTTGCTGTAGAAGCTGCCCGTCATGCAGTATTCGGTCGCCAGAATGCCGAGCGTGCGGGCGCGCTTGCCGGCCATCGCGCGGGCGGCGGCCAGCGGGCGGTAGCGCAGCTCGCGCGCCGCGCGCAGCACGCGCTCGCGCGTTTCGCGCGACAGTGCGACGGTCGTGGTCGACTTTGACAGCGCGGTCGAGGCCGCGCCGACCGACACGCCGGCGGCCTTGGCCACGTCGCGGATGGTTACACGTTTGGGTCTGGGCATCTTTTCGGACATGTGACCGCGAAGGCTACCGCGCCGCTCGCGCTTCTGCCAGTTGCCCCGCGCGCAGCGACCGTCACTTCCGCCCGCCGCACTCCACGCGCGCCGCCGTCACCTTGTATTCCGGGCACTTCGACTGCGGATCCACGTACGGGCTCGTCAGGCGATTCGTATGCGACGCCGGCTGGTGAAACGTGAGGAACAGCCGCCCCCGGCCAACGCGCTCCGTCAGCCGCACGCGAACCTGCGCCCCGCCCCAGCGGCTGATCACATCCGCCATCGCGCCATCGCGCAACCCCGCCCGCGCAGCGTCGTCGGGGTGGATCTCCAGCTCATCCTCCGGGGCAAGCTGCTGGTTGGCCGTTCGCCGCGTCATCGTCCCGACGTTGAACTGCTCCAGTCGCCGGCCGGTCGTAAGCAGGAACGGATACTCGGCGTCCGTCTGCTCCGGAGAAGGCGCGTACGCGATGGCCGCCAGCGACCCGCGCCCGCGGACGAAGCCGTTCGCATGCACGGTCGCCGTGCCGGGGTGATCCGCCGACGGGCAAGGCCACTGCAACCCGTCGCCCGCCAGCCGCGCATGGCTGACGCCGCCGAACGCCGCGGGCGCGACGCGCGCGATCTCGTCCATCACGTCGGCCGCGCTCGAATAGTCCCAAGTTTCGCCCATTGCGTGCGCGACGTCCTGCAAGATTCGCCACTCCTCGCGCGCCTCGCCCGGCGGGTCGAGAACGGGGCGGACAAGCTGAATCCGCCGCTCGGCATTGGTGAACGTTCCCGACTGTTCGAGCGTGCTGGCGGCCGGGAGAAGCAAGTGTGCGAAGCGCGCGATCTCGGGCGCGAAGATGTCCTGCACCACAAGCAATTCCAGCTTCGACAGCGCGTCGATCGTCGCCGACTCGTGCGGCGCCGATTGCACCAGGTCGAACCCCTGCACCCACATGCCGCGGATCACGCCGTCCGCCGCCGCCGCGAGCATGTCCGGCAACATTCGCCCCGGCCGCTCCGGCGGCGCCTTGCCCCACACGGCCTTGAAACGCGCCCGCACCGCCGGATCGTCCAGCCGCTGATTTCCGGTCAGGCTGGTGGGCGATCCGCCCATGTCGACGTTGCCCTGCACGTTGTTCTGGCCGCGCAGCGGGAGCATCCCGGCGCCGGGGCGGCCGATGCTGCCGGTCAGCATTCCGAGGTTGATGAGCGTCTGCACCGACGCGACGCCCTGCGTCAATTCGGACAGCCCGATACCGTGGACGAACAGCGCGGGGCGCAGCGCGCCCATCAGCCGCGCCGCCCGGCGAATCGACTCGACCGGCACTTCCGTCGGGGCGGCGAGCGCTTCGAGCGTTTGACTCGCCAGCATCGCGCGCAGCTCTTCCCATCCCTCGCAGCGCGCCGCGACGTACTCGTCGTCGCAAAGCCCCTCGTCGACCAGCACCTTGGCCAGCGCGTAGAACAGCGGCACATTCGTGCCGGCCCGCACCGGCAGGTGCAGCCGCGCGTAATCCGCCAGCTCGACGCGCCGCGGGTCGATCACGATCAGCGGAACTCCGGCCAGCGCCGCCTGCTTGATGCGCGCGCCGACGACCGGATGCCCGGACGAGGCGTTGCTGCCTGCCAGGACGATGCACCGGGCGCGCTCGATGTCCGCGAACGAGGCCGTCCCGGCGCTCGAACCCGTCGATTGGTACAGCGCGACCGCCGTCGAGGCGTGACAGACGCGGGCGCAGCAATCGACGTTGTTTGTCCCGATCGCCGTGCGAAATAGTTTCTGCAACAGGTAGGCCGACTCATTCGTCGAGCGGGCCGACGTCAGCGCGGCGAGCGAATCGGGGCCGTGCCGATCGCGAATCTCGCGCAGCCGCCCCGCCAGCCACGCGATCGCCTCCTGCCAGCCGATCGGCCGAAGCGCGCCGCCCTCGCGCAGCAGCGGCGTCGCAAGACGATCCTCGCTGCGCGCCCAGGCGTGCGCATAGCGCCCCTTGACGCACAGATGCCCGCCGTTGACGGCCGCGTCCGGCGGCGCGTCGATCCGCAGCACGGCGTCGCCCGCCGACGCGACGCGCAGCCGGCAACCGACGCCGCAGTATCCGCAGGTCGTGTCCGTCACGATCGTGCTCGCGACACGCGCGAGCCGATCGACGTCATGGATCGCCCCCGTCGGGCAGCGCGTGACGCACGCGCCGCACGCGACGCAATCGCTGTCGGCGAAACGCTCCGTCGGTCCGAAGATCAATCGAACCGCTCCGCCGCGACCGTCGATTCCATACACGAACTGTCCCTGCACCTGCTCGCATGCGTTCAGGCACACGCGGCACGAGATGCACAACTCCGGATCGAATCGCAGATACGGATGACTCGCGTCCGTCGCCGCCGTGGCGCCGCGCTCGGCGTTGGCCGGGTCGCGCGAGCCGACGAACCACGTCGCCCCGTGCTCCGCCGCCAGCCGCTCAAACGCGCATCCGCAGCGCGCCGCGGCCGCATCCGTCCCGCGTTCCTCGATCATCAACGACAACAGCCCGCGGCGCAGCTCGGCCAGCCGCGGCGACGCGCTCCGCACGACCATGCCGTCCCGCGCCGGAGTGTGACACGCCGCCTCGGGCCGCGCTGCGCCGTCCACCTCGACCAGGCAGACGCGGCAGCCGCCCTCCGGCGCGAGCCCGTCCGCCTTGCAGAGCGCGGGGATCTCCACGCCGGCGCGACGCGCCGCGTCGAGGATCGTGTCGCCGGCCGCAAGCGGCACGCGCCGCCCGTCGAGAACGATCGACGCGGGATTCATGGCCGCCTCCCGCGCGCGATCCGCTCGCCGAAATACGCCAGAAGCTGCCGCACCGGCCCCGGAGTGTCGCGGCCGAACGCGCACAGGCTCGCGCTCGACATCAGGTCGAGGATGCGCGGCAGTTCGGCAGGGATATTTGCGCCGCGCGAGCCCTCCAGCGCCTGCGCCGCGAGTTTCGTGCCGACCCGGCAAGGCACGCACTTGCCGCAAGACTCGTCGCGCATGAACGCGAGCATGTGCGCCAGGAGCGCCGCGTAATCCGTATCCGCCGGCAGCGCGACGATTCCGCCGTGCCCCAGATTGATCCCGCGGCGGCGCATCGCCTCGATCGAGACCGGCACGTCCCAATCCGCCGAACGAACGATGCTGCCCATCGGGCCGCCGATCAGCACGGCCTCGATCTCAAGCTCGCCCGCCGGGCCGCCGCCGAGTCGCTCGATCACTTCGCGCAGCGGAATGCCGAACTCGACTTCCACGATGCCCGGACGCGCGAGTCCGTGATTCAGGCACAGCGCCTTGGTGCCGGGGCAATCGGGCGAACCAAGCGCCCGATACGCTTCGGCCCCGCGCCCGACAATCCACGGCGCATTCACGAGCGTTTCGACGTTGTCGACAATCGTCGGACAACCCCACAGCCCCGCGACGGCCGGGTATGGCGGGCGCAGGCGCACCTCGCCGCGCTGGCCTTCGATCGCGTTGAGCAGCGCGGTCTCTTCGCCGCAGACGTAGCTGCCATGCCCGCGGACGACGCTCACGTCGAACGCCGGCCGTCCGCCGCCCGCGGGGCCGAGCAGCCCCGCGCCGCGGGCCTGCTCGACGGCGTGGCACAGAACGCGGTAGGCGCGCGGATATTCCGATCGCACGTACACGAAACCGCGCGTCGCCCCGACGCCGTACGCCGCCAGCATCAGCCCTTCGAGAATCGCGTGCGGATCGCGCTCCATCAGCTCGCGATCGATGAACGAACCGGGGTCGCCCTCGTCTCCGTTCGCCACAACGTACTTCACCGCGCTCGACTGCTCGGCGCACAGCCGCCACTTCGTCCCGGTCGGAAAGCCGGCCCCGCCGCGGCCGCGCAATCCGCTGTGGACGATCTGCTCCACGACCCAGGCCGGCGGATGCGAAAGCGCGATCGGCAGCGCGGCGTATGCGCCGGCGGCGCGGGCCCGCGCCAGGTCGCAGTGATCCCCGTCGCGCAGGCGGGCCGTCACGATCGACTCGCGCGACACGCAGCGAATGCTCGCGGCGGCCGGCCGATCCTGCGCGAGGGCGCGCCATTCCGCCGGCCCCGCGTCGGCCGGGCAGCCGAGCGCGATGCGCTCGTCGGCCAGCAGCACCGCGGGCGAGCGGTCGCAATAGCCCAGGCAGTAGACATCCCGCGCGCCGTCCGCGCCCGGCGCGCTTCCGCGGGGCGACGCGCCGCCCGCCAACATGCACGACGTCCCGCTACAGACGCGCGCGGCGGCCGGGTCGGCGTGCAGATCGGCGTAGAAAGTGATCAACCCACGAATGGCCGCGACCGGCAGGCGCAACGAGCGCGAAAGCTGCGCCAGCCCCGCCGCATCCGGCGCACCGTACGTCGTGATGAATGCCTGAAGTTGCGCCAGGCGTGACGAATCCGGAGCTTCTTCGGCGGAAACGGCGCACGCGCCGCAACCCGGCGGCGCCGTCGCGCCGGGCGACGACTCGGATGCGACGTGCGATGCGGTGTACTGGCGCAGCGCCTTGCTCATGAACTCCCCGCATTTCTCTATCGGGGCGCCGCCGTCGCCGGGGAACCCGGCTCCACGCCGGGAGCCGGATCCGCAGCGCAGTATACGATTTCCCGCCCCGCCGAGAAGCGGTCACGAGACGGGTGCGGCGCCGCCAGGCACGGCGTTCCCGTTCCCCGCATTGGAAATCCGTGCCAAAGCCGCTAACATCGTGCAAAATCGTAGGCGACGGCGATTTCGGCCGATCGTTGCAGTATCCTGTTCTCGTTCCTGCGGGCCCGCGTCGGGCTCGTCCGGCGGCGGATGGGAAGAGTTCCCGCAACATACAGGGAGATGAGGGTTATGCGTTTCTTGGCATTCTTCGCAGTCGTGCTCTTCGTGCTCTTCAGCGGTCTCAACGCGTTCGCCGGCGACGGACCGGCCTGTCAGGCCAAGGACGGCGCCAAGGCCGAGGCCAAAACCTGCCCGGCGGCCGGCGGCGGCGCCCCGAGCTGCCACTCCGGCGGCGAGAAGGCCGCCTGCGGCGCGAACGACCCCTCCGGCTGCTGCAAGGGCGTCCCCTGCATGAAGTACAAGGTCGGCGACAAGACGGTCTGCTCGGCTGACGAGGCCAAGACGCTCGCCAAGGGCGACGCCAAGGCGATCAAGTTCGTCGTCGACGGCAAGGACTATGCCGACCAGGGCGAGGCCCTTACGGCCTACTCGACCGTGCTCGACAAATTCATGGGCGACATGATGAAGGTGCAGTACGTGGTCGGCGACGAGGTCGGCTGCTGCGCGAACACCGCCAAGTCGATCGCGACCAAGAGCGGCAAGCCGGTCCAGTACCGCGTCGCCGCCGTCACGTTCGAGAAGCAGGATCAGGCCGAGAAGGCGCTCAAAGCCGCCCAGGCCGCCGCGGACAAGATCGCGATGAAGATGGTCGTCGGCGGCGAGACCTACGCCTGCCCAATGGAAGCCAAGACCGCCTGCGACAAGTCCGGCAAGCAGATCGAATACGTGATCGGCGAGACCAAGACGCCGTGCAAGGTCACGGCCCAGGTCGAGCTGCTCAAGGCCAAGATCAGCGCCGCGCGCAAGGCGGCCGAGGAAGCCACGAAGGCCTAATGCTCTAACGAACGATGGCCCGACGGTCCATTGAAAAATGGACCGCAGCCGCCCTCGGCTGCATTCGCCTTCGGCGCCGGCGCGAGTGTGCGGGCGCGGATGCTGTAAGCAAAGGGCAGAGCTTTCACCCGGCTGGTTCGCTCGTCGGCCGCGCGATGTCTCGCGCGGCCGACGGGAGAACCGGCCGGTTCTGTTTCTGGTCGCATCCGCAGGCGAGCGCGACGCGCGCGCCGGATGCCGCACTCCCCGCGCAGGCACACGTCGCCGGAAGCAGAGACCCGGCGCGACGGGATGTTCCGCCGCCGCTCGATGTCGCGGTTTGCATCGCTCGCGCCGCGGCCTATCATTCTGTGAGCAGCAGCGGCGTCCGGCTGTGAGCGCCGTCCTGCCCGAGAGCTCCCGCGTGTCCGACGAGATCCTGCACATTCCCGACGTCGTGCCGATCTTCCCGTTGCCGGGGGTTGTGCTACTGCCCAACACGCTTGTGCCGCTGCGCATGTTCGAGCCGCGCTACGTCGAGATGACGCGCGACGCCCTGGCGGGCAGCAACTTCCTCGCCATCGCCCTGCTGCGCGAGGGATTCCAGCCGCTGTATTACACGAAGCGCGCCCCGGTCTACCCCGTGATCGGCATCGGCCGCATCGTCGCGCACGAGCACTCCGAGGACGACGAGACGTATCACGTTCTGCTGCGCGGCGTCGCCCGCGCGCGGATCGTCCGCGAAGTCGGCAGCGCCGCCTATCGCGAAGCCGAGGTCGAGCTGGTCGAAACGACGGACGAGCTGAGCGGCCCGCGCGGCGACGAGCTGCGGGCCGAGTTGGAGCAGACCGTGCGGCGTTCGCCCGTCGTCGAGGGCGAGATGCGCAAGCACTGGCTTCAGCTCATGGACTCCGAAGTGGATCTCGAAGTGCTGGTCGACGTGATCGGCGCCGCGCTCCCCGCCGACGCCGAGCTGCGGCAATGCCTGCTGGCCGAGCCGCAATCCGGCGCGCGGCTGGGCATCGTGCTCCAGCATCTGCGCGCGCTGGAGGCAAAGGTCCGCACGATGCGCCGCGCGTCGAAGCCGGGCGGCGCCAGCCTGAATTAGACACGCACAGCCATCGTATGGGCCGCCGAGCCCGGCGTTGCGCGGCAAGGGCGCGGCCGTGAAAATGCAGCCGAGGGCGGCTGCGGTCCACATCGGCGGGAAACTCTGTCTTGGGGGGCTGGCCTCCGGCCGGTCTCCTCCGGCGTGGGGGGTTCGGATTCTCTTACTTCAGCATTCAGCATTCGGCATTCCGCATTCCCGCCGGCCCCTCACCTGCGGCTATCCGCGCACCGCATCGGCGGGCCGCGAGCGCACCAGCAGAACTTCTCCGATCAGCGTCGCGATGGCCGCAATCCCGATCGACGTCGCCGTCAGCAGCAGCGCCTCGCGATCCTCAAACGCCTGCGTTCGCGCATAGATCGCCAGCGCCAGCGTCTGCGTCTCGCCCGGAATGTTCCCCGCGACGAGCACCGTCGCGCCAAACTCCCCCACCGCGCGCAAAAAGCACAGCAGCACGCCATACAGAACGCCGCGCGCCGCCAACGGCAGCGTCACCGTAAGGAACACGCGCAGCGGCGAAGCCCCCAGCGTCGCCGCAACGTGCTCCAGCCGCCGCGGAACCGCCGCCAGCGCCGCCTCGGCCGTGCGAATCAGCAGGGGCGCGCCCATGACCGCAGCGGCGATCACCGCCGCACGCCACGTCCACAGCGGGTTTCCGCCGAGCAGCGCGTGCAGCCCGCGCGCCCACGGCCGCAGCGGCGAAAGCGCCGACAGCAGCAACAGCCCCACCGCGACGGGCGGAACCACCAGCGGCAGCGTCACGAGCGTCTGCACAATGACGCGGCCGGGAAATCTGCCGCGCGCCAGAAGCAGCGCCAGCAGCAGCGCCGGCGGGGTAGCGAGCGCGGTCGCGGCCGCGCCGATCAGCAGCGTGCGCCGCGTGACGTCGAATATCTCGGAGGCGGGCAGCATCTCGGGTTTCTTACATCATTCCCGCGCGGGTTGCGAGGCGGGCCGGCTGGTCGGGCTGCCGCCCGCCGTGGGCGCGGCCTGCGTCGCGACCGGGCGCGAAGCCGCCGCTTCGGAGATGACGCCGAAACCGGCGTCTCGAAACGCGGCGCCGCCCGGGCCGCGCAGGTATTGGACAAACTCGTCGGCGATCGGCGCTCGCTTCTCGCCGACCGGCGCGATCCAGTACCGGATGGACGGTTGATCTTCCGGCGGCGGCACATACGCGACGCGGCAATTTCGCGCCGCCGCCGCGTCGGTTCGGTAGACGAACGCCGATGCCGCGGCGCCCGCCTCGACGGCCGCCACCGCCGCCCGCGCGTTCTCCACGCGCACGCCTGGGGCCGCGAACGAATCCAGCACGCCCTTTGCCCGCAGGTATTGCCGGACATACGCGCCGAGCGGCGTCGCTTCGTCGCAGATCGCCGTGCGCTGAAGCGGAGCGGCGAGAAGTTCGCCTGCCGTGCGCACCTCGACCGCGTTGTCCCGCGCGACAATCAGCACCAGTTCGTTCGACAGAAACGCGTGCGCCGCGTCCTTCGACACGCGCCCTGCCTCGATGCAGCGCCGCACGTTCGGCTCATCGGCGGACAGGAACACGTCGCACGGCGCGCCGTTCAGGATCTGCCGCGCCAGCACCGCGCTCGACTCGAGGTTGAGCACGACTTCGACGCCGGAGTGCTGCGCCTCGAACGCGCGCGCGGCGCGCGCCAGCGGCTCCTTCAGGCTGATCGCCGCCGCCACGCGCATCTTCTCGGCGCCATGCGCCGCGAGCGCGCCGGCCGCGGCAATCGCGGCCGCCGCGCGCAGTATCCGCCGCACAGCAGTTCCCGCACCCACGCGCATGATGGTCCTCCCGCGGCGCAAATCCGCTCACGACGCCGCGCGCCGCTGCCGCACGCGGTCGAGCACAACCGCCGCAATGATGATCGCCCCGGTGACGACCTCCTGCACCGAATTCTCCAGCCCCAGCTTTGTGCAGCCGTTGTCCACGACCGTCATCAGCAGCGCGCCGGCCAACGTGCCCAGAATGGAACCTTCCCCGCCCGAAAGGCTCGCGCCGCCGATCACCACCGCGGCGATTACCTTCAGCTCATATCCGTCGGCCGTCGTCGGATCGCCCATCGATAGAAACGACGTTTGAAGCACGGCCGCCACGCCGGCGCAACCGACGCCGAGCACGTAAACCAGCAGCTTGGTGCGCTCGACCGGAACGCCGCACAGCCGCGCGGTCGCCTCGTTCGACCCGATCGCGAATACGTAGCGGCCGAAGCGCGTGTAGCGCAGCACCGCCGCCGCGAGCAGCGCCAGCGCCAGAAGAACCCAGACGCCCGGCGGAAGCAGCATGCCGCGCCCGGTCGACATCAATTCGCCGATCCAACCCAGTTCGTCGGGGTAGATCGGCTGATTGCCGCCGACCTGCTTCGCCAGACCGCGCAGCGCTCCCCACATGCCGAGCGTCACGATGAAAGGCGGCAGCGGAACGCTCCGCAGCAGCCGCTCGCCCGCAAGCAGCGCTACGCCGGCCGTCGCAGCACCCGCCGCAACCGCGGTCGTGGCGCCCCAGCGCGGCCACGCCAGAGCCGCAATTAGCGCGCCCAGCAGGCCCGCCGCCACCCGGCCGACGCGCCCGATGACCAGCGCCCCGATCGCCGCGCCGCAGAGCATTCCCGCGCCGACGCCGCCCGCAGCCGCCACGCCCGGCCCCGCGCCGCGGCTGAGCAGCAGCGCGACGAGCATCGTGCCCAGCGCGATGCTGGCGCCGACCGATAGATCGATCCCGCCGGAGATGATGATGAGCGTCGCGCCGACCGCCGCCGCGCCGACGACCGAAGTCTGGAGCAGCATGAGCCGCTGGTTGTCCCACGAGACGAATGAGCCGCGCGCCAGACTCGCGAACAGCAGCCAGACCGCCAGCAGCCCGATCAGCGGACCCAGCCGGCGCAGTGCCGCGCGCAACGCGCCGGGCGATCCGTGCGTGCGCGCGGGGCTCATTCGGCCGCCCCCGTCGCCGCAAGCATCAGCGTATGCTCCGTCCATTCCGCCACGTGCCTCGCCTCGCCGAGCCGGCCGCGCCGCATCACGGCGATGCGATCGCACACTCCGAGAAGCTCCGGCAGATAGCTGCTCACCATAAGCACCGCCCGCGGCCGGGCGCCGCCCGTCCCGGTCGCGAGCGCGTCGATCAGGCGGTAAATCTGCGCCTTGGCGCCGACGTCCACACCGCGCGTCGGCTCGTCGAGCAGAAGCAGGTCGGCGTCGGCGTCGAGCAGCCGGGCGAGCGCGACTTTCTGCTGATTTCCGCCCGAAAGCGCGGCGACCGGCTGGTTTACGCCGGCGCAGCGGATGGAAAGCTCCGCGGCGCGCGCGGCCGCGCGGCGCCGCAGCCGCCCGGGCGCGAGCAACCCCAGCGCGCCCAGCCGCCGCAGGCCGGGCAGCATGACGTTCTGCTCTACGTCGAGCCGCAGCGCGAGCCCTTCGCCCGCGCGATCCTCGGAAAGCATGCCGACGCCCTGTGCCCAGCGGCGCGGCGGATCGGCCGTTCCCCCGCGCGCCGCGACGCGGATCTTCCCGCCGCGCACCGGCGCGAGCCCGAAGATCGCGCGCAGCAGCTCCGTCCGCCCCGCGCCGAGCAGCCCGGCGATGCCGACCACCTCGCCCCGGCAAACCGTCAACGTCGCCGAGCGCGGCAGCCCCGCGCCGGCCAGGTCGCGCAATTCGAGCAGCGGCTCGCCGCAGGCGCGCGGCGAGCGCGGATAGATCTCGTCCAGCTCGCGACCGACCATGAGCCGCGCGAGTTTGGCCGGCGTCGCGGCCGCGGTGAGCAGAGTCTCCACAACGCGGCCGTCGCGCATGACCGTGATCCGATCCGAGATTTCCAGCACTTCCTCCAGCGCGTGCGAGATGTACAGGATCGAGCAGCCCGCCGCGGCCAGCCGGCGGATGAGCGAAAAGAGCCGCTGCACGTCGGCGGCGCCAAGGCTGCTGGTCGGCTCGTCGAGCACAAGCAGGCGCGCGCCGAGCGCCTGCGAGCGGGCGATTTCCACAATCTGCCGCTGCGCCGCGGAAAGGTCGGCGACGCGCCGCTCCGCCGGAATTTCCGCGTGGCCAACCTCGCGCAGCGCTGCCGTCGCGCGGCGCTGCAACTCGCCGCGCCGCAGAAACGGCCCGGCCGCCGGCTCCACGCCAAGCATGATGTTTTCGGCCACGCTCAGGTGCGGCGCGAGCGACAGCTCCTGGTAAATCATCGCCACGCCGGCGCGGCGTCCCTCCGCCGGCGAGCGCGGCCGATAGCTCGCGCCGTCGAGCCACATCCGCCCCGCGGCCGGCGGGATTGCGCCGGAGATCACCTTCATCAGCGTGCTCTTGCCCGCGCCATTTTCGCCGACGACGGCGTGAACTTCGCCGCGCGCGACGGTCAGGCCGACGTCGGCCAGCGCGACCGTTTCGCCGAAGCTCTTGTGTACCTCGGCCACCCGCAATCTCGGCGCCGCTGCCTCGAGCATGTCATTCACCCGGTCGCCGCGCATGCGCTCGCTGTGTGGGGGGGCGCGCCCCAATCTCCGAACCCCATTCCCGTCGCCGCCGCTACTCCAACAACGGCTTGATTTCCGGCTTCTCGCGGTTCTCCTTCGTCACGACGACCACGCCC
>CAZHIE010000107.1:0-2456 GCA_964532435.1 uncultured Planctomycetales bacterium
TCCCCGCGCAGCAACTGCATCAGCCGCCGCAGCGGCGCCGGGAACGGGGCCTCGAGCTCCAGCTCGTGCTCGCGGATGGGATGGCGAAAGCGTATGCGCCAGGCGTGCAGCGCCTGGTGCGGGAAGAGCGGCGACGTGTCGCCGGCGCCGCGCAGGTCGTGCTCGCTGACGAATCGCCCGCCATACATCGCGTCGCCGAGAATCGGATGCCCGATCCACGACATGTGGACGCGAAGCTGGTGCGTGCGGCCGGTTTTGGGCGAGAGCTTCACCAGCGCGTACTGGCCGAAACGCTCGAGCACGTCGTAGCCGGTGACGGCGTTTTTGGCGAGGTCGATCTTGTTCTCGCGGACGAGGACGGCGAATTTCTCGCGCACGACCGGGTGAACGCCGATCGGCGCGTCGATCACGTCGCTGTCGAGCGCTGGATTTCCATGCACGACCGCGAGGTAAGTCTTCTGCACCGTGCGGCGCTCGAATTGCAGCGAGAGGCGCCAGTGCGCCTCGTCGTCCTTGGCGATGAGCATGATGCCCGTGGTGTTCTTGTCGAGCCGATGCACGATGCCGGGGCGAAACGGATCGTCGCCGTGGCTGACCGAGCCGGCGTAATACATGACGGCGTTGGCGATGGTGCCGGTCTGGTCGCCGCGCGCGGGGTGACAGATGATGCCGGTCGCCTTGTTGATCGCGAGCAGGTGCTCGTCTTCATAAACGATGTCGAGCGGGATGTTTTCCGGCACGACCTCGCGCGGCTCCGGCGCGGGGATGACCAGGTCGATCACGTCGCCGCCGTTCATCTCATAGCTGGGCTTGGTCGGCTTGCCGTTCACCGTGATCGCGCCCTGGCGGATGAGGCGCTGCACGGCCGTCCGCGAGAGGCGCGGAAAACGCGCGTGCAGGTATGCATCGATCCGGCGGCCGGGCAGGCGTCGCCGGATGCGCAGGCGGACGCGTTCGGCCTCGTCCTCGTCGATCGGAATGGGTCGTTCGAGAATCTCTTCTTCGTGCATCACGGCTTGCCGGCGGCGTCGCCGGGCGCGGGCTGCGTCGCGGGCGGGGCGGCGCCTGCGGGCGTCGGCGTGGCCGCGGGCTTGCCCGATTCTTGTCCCGCGCCGCCGGGCTGGCCGGGCGCGGACGCCGGCGCGGCCGGAGCGCTCGCGGGCGGGCTGGTTTTCGGGTCGATATTGGTCGGACTGAGCAGCGGGCTGGGCGGCGTCGCGGTCGGCGCGGGCGAAGTCGCCGGCGGCGTGAGTGTGGGCGGCGGAGGCGGCGGCGGGGGCTCGCCGGGAACGAAGCTCACCGGGCCGGTGTATTTGTCCATGTCTTCGAGGCGCGACTTGGCGATGATTCGGAACGGCGAACCGTCGAAGCGCGGCTCATCGACCAGCTTCTTGTAGGACGCGCGGGCTTCGTCGAATTTCCGCTCGGATTCCTGCACGCAGGCGAGCGAAAACGTCGCCGCGCCGCACAGCGCCGCGCTTTGCGGATTCTCGCTGATGACCTGTTGCAGCGTGCTGGTTGCCTCGGCGAAGTAGGTGGCGCGCTTCTGCGGCTGGATCATGCCCTGGTCGCGGAGCGCGTTGCCCAGGCGCAGTTTGGCGAACCCCTTAAGCGTCGGGTCGCTCGCTTCGCCGACCAGGGCGCGCAGCCGGGTGATGGCCGCGTCGGCGTCGGTGTCGGTGTCCGACGAGAGCGATTGCTCGATTGCGCCGAGCTGCGACCAGCCGCGCTCGACCGTCCGGTTCGCCGAGTAGCGCCAGTAGCGAACCGCGATGATCGCGACCACGGCGAGCGTGACGATCAGAATCGCCAGCCGCACATGCTCGTCCTTCACGCGGCCGCGGAGCTTGGTCAGCGCTTCGGCCAGCTCGTTCTGCTTCAGTTCGTGTCGCGTATCGGCGTCCATCCGGCTCCCTCAGCGTCGCATTCGAATCGGGCGGGTCGGCGCTCAGTTGCGCGCCGGCGGCGCCTTGCTGTTGTGATCGGCCGAACCGCTCGGTTTCGGATCGAGCCGAATGATGAGAATCGTCTTGCCGCGTTCGCGGAGCAGCTTGATCATGCACTCTTCGCTGCTGCTGTCGAAGCGCAGGTAATACTCGCCGCGGTCGCCCCATTCCTGCCGCAGCGTGAAACCCGCCTGCCCCATGTAGTCCTTGTAGAATCGATAAACGGCGATGACATCGGTCGAGCCGGAGAATTCGTAGATGCCGGCCCGGATCGCGCCGCTCGAAAAGAAGATGCTCTTGTCGTCCACATAGCGAAACCCGTTGGGGATCGGAATCCCCTCGACGGTCGGGTGCTGTCGCGCCGGGTCCGACGTGCGCGGACTCTCGTCCACGCTGCTGCCGAACGCCGAGCAGCCGGCCAGCGCAAGGGCGGCCGGAGCGATCACGCAGCAGATCCATCGACAGCCGCGGCGGGTTGAAGCTCGCATCGCGCACGCCTCCGTGAGGCCC
>CAZHIE010000107.1:2556-9008 GCA_964532435.1 uncultured Planctomycetales bacterium
GAGCTTGACATGCGACCGGGTGTGGCTTGAATCTACGCGCGGCCGCCCGTCGGCCGGCGCGGGTTCTGCGGATCCGGCCGGGCGAGAGCGGCTTGCTCGCGATCTTTCCGCAATCAGGGAGCGCCAATCATGCCGGTACGCGTTGGAATCAACGGCTTCGGACGCATCGGTCGGCTCGTCATGCGTGCGGCCGCTCGGCACAAGGACGTGGAAGTTGTCGGCGTAAACGACCTCTTCGCGCCGGACCTGCTGGCGTACCTGTTCAAGCACGACACCGTTCACGGCCGCTTCGATGGCGAGGTCTCGCACTCGGAAAGCAAGCTGACGATCAACGGGCGCAAGATTCGCTGTTCGGCGGAGAAGGATCCGGCGGCGATCCGCTGGAAGGACCTGGGCGTCCACTACGTGATCGAGTCGACCGGGCTGTTCACCGCGCGCGAGGGGGCGAGCAAGCACCTGGCCGCAGGCGCGAAGCGCGTGATCCTCTCGGCCCCGGCCAAGGATGCGGACATTCCGACGTTCGTGCTGGGGGTGAACGAGGAGAAGTTCAACCCTGGGACGGACACGATCCTGTCGAACGCAAGCTGCACCACAAACTGCCTGGCGCCGCTGGCAAAGATCGTCCATGACGGGTTCGGCATCGAAGAGGCGCTGATGACGACCGTTCACGCGGTCACCGCGTCGCAGCCGACGGTCGATGGCCCGAGCAAGAAGGACTGGCGCGGCGGGCGGGCGGCGACGGGGAACATCATTCCGTCGAGCACGGGCGCGGCAAAGGCTGTGACACTGTGCATCCCGGAATTAAAGGGCAAGCTTACCGGAATGGCGTTCCGCGTTCCGACGCTGGATGTGTCGGTCGTCGACCTGACGGTTCGGACGGCCAAACCCACGTCGCTGGCCGAGATCGGGAGTGCGGTAAAGAAGGCCGCCGAAGGCCCGATGAAGGGCGTCATGGGGTACACGGACGAGGAAGTCGTCAGTTCTGATTTCGTAGGCTGTGAGCTGTCAAGCATTTACGACTCAAAGGCGTGCATCGAGCTGAACAACCGCTTCTTCAAGCTCGTGTCGTGGTACGACAATGAGTTTGGTTATTCGAACCGTGTGGTGGACATCGCGCGATTCGTCGCCAAGCGCGACGGATTGATTTAGCCGCGCCATTCTCTACCATATCAGGTCGCAGACCGCGTCGCGGGACGGCCTTGCCGGACCCGCGCGGGTGGGGTCGGCCCCGCCCGGTCCGCGTGCTTGATGAGAGTGCCGGCGATGGCCAAAAAGTCCGTGCGCGATCTGGCTTTGGGGGGCCGGCGCGTCTTCGTGCGGGCGGACCTGAACGTCCCACTCGACGAGCGGCGCAACGTCACCGACGATCGTCGGATCGCCATGTTTCTCCCCACGCTTCGCCACATCGTGCGGGCGGGCGGGCGCGCGGTCGTCACGAGCCATCTCGGCCGCCCCGTCGGCGACGCCAAAAAGGATGCGGAATTCTCGCTTCGTCCCGTGGCCGAGCGTATGTCCGAACTTCTCGGCCAGCCGGTGAAATTCGCGAGGGACTGCATCGGGCCGGAGGCGTCGGCCGCGGTGGCGGACCTGCGCGACGGCGAAGCGCTGCTGCTTGAAAATGTCCGGTTTCACCCCGCCGAAACGGTCATCGATCTGGCCAAGAAGAATCCCGACAAGAAATTGACCGCCGAACAGGAGGCGCAGCGCTCGGCGTTTGCCGCGGCGCTGGCCGCGCATGGCGAGTGCTATGTCAACGACGCGTTCGGCACGTGCCACCGGCGGCACGTGAGTATGTATGACGTGCCGAAGCTGCTGCCGAAGGGTCAGCGCGTGATGGGTTTCCTCGTCGAGAAGGAACTGAAGTACCTGGGCGAGGCGCTGGCGAATCCGAAGCGGCCGTTTGTCGCGATCCTGGGCGGCGCGAAGGTCAGCGACAAGATCGGAGTGATTCAGAACCTGCTGACGCGGGTCGACAAGGTTCTGATCGGCGGCGCGATGATGTTCACGTTCTGGGCGGCGCGGGGTCAGGCCGTCGGCAAGAGCCTGTGCGAGCAGGACAAGGTGGACCTGGCGCGCGATCTCCTAAGCAAGGGCGCCGGGAAGATCGAGATTCCGACCGATGCGGTCGCGGCCGCGGAATTGAAGCCCGGCGTGAAAACCGTCGTCGTGAGCGGCGAGATTCCCTCGGGATTGATGGGCTTGGACATCGGTCCGGCCACGGTCGCCGCCTTTTCGCGAGTGGTGCAGTCGGCCGGCACGATGGTGTGGAACGGTCCGTTGGGCGCGTTCGAAACGGCGCCATTCGACGCGGGCACGCTCGCGCTGGCGCGGGCCGCCGCGGACGCCACGTCGCGCGGGGCCACGTCCGTCATCGGCGGCGGGGACAGCGCGGCGGCGATCGAAACCGCTGGATTGGCCGAGCGCATGAGCCACATCAGCACGGGCGGCGGCGCGTCGCTGGAATTTCTCGAAGGGAAGCGCTTCGACCCGATCGAGGTGCTCGATGACGCCTGAGAGGAATCGATGACCCGCCCGCACGAGACGCGGATCGCCCCGTCGCTGCTCGACTGCGACTTCGCTCATCTGGCCCAACAGATCGAGCTGGTCGAGCGGGCGGGCGCCGAGGTGCTGCACCTGGACGTGATGGACGGGCATTTTGTGCCGAACCTGTCGATCGGCGTTCCGATCGTCGCCGCGGTGCGCCGCTCGACGGATCGATTCCTCGACACGCATCTGATGATTCAGGATCCGGCCCGCTACGCGAAGGCATTCGTCGAGGCGGGCGCTGACAGCATTACGTTTCACATCGAGGTTGTGGATCAGCC
This sequence comes from uncultured Planctomycetales bacterium, assembly GCA_964532435.1. Taxonomy (GTDB): domain Bacteria; phylum Planctomycetota; class Phycisphaerae; order UBA1845; family Fen-1342; genus CAZHIE01. The sequence continues at coordinate 5,382 of CAZHIE010000107.1, forward strand.
GGCGGCGGTCGCGCGGCAGATTCGCGAGCTGGGCGTGAAGGCGGGCGTCGCTCTGAACCCCGGCACGCCGGTGGACGCGGTTCTCGGCCTGCTCGACGAGGTGGACATTTTCCTTGTGATGACGGTTTGGCCGGGCTTCGGCGGGCAGAAGTTGATCGCCGATTGCCTGCGCAAGGTGGAGACGCTCGCGTCGCGGGTCGGGCCGCATCAGTGGGTCGAAGTGGACGGCGGCGTGAATCTGGAGACGGCGCCGAGCGCCGCGTCCACCGGCGCGGACCTGCTCGTGGCGGGCTCGGCGATTTTTCGTTCGAGCGATCCGGGGCAGGCGTTTCGGGACATCGGCCGGGCCGCGCTCGGCCGCGATGTGGAGCGACGAAAGGCTGTATGAAAGTCGCGTTGATACCGTGCGCCGCCAGCGAGTGGCGGGACACCGGGCGCCTGCTGGGGCGGGTCGAGCTGTCGCTCTCGTTCGAGGGAGAGCGGGAGTGCGAGCGCTGGCGCGAGTCGCTGTCCGGCGTCGGCGTGACGCGCGTGCTGCACGCGCGCGACGAGCTTTCGACCGAGACCGCGTCCCGCATCGCGACGGGGCTGGGGGCCAAGTCGCGCTGCTGCGCCGATCTGGCGGAGCTCGACTTGGGATTGTGGACGGGCCTGACCGAGGATCAGCTTGAACAGCGCTACGCCTCGGCGCATCACGAATTGTGCGAAGCGCCGCTGAATGTCTGTCCGCCCAATGGCGAGGCAGTCGGCGAAGCGGTCAAGCGGCTGCACGCCGGGTTGCGAAAGCTGCTGCAAAAACGCAATGGCGACACGCTGGCGCTGGTGCTGCGGCCGTTCGCGCTGGCGATTGCCCGCTGCGCGCTGGAGGGGCGCGACTTGGCGGAGTTGTGCGCGCTGGTGCGCGACGGCGGCGAGCCGGTCGTGCTCGACCTGGCGCCCGGGCCGCAACCTGCGTCGGAGGCTGGCCCGGCGCGGTAGAATTCTTCCGGAGCGCCGCGTGAATCACGCGGCCGACGAATGGCCGCCGCGCGGTGGCGGCCGACCCGACCTCGCTGTTTCACCGAGAGAGCACGCCATGTCCGGAACTGCTCCGCTGGGGGATCCTGGGAGCCGAAGAATCATGACGACCGACAATCCCGGCGATTCGCCATCGCGGCGCAACATGGAAGTGCCCGAGGGGTTGTGGATTCGCTGCGTGCAATGCGGCGGAATGGTGTATCGCCGCATCCTGGAGGAGGAACTGCACGTCTGCCCGGAGTGCGACTATCACCATCGCGTGGACGCGCGCACGCGCATCGGCCAGCTCAACGACGCGGGCGCGTTCGAGGAATTTCTGGCCGACCTGGAGTCGAGCGATCCGCTGGAGTTCACCGACCGCATCCCCTATTCCGAGCGCCTGCAGCAGGTCAAGAAGCAGAGCGGCGAGAAAGAAGCAATCGTCGTCGGCAAGGGTTTCATCAAGGGCCGGCCGCTGATCATGGGCGTGATGAACACGAATTTCATCATGGGCTCGATGGGCGCGGTCGTGGGGGAGAAGGTGGCGGCCGCGACGGAACGGGCGCTGGAGGAAAACCTGCCGCTGCTGATGGTGACGTGCAGCGGCGGCGCGCGGATGATGGAGGGGATGGTCTCGCTGGTGCAGATGGCGAAGACGTCGGCGGCGATCGCGAAATTCGACGAAGCGGGCGGGTTGTACATCGTGGTGATGACCGATCCGACGACGGCGGGGGTGGCGGCGAGCTTCGCGTTTCTGGGCGACGTGACGCTGGCGGAGCCGGGCGCGCAGATCGGCTTTGCCGGCCCGCGCGTGATCGCCAACACGATCAAGGCGGTGCTGCCGGAGGGCTTTCAGCGGGCGGAGTTTCTGCTGGAGCACGGCTTCATCGACCGGATCGTGCATCGGAAGGAGCTGCGCAGCGAGATTGCGCGGATCATCGACTTTTGCGGGAAATAGGCGAAGCGCGGCGCGGCATCGGGGGCGCGGCCAGGCGCAGAAACACGTTCGCATGACGTCATCATCGCACGGAGGCACGGGTGGCGCGCAGACACGCGGGAGCGGAATGCCGTAGAGTCGATCCGCGCCGGGCGGCGCGATCCGAACGCCGGACCCACCGTACGTCGCACTTTGGGCTCATGCTCATGGCCGCGCTTCTGTCGGCGTCGCCGCCGGCCGGCGCCGCCGAGAGCCTGTCCGCGCGCCTGGCCGACGCGCTGCGCCCGGCACGAAAGGCGCAAGTCGGCATCTGCGTCATCGACGCCGACCGCGGGAGCGTCGTCTTCGAGCGCGGCGCCGATGAGCCGTGCAAACCGGCCAGCGTCGCCAAGCTCTTCACCACCGCCGCCGCGCTGGAGCGCTTCGGCCCGCAGTTCCGCTTTGTCACGCGCGCCTACTTGTCCGGCAAACAGCTTTGGATCGTCGGCGGGGGCGATCCGGCGATCGGCGACGAGCGCCTCGCGCTCCGCGATGCGCAATCCCGCGATTTCCTGTTCGACGAGTGGGCCGACGCGCTGCGCAAGCGCGGCGTCGCCGAGCTTGACCGGATCGTCATCGACGACAGCATTTTCGACGAGGAGTGGACGCACTCCGACTGGCCGGCCGACCAGCAGGACCGCTGGTATCAGGCCCCGGTGGGCGGCCTCAATTTCAACGACAATTGTCTGGACGCGGTCGCGTCGATCCGCGCCGGACGCATCAGCCTGGCGCTCACGCCGCCGCTGCCGGAGGAGCTGGTGGACAACGCGCTGCGCGCGGCGAAGGCGCATCGCCCGGTCGCGCGGCGTGCCGCCGATAGCGACGTCTTCGAATTCGCCGGCACGCTGGCGCGAGGCGGGGAGCTGGGGCCGATCGCGGCGGGCAATCCGCGCGTCTTTTTCGGCTTCGCGCTGCGCGAGGGGCTGCGGCTGCGCGGCGTCGCGGTGCGCGAGGGCGTGTATCCCCGACAGCTTTCGCCCGATGCGCTCGCCCGCGCCGAATTGCTCGCGACGCACGAGACGCCGCTGGCCGACGTGCTCTGGCGCTGCAACACGTTCAGCCAGAACCTGTTCGCCGAGTGCCTGCTCAAGGCGCTGGCCGCCTATGAGCCCGACGGCCGGCGCAGCGGCACACGCGGAAGCTGGGCGGCCGGCGGGCGCGTTCGCAATGAGCAGCTCGCGCGCCTTGGGCTTGATCTTGGCGGCGCGGAGCTGCGCGACGGGTCGGGGCTCAGCCACGGCAACCGCGCCACCGCACGGCAATTCGCGACGCTGCTCGTCGACATGCGGCGGCGGCCCACGGCGGCGGCGTTTGAGCAGAGCCTGGCCGCGGCCGGGGAGGAAGGCTCGATGAAAAACCGCTACGCCAGCGCAGCGCTGCGCGGCGTTCTGCGCGGCAAGACCGGCAGCATCCGCGGCGTGCAAACGCTGGCCGGATATGTCGGCCGAGATGGCAAGACGCTCGCGTTTGCGGTGTTGGTGAATGGCGAAGGCGAGAACGTGTGCGTTCGCGTCGCGGAGATTCTGGCGGAATCGGTCGGCGGGGAGGAAGCGGCAGCGCCGCGGCCGTGAGCGGGCGTAGGTCGACGGACGTGTCAAAAGCGCTGGCGAGCACCGCTCGCTTGCGCGAGCGGCTCCGATCGCGGGCCGCTGTTC
>CAZHIE010000107.1:9108-14321 GCA_964532435.1 uncultured Planctomycetales bacterium
CCCTGACGGTCGCGGCTCGGATCGGAGGCGCGCTGACGCACGGCGTCGGACGCAGGGGGCGACGTGCTTCGGCCGAAGGCGTTCCGGCTCTTGTTACAGGCTGTGATCCGAAGGGTGCGCTCCCTGACGGTCGCGGCTCGGATCGGAGGCGCGCTGACGCACGGCGTCGGACGCAGAGGTCCGACGCTACGGCTCGTAGCGGGACGACTCGCTTGCTTGCGCTTGCTTGAGCCTGCTTGCGCTTGCTTGCGCTCGCGCCGCTGATCCGGGCTTCGCGCTCGCTTATGGCCGAGTCCAGCGCGCCGTCGCCTCGCGGAGCGCCTCGGCCACGCGCGTCGGCGCGGTTCCCATCGCCGCGGCGCGCCGCGCGAGCGCGTGCTCCGTGGTCAGCCACGCCAGCACGTCGTCCTGCACGAGCGGACTGACCGCCTTGAGCCGCGCGATTCCCAGCTCCTGCAGCCGCCGGCCGGCCGCCCGCGCTTCGTCCACAAGCTGTCGCACGGCCGCGTGCGCCTCGCGAAACGGCATGCCGCGCAGCGCCAGGTAATCGGCCAGCTCGGTGGCGTTCGCGTAACCAGCGACGCTTTCGAGTGCCGTCCGCATGGCCGATGCGTGAAACTGCGCGCCGCGGACCGTCGCCGCGCTGACGCGCAGCGCCAGCAGCGCCGTGTCCACGGCGTCGAAGAGCGCCTCCTTGTCTTCCTGCAAGTCCTTGTTGTACGCCAACGGCAGCGCCTTGATGGTGACGAGCAGGCCCTGCAACCGGCCGAACACGCGCCCCGCCTTGCCGCGCACCAGCTCCGCGCCGTCCGGGTTGCGCTTCTGCGGCATGATCGAGCTGCCGGTCGTCACGCGATCGGAAAGCGTGCAGAAGCCGAACTCGGCGCTCGACCAGAGGATCATCTCCTCGGCCAGCCGCGACAGGTGGACCATCAGGATCGACAGCGCCGCGAGCAGCTCGACGGCAAAATCCCGGGCCGCGACGGCATCGAGCGAATTGCGACAGACGCGCTCGAAGCCGAGCTTGGCCGCGCTGGCGCGCGGGTCGATCGCAAAACCGCTGCCGGCGCCCGCGCCGGCGCCGAGCGGCGACTCATCGGCGCGGGCGGCGGCGTCGCGCAGCCGCCCGCGGTCGCGGTCCAGCGCTTCGACGTGCGCGAGCAGGTGGTGCGCCAGCAGCACAGGCTGCGCGCGCTGCAAGTGCGTGTAGAACGGCAGCGCCGTCCCGCGCGTCAGCTCGCGCTGCGCGCATTCGAGCAGGGCGAGCCCGACGTCCACAAGCGCCGCGTCGAGCTCCGCGGCGCGGCGCTTGGCCCACAGCCGCAGGTCCGTCGCGACCTGGTCGTTGCGCGATCGGCCGGTGTGCAGCTTTCCGCCGACCGGGCCGACGATCTCCGTCAGGCGTCGCTCGATGTTGAGGTGAACGTCCTCGTCGTTTTCACGGAAGTCGAACGTGCCCGACTCGATCTCGCCGGCGATCTGCTCCAACCCGCGCCGGATCGTGGCGGACTCGTCGGATGTGAGGATCGAGCGCTCGGCGAGCATCGCAACATGCGCGAGCGAGCCGTCGATGTCCTCGCGCCAGAGTCGGCGGTCGAACCCGATCGAGACGTGAATGGCCCGCAGCGCGGGATCTTTCGAGCCGAAATCCATGTCCGCTCCTCCGCAACCGGCGGCCGTTATACCGCGCGGAACGGACGAATCGGAACGGCGTCGGCGGCGCGGGCCAAGCCGCGATGCGGCTCGGGCCGAAAGCCGGTCGCAAAATCGCCAAACAGCCAAACAGCGGCCTCAATCGTTTCCCGCTTGCAGGCCCCCGACGCGGCCGATAGACTACCGGGCTCGAATTTCAGGATAGGGAGCGCAGCCGCGATGAATATCCAGCCCGGCAAAAACGTGACCATCGAGATCAAGGCTCAGCCTGCCAGCGCTGCCGGCCGCAAGACGCTCATGCGGCTGTGCCGCAAGGACGCGGCGGTCGTCAAGCATCACCGTCATCAGAAGCGCAAGCGCCCGTCGCAGGAATGGTGGCGGCGCGGCGGAAAGATGTGGCACCACCAGATGAAGAGCGTCTCGATCGTCAAGCTCGCGCCGGGCAGCCGCTACACCGTCCGCGCGTCGGTCGACGTGCTGCGCGACCTCGCCGGCCTGGCGGATTGCGTCGCCGTAACGCCGGCCTGAGCCTTGCCAGACGAAATCGCGCTGGGATCGTGTCGTACATGGTGGCACGAGCGCGCCCGGGGGCGCGTTGGTGCCACTTTCGTTTGTGCCGGCCGCCGCTGCGTCGGCGCGGCCAACTTCGCGGACGGGGCGACGGACCGGGATCATGCCGCGCGAATCGTATGACGTGGTCGTGATCGGCGGCGGGCACGCCGGGGCCGAGGCCGCCTTTGCGTCGGCGCAGCTCGGCGCGCGCACCGCGCTCGTCACGTTCGAGCAGGCCGCGATCGGCCGCATGTCGTGCAACCCGGCGATCGGCGGCATCGGCAAGGGGCAGATCGTCCGCGAGATCGACGCGCTCGGCGGCCTGATGGGCGTCGTCACCGACGAGACCGGCATCCAATTCCGAATGCTCAACCGGCGCAAGGGGCCGGCCGTCTGGGCGCCGCGGGCGCAGGCCGACCGCGCGTGTTACGCGGCCGCGGTGCGCCGGCGACTGGAGGACTGTCCGAATCTGCGGATCATCGAGGGCGCGGTCGAGCGGATCATCACGACGGCGGCCGCGAACCCCGCGACGCCCGAACACATGCTGGACGTGGCCGGCGTCGAGCTTGCCGGCGGCACGCACATTTCTTGCGCCAGCGTCGTTGTCACCTCCGGCACATTCCTCCGCGCGCTGATGCATTGCGGCGAAGAGCAGAACCGCGGCGGGCGCATCGGCGAGCGCTCGGCCGAAGGATTGAGCGGGTCGCTGGCCGCGCTGGGCCTGCGATTGGGGCGGCTCAAGACGGGGACGCCGCCGCGGCTGGACCGCGCGTCGATCGATTTCGACCGCCTCGAAGTGCAGCCGGGCGACGAGCGACCCGCGCCCTTTTCGTTTCTGAGCGATTCGATTTCGCAGCCGCAGGTGACGTGCTGGCTGGCGTGGACGACGCCGGAGATTCACGAGCTGATCCGCGCGAATCTACACCGCGCGCCGATGTACTCCGGACAGATCGCGTCGCGCGGGCCGCGCTATTGCCCGAGCATCGAAGACAAGGTGGTGCGCTTCGCCGACAAGCAGCAGCATCAGCTCTTTCTGGAACCCGAGGGGCGCGACAGCGAGCGCATCTACGCAAACGGCATCAGCACGTCGCTGCCGCGCGACGTGCAGGCGGGCATCATCGCCGGCATCGCGGGGCTGGAGCGGGCGCGCGTGCTCCAATGGGGCTATGCCGTCGAGTATGACTTCGCGCCGCCGGAGCAGCTCGAAGCGTCGCTGATGACGCGCCGCGTGCGCGGGCTCTTTCTCGCGGGGCAGATCAACGGAACGAGCGGGTATGAGGAGGCGGCCGGACAGGGACTTCTGGCGGGGATCAACGCGGCGCGGCTGGTCGGCGGATTGCCGGCGGTCGTGCTGGGGCGCGATCAGGCGTACATCGGCGTAATGATCGACGACCTCGTGACGCGCGGCGTGACAGAACCGTATCGGATGTTTACGTCGCGGGCCGAGCATCGCCTTCATCTGCGCTACGACAACGCCGACGCACGGCTGACGCCGCTGGGCCGCCGAATCGGGCTGGTCGATGACGCGCGCTGGCGGCGTTTCGAGCAGAAGAACGAGCGCCTCGCGGCGCTGCTGAAAATGCTCGGGCGAATTCGCATGGAGGGCCGAACGCTCGCGGAGTGGCTGCGCCGCCCTGAGGAGGACGGCGAGCGATTTCTCGACGCGTTTGCGGAGCTGCGCGAGGCGGCCCGGCCGGCGGACGTGTGGGCGCGCGCGATCGTCGAGCTGAAATATGCGGGATACATGGAGCGCGAGCAGCGCGCGATCGAGCAGTTTCGGCAGTTGGAGGACCGCGCGATTCCGGCCAACGTCGACTATGCGGGCGTGCCGCACCTTCGCCGCGAGGCGGTGGAGCGCTGGTCATCGGTTCGCCCGGCCAACCTGGGCCAGGCGGCCCGCGCGAGCGGCATCTGCCCGACGGATGTCTCGATTCTTCTGATCCACCTGAACGCGGCCGAGCGCCAGGCGGCGCGCCCGGCGGGGTAGCTTTGCGCCAGTGCTGGTCGCGACGATGCACGGCCTGGCCGAGGCGTGCTGACGCCCAGGTACGAGTCGAACGCCGAGACGGTTGCGTAGCCTTTACTCCTCGTCGTCGACTTCAGAGTAAATGTCCAGCGAAAGTTCAATCCCGCGTTCGGCAAGCAAAGCTGACGTCATCGGGCTGACGGTGTCGCACTGGTTGAATCCGGTCAGGAATACTCCGACGAAAATGTCGGGCGCAAAGCGGGCGAGCGACTTCCGCACGTCGAGGTCTTGCGTGACGCTCGCAAGAAGCTCGCCGACATGCGCGTCAATCCCCTCCGTCTCTGGAAGACGGGACGTCAAGCGCCATGAGTTGTCTTTGCGCGCGCCTCGTCCGCTCTTGGTAACAGGATCGCCGATGCGGTGCGTCTCGGTGGGTTCGCATCCGAGCGGCCGCGTGATTTCGTCGGGGTCAAGATCCTTCCCGAACAATCGCAACGTCGCGACCGTTTGTCCAACTCTTCCGCCGATAGTCACGTACTTGCCCTCCGGGCGCTCGCCCTGCGCAGGTCGCCACTCCGTTTTTCTCGCAAGGCTTCGCGGAAGCCAGCCCCGCTTATCTGCAGTGTCGGACATCACCCAAGTGTAGCAGAAGGACATGGCCGCGCGATGCCCGTCGAGGTCGTGGAGAAGTCCGGAAGCCGGATCGCCGCGGCGGTTGCGAATGCGGCGGTGGAACCGCGCTGCACGACCGGCGGCACAGCCGACGACGTCGAGGCGCGCAGCGCACTGGGCAGCGGTTGGCCCATGGTGAATGACCCGTGGGGCACGAGCTTGCCATTCCGGCCGCGTGAGAGCGTCAGCCGGATCGCGTGACTGCCGTCGTCCGCGTCGGCGACCTGCTGTGGGAAGGTTTGGGTGGCACGGGCTACCCGCGCGTCCGCGGTCCGGTCGATCCGCGGAACCGGCGGGTCGGCCAGCGGATCGCCCTCGTCGCCGGGGGCCGACGTCGAGCCGTTGTCTACAAGTCCGACGACGCTGCGCA
>CAZHIE010000108.1:0-5776 GCA_964532435.1 uncultured Planctomycetales bacterium
CCGCCCTCGGCTGCATTCCGCGGGCGTCAAGTCTCTTTGGCGCGCGCAAGCGCGCTGTTATGCTGAACGAGGGGCACGGGCCTTTGCGGAGGATTCCAGCGATGCGTACGCGCGATGCCATCGGTCTCGTCGTGCTTGCCGCCCTGGCGCCGCCGTTTCTCCTCGCGCAATCGACGCTTCCCGGCGCCGACGGCGCTCCGATAACCGCCCGCCCGACTCCCCCCGGCCCCCTGCCGCGCTGGCGACCCAACGTCCCGCCCGTCGATCCCAACCAATCGCTCTGGCCGATCACGGTCGAAGCGCCGGGCGGGATCGCCGCGCGGCCGGTCGGACAAATGGCCTCGCCGCCGGAGTACGCACCGGCCAAGGGCGTACTGTTCCGCTATCGCGCCGACGCCTGGCCGTCGGTCGTGCGCGAGTGCGTCGTCGCGCTCACCGCCGCCGGTCACGACGAGCTCGCCTACGTCATCGTCGCCAACGCTTCGGAGCAATCCGCGGCGGCCACGTACTTCAGCAGCGGCGGCGCCGACCTCAGCAAAGTCATCTTCATTCAGAAGCCGACCGACTCGATCTGGGCCCGCGACTACGGCCCGCATTTCGTCTTTCAGGACGGCGTCATCGGCATCGCCGACAGCCACTATTACCCCGGCCGGCCGAACGACAACTTCATCCCCACCAATGCGGGCGACGACTTCTTCCACGTGCCGACCTACGACATGGATCTCTACTACTCGGGCGGAAACTTCCAGCCCGGCCCGAATCGCAGCGGCTACGTGACAAACCTGATCAACGCGGACAATCCCGGCCTCACGAATCCCTTCATCGCCGAGCTGTACCAGCGCTTCCAGGGCATCGACAGCCTGACGATCTTCCCGCGACTGCCCAGCACCGTGGACGCGACCGGCCACATCGACATGTGGTTCTACCTGGTCGACGACGACTCGGTCGTGATCGGGCAGTTCATCCCCGGCTCGAACGGCACGGCCATCACCGTCACCAACAACGCCGCGACGGCGATGGCCAACGCGGGCTTCGCCGTGACGCGCGTGCCGGCGTTCAACGCCACGCATCCCGATTACCCGTTCGCCCCATCGCACTTCACCTACACCAACGCGTTTCGCGTGAACAACCGCATCTTCACGCCGCGCTACGCCCCCGGAAATCCGGCTTACGCGACGTACGACAACCAGGCGCTCCCCGCGTGGCAGGCCGCGGCCGGACCGGATGTGGAGATCGTGCCGATCAACAGCTGGCCGATCATCTGGGCGGCCGGCGCGATTCACTGCATCGTCATGCAGGTTCCGGAATACGTGAACGAGCTGCCGTCGGCGGTCGTCACGTCGCCGGCCGGCGGAGAGCTGCTCATCGCGGGCACGACGCACACGATCACGTGGGCCGCGTCGGACAACGGCGCGATCACAAGCGTGGATCTTTCGTACACGCTCGACGACGGAGCGAATTGGACGCCGATCGCGACGACGACGAACAGCGGCGCGTATGACTGGACTGTGCCGAACGCGTCAACCGCGCTGGCGCGGGTAAAGGTCGCCGTGACCGACGACAGCGCCAACACGGTCGAAGCGCTCGGCGCGCAGCTCTTCGAAATCCGCCGCGGCGCGGTGAACACGTATACATTTGCCACCGGCGCGGGCGTCAACAAGTTCGGCCGCGGATCGAGCACGACTTCGTGGAGCTCCATCAACACCAACCGCACGCCCGTCAGCACGCTGCTCAGCGCGACCAGCTATTCGCGCATCGCCACGTCGAATGCGACGGGCGGAATCGGCGACGTGAATCGCTACGTCGCGCCCACGCCTGGCGCCGGCTTCGAGTCCACGCACGTATTCGAATTCATCCTCGCCGAGGCCGCCGACGACGTCGGCGACGTCGAGCTGATCTGGGAGGGTTACGCAGCCGACTGCACGAACGTCGAAATGTACGTGTGGGACGTCGTCGACGGGCACTGGGGCGACGGCCAGGGGAATTTCGGCGAAAACCGGCAGGTGGACACCTACGCCGGCAACCGCGATCAGACGCTGCGCGGCCATCTGCGCGGCGACATCAGCCGCTACCTGACGCCGGACAATCGCCTCACGATTCTCATCTACGCCGATCGCGACGCGGATCAGACCGTGCATGACTTCGTCGCACTGAAGGTGTCGGTGCCCGACCTCGCGCTGCCGGGCGACATGAATTGCGACGGCGCGGTCGACAACGGCGACATCGACGCGTTCGCGCTGGCGCTGCTCGACCCCGCCGCCTACGCCAGCGCGTATCCGGGGTGCGACATCGGCAACGGCGACGTGAACGAAGACGGTTCCATCGACAACGGCGACATCGACGCGTTCGTCGCGCTGCTGCTCGGATAAATTCAGAAGGCAAAAGTAAGAATTCAGAAGTGCGGAGGCCGACCGGCGTGGCACGGGCTTCCAGCCCGTGCAGGCTTCCAGTGTGCTGTGCATCGCCGTGGGATATGCACTCCCGTTGCGGTGCGGGCTTCGCGTGGGCTGCGGGCAAATAGCCTGCCCCACACAGGGTCGGACTCCCGCATTCTCCACCCCTCCCAGCGCGACTCATCCAGCCGTACGCGATGCGCGCCGCGCGCTGGCGCCGAATAGACTCGCCAATCTCGATCGCGGCTTCACCACCACCTGACGAAATTGCGTCCATCGTGTTGTGTGCATCTCGCCCGGTTCCCCAGTGCCGCGACCGCGAGTCTCAAGTCTCTATCCGCTGCGGCCACCCCGGCCAACTGGCACGCAAATTGCCAGCTGAAATGCGTGTTCGCACAAAGCCCGAAATCGGCGAGCCGGGCGAGTGCAATCGGAGGTCCAAGCATGAATGCTGCGGAAATTCGCGCAGTGGGTGTGGAATCTCACGCAGTCGCGCCGGAGGAGCGCGCCGCGTGCGGCTCGCGAACTGTCGGAAACCCGTCGGGGCGTATTTTCACGCCGACGCTCGGCTCTGCTGTCACGAGGACTGCGCCGGCGCCCGTCGCGCCCCGGTCCGCGCTGCCCGTTCGTTACCGGGAGCGATTCGACAAACCCGCCGTCGCGCCTCGTGCGCGGGAGACCAATCCGATGCCAACCCGCTCGGAGCCCAAGTCCGTCCATTCGTTTCAACGCGTCTGTTCGGCGACACTGCGGTCGGCGACGCGCCTGGCATTGGCGCTGAGCCTCGCGGCCGGCGCGCTCGCGCAGGATCTCGACGGCAACTTCACTGCCGATTCGCAGCAGCTTCGCAGCGGCGCGCCCGACTGCAACCACAACGGAATGCTCGACAGCGTCGACATCTCGCGCCCGCACTTCTCGACCGCGCTCGAACACCTCAACGGCGTCGTTCCGTTTCAGAACAACGTGTGGGAAGTCTGCCCGCTCGACTTCAACCGCGACGGGCGCATGGACCTGGCGCTGTGCGCGTTCACCAGCACCGACTTCGGCAACATCGCGCTCTGGCGAAACGACGGCGGCCCCGGCCTGGTCTTTCACTCGCAGATCGACTTCCCCAACGCACGCCCGACCGTCATCCGCGCCGCCGACGTAAACGGCGACGGGCGAACCGACCTGATCGCCGCCGACTCCTCGTTCAACCGCGTCTACATCCTGCGCGCGACCGGCGACGGAACATTCGCGGCCGCCCTGACGCTCACCGGCGACGCCTCGAACAACGGCTCGGCCGGCGTCGAGGTCGGCGACCTCGACAACGACGGCGACGTCGACGTCGTGGCCACCTCGTGGGGCACGAACAAGGTCAACGTGTTTCGCAACAACGGCAACGGCACGTTCGCAGCGCGGCAGACCTATTCCGTCAGCTATCAGCCGCGCGACGTCGCGATCGGCGACTTCACCGGCGACGGCCTGCCCGATCTCGCCGTCGCCAACGAGTTCTACAGCCCACAGCCGCCCTCGGCCAACGGCACGGTCTCGCTGCTGCGCAACACCGGCGGCGCCGTCTTCGTCGCCCACGCGACCATCACGATGCCCAGCGGCGACCCGCCCTACAACTACCAGGCGCGGCCGCAATTCGTCGAACTCGTCGACGTCGATCACGACGGCGACAACGACCTGATCACGTCGAGCAAGCTCGCCAACGTGCTGTCCATTCATCACAACGACGGCGCCGGCAACTTCACTCTCGCGCAGCGCTTCGGCGGCGCGTTCATCGAAGGCAACGCCCGCGACGTCAAGCTCGCGGACCTCGACGGCGACGGCTGGGAGGAGATGATCTGGGGCGATCCGGACATGAACATCGCCGCCATCTTCCGCAACGACGCCGGCACATTCGTGCATCATCAGAATTACGCCACGTCGATCTACGGCGCGCTCTACCTGGCGATCGCCGACTTCACCGGCGACGGCCGTCCCGACATCGCCTCCGCAAACGACACCGCCCGCACCTTCTCCATCCTCGTCAACAAGGGCGAACTGGACTTCGACGCGCCCATCCACGTGCGGCCGACGATGTTCCCCGGCAATCCGCTGCTGGCCGATTTCACGGGCGACGGCGTGACCGACCTGGGCGTGCTCACGTCCGAATACCTGGCCAGCACGTCGCGCTTCGCCGTCTTCGCCGGGCTTGGCGGCGCGCTCTTCAGCGAAACCTCGATCGACACCGATTTCGGCACGACCGCTTCGTACACGCTGACGCGCGATTTCAACAACGACGGCATCTTCGACCTGATCACGGTCACCGGCCGCTGCGACGTGCGGCTCGGCAACGGCGACGGCACGTTCGGCGCGCCAATCAGCTCGCCGATTACGCCGGTCGGCCTGCGGCTGGCGATCGCCGACTACAACGTCGACGGCTTCCTCGACCTGGCCTGGATCTGGCCCGGCCACCCGGGCCATCTGCGCGTCAGCTTCAACAACGGCGACGGGTCGTTCACTCCCTACACCGAATACGAAGCGCTGGCCGAGGATGAGTCGGTCGGCTTCGGCGACATCAATGGCGACGGCGCGCCGGAGTTCTTCGCCGGCTTCCGCCAGCAGCTCACGCAGCCCGGCGGCGTGCTTTCGGTCTTCCCGAACAACGGCGACGGCACGTTCGGCGCGCGGCAGGATCGCTTCATCGTCGCCTCGCCGCTCAGCCCGGCGGTCGCCGCCATCGCCTGCGCCGACTTCGACGGCGACAGCGACAACGACGTCGTGGTCTCGGCGCTCGGGCTGAAGCTCTACCGCAACCACGGCGACGGCAACCTGCCCGCGACTCCGGAGCAGGTGAACCAGAACAGCGTCAGCATGTTGTTCGCGACCGACATCGACCTGGACGGCGACACGGACCTCTATGGCCGCGGCCTGACCGGCGTGGTGTACCTCAATCGCGGCGACGGCCTGTTCAGCGGGACGATGTTCCTGCATCGCTACGACTCCAACGCGCGCAACATGGTCGTCGCCGACGCCAACAACGACGGCCGGCCGGACGTGCTGATCGGCCCCGAGAATTCGTGGGGCAACTACATCTTTCTCAACTTCCCGCAGCGAAGCACGGACGACAACGGCAACGGCGTGCCGGACGACTGCGAGGCGCCGCCGGTTACGCCCGCCGACATGAATTGCGACGGCGCGGTCGACAACGGCGACATCGACGCCTTCGTGCTGGCGCTGCTCGACCCGGCCGCGTACCATGCCGCATTCCCGAATTGCAACATCGCGAGCGGCGACGTGAACGGCGACGGCGGCGTCGACAACGGCGACATCGACGCCTTTGTCGCGTGCCTGCTCAACGGCGGGTGCTGATTGTCGGACGCCGACCGATTTCCATGGAGGGCAGCCGCACC
>CAZHIE010000108.1:5876-13004 GCA_964532435.1 uncultured Planctomycetales bacterium
TGGAGGGCAGCCGCACCCCGGCTGCCTTTCATGGACCGCAGCCGCCCCCGGCTGCATTGTTGGAGGTCAGCCGCCCCCGGCTGTCTTCGCCCGGCAGCGCCGCCGCGCGCTTGGACGGCGTCCCGGCGCGCGGCGCACAACCGCCTGCTTCCAAGAGCTGTAACGCGAATTCAAGGTTCACGAAGGAGTACCTCATGCATTCCGTGTTTCGTCGCATTGGTCCGGTTCTTGTCCTGCTTGCCGCCGGCGCGCTCGCTCCCGCGAGCCGGGCGCAAGCGCTCTATCGCGTCACCGACCTCGGGCGCCTGCCGAACTACACCTACATGACCGTCCCGCTCGGTCTGAACAATCACGGCACAGTCGTCGGCTTCGCGCACAACGGCGCGACGTACAAGGCGTTTGTGTGGAACGCGGAATCCGGGCTTCAGCCGTTGCCGCCCGTGCCCGGCGAGGAGACGCGCAGCAGCACGGCGCTGGGGATCAACGACCTCGGCGAGATCATCGGCTTTTCCGGACAGTCGGGCGGCGCGCACTCCGTCGGCTGGCTGTACCGAAACGGGCAATACACGCTGCTCGGCACGCTCCCCGGATACGACGGCTGCCTGCCCGCCGCCATCAACAACAACTCGGAAATTGTCGGCTCGGCCACGGGATTCGACGCCCTGTACCCGAGCACGAATTTCTACTGGTCGCCGGCGACGGGGATGATCAACGTCGTGCCGGGATCGGAAACCGAGCTGTACGGAATCAACGACGCCGGCGTCGTCTGCGGCGGCGTGCGCTCCGGCACGCCGGTCGGAATCATGACCTGGGACATGCGCACAGGCATCGCGACCGACTTGGGCATGTTGCCCGATTCGCAGCTTTCGTTCGGCTATGGCATCAATGAGGCCGGCCAGGTGACCGGCGTCAGCATATACATCACTTCGGGAGGCCATCGCACGACGCACGCGGTGCTGGCGCAAGCCGGTCAGGCCCCCGTCGATCTCGGACTGTTTCAGGCCACGGCGCTGGGGATCAACGAGCACGGCGCCGTCGCCGGCGCGCGGCTCTATCGCAGCACGCCGTCGTACTACAGTTGGGTGTACAGTCCGCAGCGGGGGCTGATTCCCGATCTTCAGGTCGTGGTCGAGGAATCCGCGTATTTCTCGCAGATTTCAAACTCCCGCGCGATCAACGATCGCGGGCAGATGATCGCCACGGGCAACAACGGCCACTTCCCCAGCGACCTCTCCCGCCGCGGATTTCTCGTGAGTCCTCTCTTCCCGCCGCCCGGAGACATGAATTGCGACGGCGCGCTGGACAACGGCGACATCGACGCCTTCGTGCTGGCACTGCTCGACCCGGCGGCATACGCGGCCGCCTTCCCGAATTGCAACATCGCCAACGGCGACGTGAACGGCGACGGCGGCGTGGACAACGGCGACATCGACGCCTTTGTTGCGCTGCTGCTTGGGTAACGGAATGATCGCGGACGGGGTGCGGAGTTCAGACGCCGCACCCGCCGCGATCTCTCGGTTCCGAAGTCGCAGTGTCGCACGGCATCTTCACAAGGAATGCAGAGCATGACCCAGTCTACGCTGTCTCGAATCCTGCTCGGCCTCGCAGTTCTCGGCGCTCTGTCGCCCGTCGCGGGCGCCGCCGGTTCGGTCGCCTGGCGCTTTCCGATGTCCGGACCGTATGCGATGCATCGCGGCGCGGTCGCTGGCGACGGCACGGTGTACGTCCAGGACGTGCTCGGCACGCTTTACGCCCTCTCGCCGGGCGGTCAGCCGCTCTGGACATTCGACGCCGGCGGACTCGCCGAGGGACCGCTCGCGCTGGGCGCCGATGGCACGATCTACTGCGGCGGCAACCCGGCTGGCCCGGACGTGCTGGTTCACGCCGTCAACCCCGACGGCACGAACCGCTGGACCTTTTCCGATCCGGGCGTCACGCAGGGCATCATCGCCGGGCCGGCCCTCGGCCCGGACGGCAACATCTACGCTGTCACGGATTTCGGCGGCCTCGGCGTGTTCTCGCTCGACGGCCAAGCCGGCGCGCTGCGCTGGAGCGACGTTGGCGACCCGCAGATCAATGAGCGCGGCCAGACGGGCGCGGAGATCACGTTTGGACCGCGCACGCCGGGCGGACCCGTCGATCAGCTTTATGTGGCGTTCGACATGTTCGGCACCGCGTCGCCGACCGGCCTCCTGTTCATCTTCACACTCGACGGCTCGCAGCGCGTGGCGATCCCGATCGGCGGCGACGCAAACGTCGGGCAGTTTCAGCCGGCCGCCGGCGCTGCCGCCGGCACGGTGTACATCTCCACTCTCGCATCGGCGCAGGGCTACCGCCTGCGCTCCTTCAGCGCCGAGAATGGCTCGCCGCGCTGGTCCTACCCGCCGGACAGCGGCGCGCCGACCAACACGCTCACTCAGCCCACCGTCGGCCCGGACGGCGCGATTTACGTCGCGCGGAATCTCGGCCAGATTCACGCCGTGAATCCCGATGGGTCGAATCGCTGGACGCACTCCACGGCGTACATCTTTGACGCGCCGGTCGTAAGCCCGTCCAACGCCGTCGTCGTGGTCGGCGGACGCATCACGTATGGCCAGCCCGGATTTGTGAAGGGATTGGACGCATCGACCGGCAACCTGCTCTGGACGATCGATCTGCCCGACGAGGCCGGTGTTCACATGGTCCCGTTCTCGCGGCCGTGGTTCTCGCCCGACTCGCGCCGCGCGTACATCACGACGACGCTGCCGGGCTCTAACGCCGGCGCATACCTGTACGCGATCGACCTGGCGCCGCCGCTCGCGCCCGGTGACCTGAATTGCGACGGCGCGGTCGACAACGGCGACATCGACGCCTTCGTGCTGGCACTGCTCGATCCCGCGGCGTACGCGACCGCTTTTCCAAATTGCAACATCGCCAATGGCGACGTGAACGGCGACGGCGGCGTGGACAACGGCGACATCGACGCGTTCGTGGCGCTGCTTCTCGGTTGAATTGAGAAGTGGGAAGGAAGAATTCAGAATACAGCGCTCCGGCGTCGTCCCTGTGCCAGCCCCCGCGCAGCGTCGCCGCCGCGCAGACAACCGTGCGATCGCAACCAAGCAACCCCGCCAAAGATGCATGACAGATTCGGCGGATCGCGCTCTACGCCCGACACGGCGCACGATGGTTCGTAATTCGCCCGGCAGGGCGCACGATCGTTGCCAGGGACTTCAGTCCCTGGCCCCGCCGCGCGTTCCCAACTGTCTTCCGTCCGGCAGGGCGCACGATGGTTGCCAGGGATTTCAGTCCCTGGAGATGCCCGCGCGTATTTCTATTGTTTCCCGCCCGGCAGGGCGGGCGAACCCCCCCATGAAATCCGCGCTCTCCGCACGCTCGCCGCGGTTATACTGCCCGTGCCCGTTCGGGCAGCCGGGGTCCGCGTACGCTTGCTGGGAGGTTTCCATGCATTCATCTTTCTGCGCGCGCCGCGCCCTAGCGATCCGCCTGCTCTTCGTTGCAGCAGCCGGCGTCCCGCTCGTCGCGCCCCGCGCCCGCGCCGGCGAGCCCGAAATCAACAACCCGATCCTTTTCGTAACCCAGGTGCCCATCCCCGCCGATTTCGTCACCATCGGATCGGTCTTCGGAAATCACCGCGCCGACATGTCATCCGCCGGCCGCGGCGGCGATCTGTGGATCCGCTACCCCGACGGCTCGCTGCGAAACCTGACCGCCGCCGCCGGCTATGGCACAGACGGGTTCCAGGGCGCCGGCGCCATCGCCGTGCGCGAGCCGTGCGTCCATTGGGACGGCCGGAAAGCCGTGTTCAGCATGGTCGTCGGCGCGCCCGCGCGGCAATACGACTACACCACGTTCTACTGGCAGCTCTACGAGATCACCGGCCTCGGCGCAGGCGACACGCCCGTCATCACGCTCGTCCCCGGCCAGCCGGCCAACCACAACAACGTCAGCCCGATCTACGGAACGGACGATTCCATCATCTTCACCAGCGACCGCCCGCGAAACGGCGCGCCGCACCTCTATCCGCAGCTCGACGAATACGAAGAGGCCGCCACCAACACCGGACTCTGGCGCCTCACGCCCGCCGGCGGATTGCAATTGCTCAATCACGCGCCGTCCGGCGATTTCTCGCCCTTCCTCGACAGCTTCGGCCGCGTGCTCTTCACGCAATGGGACCACCTGCAGCGCGACCAGCAGGCCGACTCCGACGCCCTCGCGCCGCCCGGCCCGCCGCCCTACGGCACATTCAACTGGTCCAGCGAAGCGCCCGACTCCACGCCGCTCTTCGGCGATCGGTCGGAGGTCTACCCCGAGCCGCGCTCCGCTCGACAAGACCTGCTCCAGGGCACCAACCTCAACGGCCATTCGTTCAACCACTTCTTCCTGTGGCAGATCAACGAAGACGGCGCCGATCTCGAAATTCTCAACCACCTCGGCCGCCACGAGCTGCACGCCTACATCCCCGCCGCCATCAACGACGACCCCAACGTCATCGAGTATTACGGACAGTTGCCGCGCTTCAACGCCCGCCCCATTAACAACATGTTGCAGGGCGACGAGAGCCCCGACGTCCCCGGCCGCCTCTTCATGATCGACGCGCCGGAATTTCAGACGCACTCATGCGGTCAGATCGTCCGGCTCGACGCGCCGCCGTCGCTCGATGCCGATCACGTCGAGGTCACGTACGTCACGCATCGCGACACGTCGCAGCCCGACGACACGCCCGGCCCGAATCACTCCGGCCTGTATCGCGATCCGCTCGCGCTCGCCGGCGGCGCGCTGATCGCTTCGCACACCGCCGAGACGCGCGCCGACGCGAACGACGGCACGCGCGGAAACCCGCTCTCGCGCTACGACCTGCGGTTGAAGCGGATCGTCCTGTCCGGCAACGGGTACTACGTCGCCGCCGCGCCGCTGACGCCGGGAATCTCCAAGACAATCAGCTATTGGGATCCGGACGTGCTCGTCACCTATGCCGGCCCGCTCTGGGAGTGGCAGGCCGTCGAGGTCCGGCCGCGCCCGCGCCCGGCGACGCGCGCCGCCCCGCTTCCGCCGATCGAGGAACAGGTGTTCGCCGATCAGGGCGTCGCGCTCGCCGAGTTCCGCGACTATCTGGTGCAAAACGACCTGGCGCTGATCGTCGCGCGAAACGTCACCACCCGCGACGACTTCGACCGCCAGCAGCCGTTCAACCTGCGCGTCGCGGGAGGAGGCGCACAGACCATCGGCCGCCCCGGCCGCGTCTACGACATCGCCAATCTTCAACTCTTTCAGGCCGATCAGCTTCGCAGCTTGTCGTACAACAATCAGCCGCGCCCCGGCCGTCGCGTCCTGGCGCAGCACCTGCACGACTCGGCTGCGCTCGCCGCGAACCCGCCGAATCCCGACGCGCCGATTGCTTCGGTGCGAGTCGCCGCCGACGGCTCGCTCGCCGCGTTCGTTCCGGCCGCCCGCGCGCTAAGCTGGCAACTGCTCGACCCGGACGGCGCGCCCGTGGTGCGCGAGCGAAACTGGCTCTCGTTCCGCGCCGGAGAAATCCGCGTCTGCACGTCCTGTCACGGACCGAGCCAGTTCGACCAGGCCGGCCAACCGCCGCCGACGAATCCGCCGCTCGCGTTGCGCGAGCTGCTGGATTATTGGCGCAGCGAACACGGCGGCCGGGCCGGCGATCTCAACTGCGACGGCGCCGTCGACAACGGCGACATCGACGCGTTCGTGCTCGCGCTGCTCGACGCGACGGCGTACGCGGCGGCCTATCCCGATTGCGACATCGAAAACGCCGACGCGAACGAAGACGGCCGCGTCGACAACGCCGACATCGACGCGTTCGTCGCGTTGCTGCTGGGTTGATCCGCAGCGCGCTCGTCGCCCCGCGCGCAGGCGCCGCGCAGCCGGCGACCCGGCGCCGCGCGCGACTCTGACTTCTGAATTCTGAATTCTTACTTCTGAATTCCTGCCCGGATCTTCGGCAGCGCTCTGTCGCGCGCGCCGCGTCTCAATCTCCCAGGCACGTCCCGATCGCGCGCGCCATCCCCAGCAGCGGGTGATCCTCCGGCACAAAACGCTGCTGCCCCGCCGCCGACTCGATCGGCACCAGCCCCGTGTGCCCATTCTGCATCACGACCAGGTTGTTCCACTCGCGCGTCGCGACAAGCTGAATCGCCTTGTGCCCGAACTCCATCGCCAGCACGCGGTCCGCTGCGATCGGCGTGCCGCCGCGCTGCACGTATCCCAGGATCGTCGCGCGCGTCTCCAGGTTCGTCGCAGCCTGTATCTGCTCGCACAGCACGTTCGCAACGCCCCCCAGCCGGATCGGATCGGGCGAATAGTCGACCGTCCGCTGACAGACCTTTTGCCCGCCGCGCGGCGTCGCGCCCTCCGAAACCGCGATCAGCGTGAATCGCTTGCCATGACGAGAACGCTCCAAACAAGCCTGACAAATCGAGTCCAGCGAGAACGGTATCTCCGGTAGCAAGATCACGTCCGCCCCGCTCGCCAAGCCCGCATAAAGCGTCAGCCACCCCGCGTTGCGCCCCATCAGCTCGACCAGCATGACCCGGTGATGGCTTGCCGCCGTGCTGTGAATCCGGTCGAGGCACTCCGTCGCCGTCTGCACGGCCGTCGCGAAGCCGAACGTCACGTCGGTATGCATGAGGTCGTTGTCGATCGTCTTCGGCACGCCCACGCACGGAATCCCGGAGTGAATCAGGTTCGCCGCCCCGCTCATCGTCCCGTCGCCGCCGATGACCACCAGCAGGTCGATCTCGCGGGCCCGCAGAAACTCGACCACCTGCGGCGTCACGTCGCGGAAAATCGGCTTGCCCGCCGAGTCGCGCCCGACCATGAAGCGGGCCGGATCGGCCGTGTTGGTCGTGCCCAGAATCGTGCCGCCGGTCGTGAGGATGTTGGACACATCCTCCTCGTGCAGCGGCTTCATGCGGTTTTCGATCAGCCCGAGAAAGCCGTCTTCGACGCCGTAGACTTCGAGCCCCAGCCGGTGAATCGCGGCCTTGGTCACGACGCGGATTACCGCGTTCAGCCCCGGACAATCGCCTCCGCCCGTGAGAATCCCAATGCGGCGCAGCGGCTTGATCGTCGGCGGCATGTCGTGTTCCTGTGCGTCCGGCGCCC
>CAZHIE010000108.1:13104-14239 GCA_964532435.1 uncultured Planctomycetales bacterium
ACGCGCGCCACGGTCTCGCCCAACGACGCCGGGCTTTCGCACACCGCGATACCCGCGTCGCGCAGCGCCTTCATCTTCGATTGCGCCGTGCCTTCGCCGCCGCTGATGATCGCGCCGGCGTGGCCCATCCGCTTGCCCGGAGGCGCCGTCTGTCCGGCGATGAACGCCACAACCGGTTTGCGCACTTTCTCGCGGATGTACGCGGCCGCCTGCTCTTCGTCCGTGCCGCCGATCTCGCCGATCATCACGATCGCGTGCGTTTCGGCGTCCTGCTCGAACATCTCCAGCAGCTCGATGAAGTTCACACCCTTGACCGGATCCCCGCCGATCCCCACGCACGTCGTCTGTGCGAATCCGCGCTGCGAACATTGCCAGACGGCCTCATACGTGAGCGTCCCGCTGCGCGAGATGATGCCGACGTTTTTCGTGCCGGCCGCCGGCGGCTTGTGAATGTAGCCGGGCATGATGCCGAGCTTGCACTGCCCCGGCGTAATCACGCCCGGACAATTCGGCCCGACCAGCCGCACGCCCTTGTCGTCGAGATACTTGCGGGCTTTCACCATGTCGAGCGTCGGAACGCCCTCCGTAATCAGCACCACGGTGCCGATGCCCGCATCCGCCGCCTCCATCGCCGCCTCGGCCGCAAACGCCGCCGGCACGAAGATCATCGTCGCGTTCGCGCCGGTTTTGGCGACCGCCTCGTGGCAGGTGTCGAAGACGGGCAGCCCGTGCTCGCTCGTCGTCCCGCCCTTGCCGGGCGTGCAGCCGCCGACAAACGTCGTTCCGTATTCGATGCACTGCCGAGTGTGAAACGCGCCGGCCTTGCCGGTGATGCCCTGACAGATGGCGCGCGTGTCCCGATCGACCAGGATGCTCATTGCCAGTGATCCCTCGCGGCGCGCCGACCAGGCGCGGCCGTTGGCGGAAGTGTATCGCGCGCCCCGCGCGGGGTCACGAAGCCCGCACCGCCCCGCGCGCGTAGCGCTCCGCGCCCAAATGTAGCGGCGCGCGCCAAAGTGTAGCGGCCCGCGCCAAAGTGTAGCGGCCCGCGCCCTCGCGCGGCCGTATCGGCGCGAATCGGGCATGGACCGCAGCCGCCCCCGGCTGCATTCACTCTCGTGGACCGCAGCCGCCC
>CAZHIE010000109.1:0-8565 GCA_964532435.1 uncultured Planctomycetales bacterium
CCGGCCGCGCGGGGGCGCGGGCCGCTACGCGCTTCGCCCCGGCCGGTACAATGCCGCCGTGAACCCGTCCGATTCGCCCATCACCGACACCGCCGATATCGCCGCCCTGCGGGCCGTTGTCGAAGGAACCGCCGGCGCGAGCGGCGCGGAGTTCTTCCAGACGCTCGTCCGGCATCTCGCCGCGGCCGTCGGAACGAAATACGCGTTCATTGCCGAGTTCCTCGCCCCGGCAACGCCCGACGACGTGGCGGCCGAAGCGCCGCGCGACACGTCCGCCGACACGCCGCCGCGCGCCGGGCGGGCGCGCACCACCGCCTTCTGGTGCAACGGCGCGATCGCCGAAAACGTCGAGTGGGATCTGCGCGGAACCCCGTGCGAAGACGTCGTCTTCGGAAACCTCTGCCACCACGCAACCGGCGTGAGCCGGCTGTTCCCCACCGACGAGCCGCTCGTCCAGATGGGCATCGACAGCTACCTCGGCGTGCCGCTTCGCGACGAGGACGGTCGCACGCTCGGCCACATGGCCGTCTTCGACGATCGCCCCATGCCGGCCGAGCCAAGGCGCATGTTCCTCTTTCGCATTTTCGCGGCGCGAGCGACGGCCGAACTCCTGCGCCTGCGGGCCGAGCGTCGCCTGCGCGACAGCGAGCAGCGATACCACGATCTGTTCGAGGAATCGCCCATCGCCTACGTTCAGGAAGGCCTCGACACGCGCTTCCTCCGCGCGAACAAGGCCGCCATGCGGGCCCTGGGAATCACGCCCGAACAGATCGAAGGAACCTTTGGACGCAGCTTCGTCGTCGACAATCCCGACAACCAACGCCGCCTGCGCGAGGCGTTCGAATCGGTCGGCCGCGGAACCGACACCAGCGGCGTGATCCTCGAACTGCGCCGCCGCATCGACGGCAAGCCGCTCTGGATCCAGTGGTGGTCGCGGCCCGAGCCCAGCGGCCGCTACACGCGCACCATGTTCATCGACATCACCGAAAAAGTGCTGCTGGAGCAGGAGCAGGCCCGCCTGCGGGCGCAGAACGTCTACTTGCAGGAAGAGATCAAGTCGGCCCACAACTTCGACGAGATCGTCGGCCGCAGCGCGCCGCTGAACGCCGTGCTCGACCACGTTCGCCGCGTCGCGCCGACCGACGCCACCGTGCTCATCACCGGCGAGACCGGCACCGGCAAGGAGCTGATCGCCCGCGCGATCCACTCAGCCAGCGCCCGCCGCGACAAGCCGCTCATCAAGGTGAATTGCGCCGCGCTGCCGACCGGGCTGGTCGAGAGCGAACTCTTCGGCCATGAGAAGGGGGCGTTCAGCGGCGCGATCGCCCGGCGCGTGGGTCGCTTCGAGCTGGCGCACGGCGGAACGATCTTTCTCGACGAGATCGGCGAAGTGCCGCCCGACGTGCAGGTCAAGCTCCTGCGCGTCCTGCAGGAGCGCGAATTCGAGCGCGTCGGCGGGAGCGCCGCAATCCGCGCCGACGTGCGCATCATCGCCGCAACCAACCGCGACCTGCTGGCCGCGTCGAGAGAGGGCAAGTTTCGCGAGGACTTG
This sequence comes from uncultured Planctomycetales bacterium, assembly GCA_964532435.1. Classification (GTDB taxonomy): domain Bacteria; phylum Planctomycetota; class Phycisphaerae; order UBA1845; family Fen-1342; genus CAZHIE01. Next base: position 1,553 of record CAZHIE010000109.1, read on the forward strand.
TACTACCGCCTGAACGTGTTCCCGATGCACGTGCCGCCGCTGCGCGAGCGGGCCGACGACATTCCGCTGCTCGTTCAGTTCCTGATTCGCAAATTCGCCACGCGCGTCGGAAAACGCGTCGAGGCGGTCTCGGCCGAAACAATGAGCAGATTTCGGACGTACGGCTGGCCGGGAAACGTGCGCGAGCTGGAGAACATCATCGAGCGCGCCGTCATTCTCGCGAACGCCGACGTGCTCGACATCGATCCGCGGACTTTTTCGACCACCCCCGCCGGCGGCCTGGCACCCGCAAGCGAAATCACAGTCGCGGCAACTTCGCCGCCTGCCGCCGCATCGGCGGCCGCAACGCTCGCATCCGTCGAACGCGAGCACATTCTGGCCACGCTGCGCAGAACAAACTGGGTGATCGACGGACCATCCGGCGCGGCCCGCATCCTCAGCCTGCATCCCAACACGCTGCGCAGCCGAATGAAAAAGCTCGCCATCTCGCGCGGCGGTGCATAGGCACAAGCCGAGCGACCGCACGCCGCGTTGCGCCGAACGGGCTGGAAGCCCGTACCACGCCATAGGAGCGATTCGCGCCGCATTCTCCGTTCAAAAAACTCGGCCCGGCGGCCGCGCAGGCGCTTCGACCGCCGGGCCCCCAGATGGAGGAGTCCGTAATGCTCTGCCTCCGTCCGCCCCCTTGCCCCCCTACTCGTCGTTCAACGGCTCGCGGATGTCCACGAGTTCCGGAATGCCGAACTCCTGCGCGCGGAATCGGATGAAGGCCGGCTCATTCGCCGACTGCACGCCGATGCCCGTCGGGCTTGCCGCAGCGCCCGACGTGCCGCCCGCGAACGAGAGGAACGTCGTCTGCACCGCCAGCAGCGCGCGGTCGATCGTGAACACCTGCGTCGGCAGATTCGGATCGACGTGGCAGTAGCGGATCGGGCACCAGCGGCCTTCGCGCGAATCGATGCGCGACTTGCCCTTGTCCGTGCCCAGCGACAGCCGGCCGTACTGGTTCACGATCGTCGAAATGATCCGCGAGCTCCAGCACTGAATGCAGTCTTCGCCGCTGAACGTGCGGTGCTGCTCGTTCTCGTTGTAAATGCGGTGTTCGAGCGAAGCGACCGTCGCCGCCGTCTGGCTCGTGAAGTCGATGTCGAGCAACAGAATGGTCAGCTCCGTCGCGATCGCCGTCAGCCCGTTGACGCCCGACTCGCCCAGCACCGGCGCGGCCGCGTCGTCGGCGAAGAAGTCCATCAGCATCGCGTCGGGCGCCTGGTCATAGTCGAAGCCGTCGAGAATGAGCGCGCCTGCATCGCGCGCCACGAGGTCTTCCAGCGGGAGGGCCTCTTCATTCTCGTCGCAATCGTCGCCCAGCCCGGCGAACGCCGTGGCCGAGTACTCGTACGCGTCGCCGGTCAGATAGTCGACCAGCGTCGCCTTGCCCGAGAGGTGATTCCAGCAGACCGGGAACTCGTCCGGCGACGTGGCATACGCGACGATGAACCCGCGCAACAAGCCGTCGTCCAATCCGCCCGGCTCCTCGGTGAAGCGGAACGACTGGAATGCGCCGCCGCCCCCGGCTGTCGGGCCGGGCGCGCCGGTGTCGGCCGACCAGTAAATCGGATTGTTCGGCGTCAGCAGCCCGGTGTCGTCCACAAAGTAGCACCAGTCGTCGCCGTTGACGAACCAGAGCTTTAGATTCACCGCGTGCCCGCCGTCGTTGGTGACGGACAGGAACGTGTCGAACGTCGTCGCGCCGGCCGCGTCCACTCGGATTTCGACCTTCGGGAAAATCAGCAGCGAGCCCTTCTTGCCGATCTGGCCGACGTTGTCCGTCGGGTCCGCGACGTCTTCGCCTTCCACAAAGATCAGTTCCCGGCATTCGCCGGCGTCGGGCTCGATGGACGCGGGACTGATCGCGGTCCCGACCACGCCGACTGCGTTTTCCACGCCGATCGACGGACTGGACGGGTCGAAGTCGCCGTATCGGAATTCGATGCGGCCGTCCTCGAACAGCACGGCCTGAAACGTCGCGCGGGTGTTCACGTCGCCGAAGGCGGTGACCGCCTCCCACGAGGCCACAAAGCGCGTCGGGCCGAGGAGCGTTGCAAAACGCAAGGAGCCGCCGGAGTCGGTGCGCCAGTCATCCCAGAGCGGCGCGATCAAATCGTTCGGCTCGCTCGTGCTGGGGATCGGTTGATTTGAGAAGGCGGTGCCGTCTGAGCCGAACGTCAGATAGCCGTTGGAGCCGACCAGGACACTGGTCTTGATGGATCCGTAGAACGGAAAGTTGAATCCGAGATTCACGAGGTCGGCGCAGTCGTCGCACGGCGTGCCCAGCGTGCCGACCTGCGAAAGGTCTTCCAGCTCATTGGAGCAGGTGTTGACGGTGTACGTTCCGCCCTCCGGACTGCACGCCACCCGCAGTACGGCGTTCCCCTGCTCGCCAAAGAAGCCGCCCACCTGGAGCATGTACCGCTGGCCCTGCACGACCGGAAACTGCACCAGCGACTGAAGCCCGCAGAAGTCGTCGTTGCACTCGATCGCCAACCCAACCGGGCAACCGCAACCGTTGTAGATCGCGAGCACGGTGTCGAAGCCCTCACCCGCTTTTCCGCCGCTGCCGCACGTCTGCGCGACGGCCGTGCCCGTGCAGCTTGCCGTGTAGCAGAACCACACATCGCTAAGCAGGGATTCGCACGCGAACGGCCCGTCCGAATTCGCGTCGAAGTTGTGGAACGGAAAGTCGCCGTCGCCGATCGGCGTCGCATCCGCGCAATTGTCATTGCTGGGTCCGCCCGCCAGCGCCGGGCTGGCCCCGACTGCCGCGAGCGAAACGGTCACTGCGAGAGCAAAAACAGGAAACGTCACGGTGAACCGCTTGATACGAGACATGGCGCCTTTCCCTCCGGGCGGGCGCGCTAAGCGCCCGCGGCTTCCTTTCACGCTCCGAGTGTCGCTTCTCTGGTATTCCGAGCCACGGATTCGATAGATTGGCGCCCGCAGCCCTACGCCGCGGCCCCGTAGTGGCCCGTAACCGGTTCCAGCATACCGCGTCTTACTGGACGTTGCAATCCTTTTGCGCCGGTCACGCTATTATCTACGCACGATGCCCACGCCAATGCGTCTGCGCGTCAACGAGATCTTTCACTCCATTCAAGGCGAGGGGACGCGCGCCGGGGTGCCGTGCGTGTTCGTCCGCCTGACCGGCTGCCACCTGCGCTGCACCTATTGCGACACGGAATATGCGTTTTACGACGGACGCTGGATGAGCGTCGATGACGTGCTGGCTGCGGTCCGCGCGTTTGGATGCCCGCTGGCCGAAGTGACCGGCGGCGAGCCGCTGCTTCAGCCGGCGGTGTACCCGCTGATGCAGCAGATGTGCGAAGTTTTCGACACGGTGATGCTCGAAACGTCGGGGGCGTGTCCGATCGACCGCGTCGATCCGCGCGTCGTGCGAGTCGTCGACGTCAAGTGCCCGTCGTCCGGCGAGGTGGATCGCAACCTATGGGGGAATCTGGATTTGCTGACGCCGCGCGATGAGGTCAAGTTCGTGATCGGCACGCGCGAAGACTACGATTTCGCGCGATATATCCTGGCAGAGCGGCGGTTGGCGGAGCGCTGCGCCGTGCTCTTTTCGCCAGTGACGGGACTCGCAAACGCCGCCGCGAGCGGGCTTTCGTTGTACCGCGGCGGGCTAAATCCCGCCGAACTGGCGGCGTGGATACTGGGCGACCGCTTGCCGGTTCGGCTGGGGTTGCAACTCCACAAGGTCATCTGGTCGCCGACGGCTCGCGGAGTCTGACCGCGTGTGTTCGGCACTGGCTATCAGCCGGTGTCCGCCCGCCGAAACGCCTCGTGTCCCGCAATCCCCGCACGAATCGACGGCTCCGCGTCCGTGCAGCCCGCCCGGCACGCGGACGTAATGCCGCGCGTCGGCGCCGGTCCTAAACCGTTTTATCCGACTGCGTTACCGTCGCGACGGCGATCCGTCCGGCCGCGATCGGCGATCGCCCAGAGAAAGACCTAGTACGCGGTCACACGTTTTTGTACAATTGGCGCTAATCCGGAGTGCCGCTCCCGGCGGAGTTCTGTTTGCCGGCGGCACGAATTTTCGGAAGGGAAAAGCCGGTTTCGATTCTTCGGCGGGCACATCAACGGTTTCCCGGCCGTCCGTTGCGTTGGCGGACGTGCGTGCGCTTCACCGCCGGGGTCACGTCATTTCGAGCGAGGAGCAACATGGGCAAGGTACGTGCATTTCTGACGGCAGGCAGCTTCGCGCTGCTCTGTTGCGGCGCCGCGATGGCGCAGGAAAAGGTCTCCCAGTACAAGGACATCATGCTCCTGAGCCCGGCCTACGTCGGCGACTACGTCCCCGACATGCCGGCCCCGGTCAAGGGCATGCCCTATCACGGGCGCGAGGGCGGCATCGCCGGCCTGCCTGGCAATGACGACTGCGCCAACGCGACACCGACGGGCGACGGGACAAACATTCCGTTCTCCAACGTCGGCGCGACGGGCGACGGCCCGAACCCGCTGTGCGGCGGCGGCGGCGGCTGGGGCAACAACGACGTGTGGTTCCTCTACACCGCGAGCTGCACCGGCGTCGTGCGCGTTGACATGCTCGGCACCGACGACGCGTTCGACACGGTCATGGCCGCCTGGCCGGCCGGCACGTGCCCGCCGTCGGGCAATCCGCTGGCGTGCAACGACGACGTGGGCACGGGCCCGCTCTGGTCGTCGATCGCGTTTTCGGCCACGATGAACACACAGTATCTGATTCAGATCGGCGGTTTCGCCGCAGACATCTCGGGCGACGGCGTGATCAACATCTCGTGCGGCACGTGCGGCTCGGAATGCCCGAACGGCGGCATTCCGGAGAACGACCCGACCTGCGCGCCGGGCGACGACGTGACCAACGGCGGCTGCAACAGCGTGCCGCCGGTGTTCAGCACGATCCACTGCGGCGACGTGATTTGCGGCACCGGCTCGCGCGCGCCGACCGGCACGGGCGGCTTCCGCCGCGACACCGACTGGTACGAGCTCGTCCTGACCGCCGACACGCAGTGTACGTTCAGCGGCACGCCCGCGATCGAATACGCGCTCGGCCTGGTCATCGGCCGCGTCGACAACATCGGCCGCGGTCTGTGCGCGGACAACACGGGCTTCGTGAATCCGTTCTCGGTCGTTCAGCCGTGCAGCACCGGTTCGGTCGTGCTGTGCCTGCCGCCGGGCCGCTGGTGGTTCTTCGCCGCGACGCTCAACACGGCCGGCAACACGACGATCGTTCCGTGCGGATCGCAGTATGTGATTACGCTCGAATGCGAGCCTTGCACGGTTCCGTCGGGCGCGTGCTGCCTGCCGAACGGCTCGTGCGTGAACACGACGTTCGCCGGCGGCAGCGGCTGCCGCGCTCAGGGCGGCGCCTACGCCGGCGACGGCTCGGATTGCAGCGGCGTGACCTGCCCGTCGAACGACCAGTGCAGCGGCGCGATCCCGGTCGCTCTCGGCGCCACGGTCAGCGGCGACACGACGCTGGCGACGTATGACGCGGCGCCGACGTGCGGCGTGTCGAACGATCCGAACACGGGCGGCCTGTGGTACAGCGTCGGCGGCAACGGCCAGACGATCACCGCGACGCTCTGCAGCATCAACACGTTCTTCGACACCAAGATGAGCGTGTTCTGCGGTTCGTGCAGCGGGCTGGTGTGCGTCGGCGGCAACGACGACGATCCGAACTGCGGCATCGACGGCCTCCAGTCGACCGTGTCGTGGTGCTCGCAGAGCGGCCAGACGTACTACATCCTGGTCCACGGCTTCAACACCGCGGCGGGCGGCTTCGAGCTGTTCGTTTCGGCGGACGGCCAGACCTGCTCGAACCCGGTCAACTGCGCCGTTCCGGGCGCCTGCTGCCTGGGTCCGGGCGTGTGCGTCACGTCCAACTCCGGCGACTGCGCCGGCATGGGCGGCACGTTCATGGGCGGCGGCTCGACGTGCGGAGCGGTCGCATACCTCGCCAGCGAATGCGGGACCGACTTCGAAGACATCAGCGGCAATCCGAACGCGACGCCCGGTCCGTCCTGCGACGATTGCGGCGTCCTCGTCAACCTCGGATTCAACTTCGCGTTCTTCGGCGAGGTGAAGACGTCGGTCCGCATGGCGTCGAACGGCTACCTGACGTTCGGCGGCGTGGACAACGACTTCAGCAACGACCCGATCCCGTCGCCGGGCGCGCCGAACGACCTGATCGCCCCGTACTGGGACGATTATGACACGAGCCTCGGCGGCAGCACGAGCGTCCTGGTCGAAGCCAGCCGCGCGGTCTTCCAGTGGAAGAACGTGCAGTTCTTCGGCGGCGGCGGCGACAACACGTTCCAGGCGATTCTCTATGCCGACGGCAACATCGACTTCCGCTACGGCTCGCTCGACGGCGCCGCTTCGGCGTCGACCGGCGTCGAGAACGCGGCGGGCTCGGCCGGCACGCAGATCGCACAGGCGAACGTGACGAGCGGCTCGTCGCACCGCCTGCGCCCGTCGATCGCCAGCGGCTCGTGCGCCGGCGAAGGCGCCAACTGCCCGACGCCCGATCCGTGCGCCGGCTCGCGCAGGGGCGACTCGAACTGCGACGGCGTCGTGGACAACGGCGACATCGACTGCTTCGTGCAGGCCCTGCTCGACCTGTCGGGCGGCGCCTGGCAGGCGTGCGCGCTGGCGGCGAATCCGTCCTGCACGTACGACTTCGTCTGCACGAACGACATCAACGGCGACACGCTCGTTGACAATGCGGACATCCAGGCGTTCGTCGACTGCCTGCTGGCGGGCGACGATCCGTGCCCGTAATTCGGGGCCGCGCTGGCCGCGCGGCGTAAGTGGGATCGCATGGGCCGCGAGTTTCCGCGGCCCATGCCTCCCGCTCGCCGTTAGGTTGGCGACGTCGAAGTGCAGTTGCTAGTCGTACGCTAGAGTCAGAGACACATGCGGCGGGCGCGATCGTCCATCGAACGGTCGCGTCCGCCGTT
>CAZHIE010000109.1:8665-14235 GCA_964532435.1 uncultured Planctomycetales bacterium
ACGCCCGCAATTGCATGATCAGCAGCATCGGCCAGCCGCGGTATTTGGCCGCGCGGGGCGAGCGCGCCGCGAGCGCCTCATCCACCGCGTGCTCGCTCAGGTCGGCGATGCGCAGCCCCGCCCGGATCGCCGCCATGACGTAGTCCGACAGCTCCCACGGATGCGCGGCCGGGCACACGTCCGTGCCCGTCTGCGGATCGCGAAAGTGGGCGTGAATCCCGCGCAGCATCATCGCCGGGTGCAGCGCGGTCACGATGATCGGCGCTCCCGGCCGCGCGATGCGCCGCGCCTCGGTCAGAAACGCCGTCATGTCGCGGATGTGTTCGAGCACCAGGCACGCCAGCACGACGTCGAACGCGCCGCCGGCCAGCGGCAGGGGCGCGAGGTTTAGATCGTGGCGGACGAACGAAAGGCGACTGGCCTGTGCCACACCGGACGGCCGCGCCGACGGGCTATTGGCCTGTGCCACACCCGACGGCCGCGCCGACGGGCTATTGGCCTGTGCCACACCCGACGGTCGCTCCGCGGCGGCCGCAACGTGCGGCGACTTCCGCTCCGCCCGCCGCAACATGCCGTCGGAAAAATCGACGGCGACGACGTCCGCCCCGGCCTCCACCAGCGGGAGCGCGTAGCGGCCCGTGCCGCAGCCCAGGTCGGCGACGCGCCGCCCGCGCACGTCGCCGAGCAGCGCACGCACGCGCGGCGTCTCCAGCGCGATGAGCGGATTGTCCTCCGCGTCATAAATTTCCGCCCAGCGGTCGTAGCCCTCGCGCGTGCCGACGTGCTCCGCCGGCGCGCCGGGTTTGAAGGAAAGGTCCGGTCGCATGGCCGGATTCTATCGCGCCCCTCGCGCGGGCGAGCGGCGCTCGCGGGAAACAGTCCCCAGGCACGCCCCTGCCCGCCGCGCCTACAACTGTCCGCCGCTGTGCGATAGAGTTCGGGCCGCGCGATGCGAATTCTCGTTTTCCAGATTGCGCCCGCCAGCCGCGCCCGCCCGGTGCCGCGCTTCGACCCGTCGTTGGGCGTGCTGCTCCGGTTGCTGCGCAAGCGCGAGCACGATCTCTCGCTGGCCGGTCTCTCGCGCTTCGGCGTGGAGCCGGTGAAATCCGCGCTGGCGCGCGGCCTGCCCCAGCTCATCTACGCCGACATCTCGCCCGTCTGCGCCGACATCGCCCGGCGCGCCTTCGAGTACATTCAGCAGCACGAATTCGTCCCCATCGTCGCCGGCGGCGCCTTCGCCACCGCCGACCCCGCCGCCTGCCTGAGCCTGCCCGGCGTACACGCCGCCGCGATCGGCGAACCCGACGCTTCGCTCGTTACGTACCTGGAGCGCGTCAAGGATCCGGCCGGCGCCCAGGTCGTGCAGGGCATCTGGCTGCGCGACGAGCGCGGCCTGGCGAGGCCGGAGCTTCCGGCGCTGGTCGAAGACCTCGACTCGCTGCCGTTTCCCGAGCGCGAGCTGTTCGGCTACGACCAATACGTCCGGCGCACGGGGCGCATCGAGATCGCCGTCGGACGCGGCTGTCCGCAGCAATGTGCCTATTGCGTGAACGACTGGCTGGAGTCGATCTATGAAGGGCGCGGCACGTGGGTGCGCCGGCGCAGCCCGGAAAACGTGCTGGCGGAAATCGAGCTGCTGCGCAAGACCTATCCGGCCGCGCGCGAGGTGCGCTTCCTCGACCACGCTTTCGCGCTCGATGAGGCGTGGCTGGCCCGGTTTCTGGAGATCTACGCCGCGCGGGGCGGACTGCCATTTCGCTGCCACCTGCGCGCCAACGCGACCAGCGAAGAGCAGATTCGCCGATTGGCCGCGGCCGGCTGCGTCGCGGCCGACGTCGAGCTGATCAGCGGAAGCGACTTCATCCGCAACGAAATCTTCGACATGGAGCTGCCCGAGGCGCGCGTGCGCGAGACGATCGCCGCGCTGCGCGACGCGCGCGTGCGCAGCCGCGTGGTCGTCTACCTCGGCGCGCCGTACGAGAGCGAAGCGTCGCTCGACGAGACGCGGGCGCTGCTGCTCGCGCTGCGGCCGGACCAGGTCGAAGTGCGGCCGTACTATCCGTTTCCCGCGACGCGCGGGCGCGAAGTCTGCCGCGACAACGCCTGGCTGCACGTGCGCGGCGAAGAGCAATATCACGCCGACCAGTGCGGGATCGACATGCCGGCGTGCCGTCCGGAACTTGTGGCGGCGTTTGTCCGGCGCCTGCGAAGCGAGATGCACGCCGACGTGGGCGAGCCGTGGTGGCGGCGCCTGTCGAGTGCGTCGGCCGTCGTGCTGCATCAGCTTTTCGGACGGCGATGAGGCGCTCGCCGCGGCCGCTCAGCGCAGCGCGACGGAGACGAGCAGCGGCGCGAGCACGTTGAGCTTGCGCTGCCGCCAGCTCGCGAAGCCGGCCTCGTGCAGCAAATTGCGCACTTCCGACCAGCTCGCGTGATGCACGTTGCGCTCGACCCCCGCCACGACAAGGTCGAAGATCAGCCAGCCGATCACGTTGTCGCGAAAACCGTCGATCAGGATCAGCGCGCCGCCCGGCCGCAGCACGCGGTGAAACTCGCGCATGACGGCCGATTGGCGCGGGTAGTGGTGGAACGAGTGGCAGCAGGTGACGAAGTCGAAAGCCGCGTCGGCGAACGGCAACCGCTCCGAATCGCCGACCACGATCGACGCGCGAGCGCCCAGATCGAGCCGATCGAGCTTTTCGGCCGCGCGGCGGGCCATGGCGGGCGAAAAATCCAGCCCGACGGCGCGCTCGCAGGCGGGGTCGCCCGCCAGCAGCGCGACCAGCGTGCCCGTGCCGCAGCCGACGTCAAGTGCGCGAAATCGCCCCGCGCTGCCGGCGGCCCGCGCCCGGCGAATCTGCTCCAGGCAGGCCCGCACGGCGGGCAGAAACACGAACTCGTTGAGCCACGAGCGGTCGTACGTGTGCGCCCAGCGGTCGAATTGTCCGCGGGATTCGTGCTTCGCTCGTTCGGCGTCGTCGCGCATCGCGTCCTCGCTTCCGTGCCGGCTGTGATTGCGAACCCGCCTGCGTCCGGGCGTCGGGCGGGCGCGCCCGCTTGCACGCGCCGCCGCGTGGCCGCACACTAAGTTCGGCGCGGCTGAGTGAAAAGGGGCGGGCAGCGCGACGTTTCGCCGATCCGGCGCGGCGCGACGGGAGCACGAGGCATCGGCGCGGAGCTGCGTGCATGACCTGGCAGGCGACGCTGACGCTCGCCGTCGTCGCGGCGATGGTGGTTGCGCTGGTGCGCTGGGCGCACGTCGCCGACATGATATTCCTCGGCGCGCTGGCGCTGCTTTGCATTTCGGGCGTGGTGACGACCTCCGAGGCGGTGGCGGGCTTTCACAACGAGGGCGTGCTGACGGTCGGCGCGCTGTTCGTCGTCGCCGCCGGGCTGGTCGAGACGGGCCTGCTCGGCGCCGCGGCCCGCCGCCTGCTCGGCAACGCCGCGCGCGACCACGACGGGTTGCGCCGCATCGTTCCGCCGCTCATCGCGGCGTCCGCGTTTCTGAACAACACGACCGTGGTCGCCATGGCGCTGCCCGTCGTGCTCGAATGGACGCGCAAACGCGGGCTTTCCCCGTCGCGCCTGCTGCTGCCGATCAGCTATGCCGCGATCCTCGGCGGCGTCTGCACGCTGATCGGCACGAGCACAAACCTGGTGATCCACGGCATGATGAAGCAGTCCGGCCTGCCGTCGCTGGTCGGCGGGCTGGGAATGTGGGAGCTGGGCTGGGTCGGCGCGCCGATCGCGCTCGCCGGCGGGCTCTATCTCGTCTTCGTCGTGCCGCGCCTCCTGCCCGAGCGCAAGGAGTTCATGGAGCAGCTCGGCGAAACGCGCCGCGAATACCTGGCCGAGATCATCGTCGAGCCGGGCTGCCCGCTCATCGGACAGACGATTCACGACGCCGGACTGCGCGGCCTGCCGGGGCTGTACCTGATCGAGATCGAACGCGGCGGTGAACTTCTTTCCGCCGTCGCGCCGGAGGAGCGGCTGCGCGCGGGCGATCGGCTCATCTTCACCGGCGTGGTCAGCACCATCATCGACTTGCAGCGAATCCCCGGACTGGCGCCGGCGGCCGACACGACGTATGAGATCAAGCTCGGCGCGCGGCGCGGACGGCGACTGTGCGAAGCGGTCGTCAGCACGACCAGCCCGCTGATCGGTCGCGGCGTGCGCGAGGCGAACTTTCGCACTATCTACGACGCCGCGGTCGTCGCGGTGCATCGCAACGGCCAGCGCATGCGCGAGAAGATCGGCGACATCGTGCTCGCCCCGGGCGACACGCTGCTGCTCGAAACCGGGCCGGGCTTTGTCCTGGCGCATCGCAACAATCCACACTTTTTCCTCGTCAGCGAAGTAGGCGACGGCGGCCGGATGCGCCACGACCGCGCGTGGCTGGCCAGTCTGATCGGAATCGGCATGATCGTCGCGATGACGCTGCCCGAGGTGCTCATGTGGCTTCCGGCGCCGTATTCGTCCGCCGGGCCGTGGCTCGATCAGCGGCGCGTGATCGTCGCGCTGCTGGCCGCCGTGTTGATGGTTGTGGCGCGCTGCGTCTCGGCGGCGACGGCGCGCCGCAGCGTGGAATGGAGCGTCCTGCTCACGATCGCGGCATCATTCGGCGTCGGCACGGCCATGGCGCGCAGCGGCGCGGCCGGCTGGATCGCGCAGCACGGGCTGGCGCTTTTTCAGCCGCTCGGGGCGGTCGGCGTGCTGGCGGCTGTTTATGTGCTGACGTGGGCGCTGACGGAGGTGATGAGCAACAATGCCGCCGCGGCGCTGATGTTTCCCGTGGCGGTCGCGGCGTCCGTTTCGCTGGACGTGGATCCGCGCCCGCTGGCGATCACGGTCGCGCTCGGCGCATCGGCCGGCTTCATCCTGCCGGCGGGCTATCAAACGCACCTGATGGTGTTCGGCCCGGGCGGATATCGCGTGGGCGACTTCGTCCGCGCCGGCGTGCCGATGGCGATCCTCTGGGCGGCACTGACAATCACGCTCGTCCCGCTGATCTGGCCGCTGACGGCGCTACGGTAGAGTGGCGAGTGAATGCTGAATGACGAATGCTGAATGCTGAATGACGAGAGTCCGACCCACTACGCGATCAGAGCCCGCCACAAGATCCGAGCCCACCACGCAAGTGGTGGATCCGGGACACAGCGACGTCTGCGATTTGTTTCCCGCCTCCGGGGCGAAGTGGGCGTAGCCGCCCGTCCGCGCGCTCGTGTCTGCTCATCCCTGCGCCTGTGCGACCGTTCGCTCGCCGGCGCTTCTCACCCCCGCGCGTCGCCGAACACACGCGAGCGTCGCCGCCCCCCCGACCCACCACTTGCGAGGTGGGCTCGGACTGCGTCGCGGACTCGGGCCGCGCGGCGGGCTCGGGCCGAGTCGCGGGCTCGGATGCTCTCAATTCAGCATTCGGCATTCGGCATTCAGCATTCAGCATTCAGCATTTGCTCAGCATGCCGCCCAGCCGCAGCCGTGGCACTTGATGCAGCCTTCCTGCCGGACGACTGTGCCGCCGCATTCGGGGCATTTGAGCTTGTAGTGGACGGCCGCGTCGTGCTGGT
>CAZHIE010000110.1:0-8745 GCA_964532435.1 uncultured Planctomycetales bacterium
GGGCGCACGATGGTTGCCAGGGGCTTCAGCCCCTGGAACGCCACCCGCACCTTCTACTGATTCTCTTCGCCCGTAGGGCGCACGATCAGTAGCTGCGCATTCCGCCGACGCGACTCAGCGCGCCGCCACTTCCACCGACGCGGGCAGCCTCAGCTTCATGCCCGGGCGAATCTGGTCCGGCTTCGACAGTCCGTTCAACTTCGCGATTTCGACCCAGCGATTGCCGCTGTTCAGGTGCTTGCGCGCGACGCTCGTCAGGCTCTCGCCCTTGCGAACCGTCACCGTTCGCGGAACCACGGCAACCTCGGACCGCATCCGCGGCCCGCTCGAGCCCGTGGAGCGCGGCTTGCCCGACGCGGACGCGCCGCGCGCCGTGCGCCGATCGGCCAGCGCCGGCGTGCCGTTGTCCTCGCGCCCGCGCTTCGTCCGCGGCGTCTTGCTGTTCTTCGGCGCGGGCGGCGCCTTCTCGGCGGTCGGCGCGCGGCGCGACGCCTGCTTCGCGTCGGCGGACGGGCGCGGCTTCGCCGATTCCTTCGCCACCTCGGCACGCGGCGCAGCCTTCGGCGGGACGTCGGCGGCCACGGCGGCGCCCGGCAGCGGCAGCACCAGCTCTTCGCCGATTCGGATCACGCCGTTCCGCTTCTTCACAGCGGGATTCGCCGCGAGAAGCTGCGCGACGGCGGCCGCGTCGGTGCGCTTGAGCTGACGGGCCGCGATGCGCGAAAGCGAGTCGCCCTTTTGCACGCGATAGCGGCGCGGCGCGCCCGCGGCGTCCGGCCCCGCGGGCTCGGTCGCGAGTTGCTTTTCGTCGATCTGCGGCGAAGCCGGCGCGGCGTTTACCGGGTCGCGGCTGCCGCGCGGCCGGCGGGCCACGAGCGGCTGGTCGTCTTCGTTGGAAGCGGCAAGCGGGGGGTTGGCGCGTTCATCCGCGCGTCCGGCATCCGCGGCGCGCGGCGGAGTCTGCACTTCTCCCGCTCCGTCGCCGGCGATGGGCGGCGAGCCCTCATACGCGACGCGCGGCGGCAGACGAACGGGCGGCGGACTGACGACCGGGGCGGGCGGAGCGCTTCCGCCGGGCGCTGCCGCGCCGCGGGCGGCCGGCGCCGCTCGTCCGCTCTCGATCGGGCTCGGGTGCGCGAAACGATCGCGCAGCGTGCCGTTTCCGGCCAGGGCGACGGCCGGCGCCGCCCACACGTCGTCGAGCGGCAGGTCGTCATCGACGGCGACAAACCCGGGTTCGTCGCCGGGCGTGTTTTCCGGTTCCGGCGCAGCAGCGCGAGCGATGCGCGGCTCCAGCGGCGACGCGAGCCGGTGAATGGGCGTTTCCGTCCGATCCAAAACCCACAGCACTGCCCCGATGAACCCGAGGGAGAGCATCATCGCCGTCTTCACGCTCATCTCCACCCGCGCCTCCCTGCGCCTGTTGCTTACGTCGTCCGACTTCGAGCCGGGGCTGATGAATCGCACACTTTCGCCGTCCGAGCCAACTTTCGCGCCAAATGCTCACGCGCTCGTGCGCCGCGCCACGCGGAGCTTGGCGCTGCGGCTTCGCCGGTTCGCCATCCGCTCCGCAGCGTCAGCGATTACCGGCCGCGGAGTCAGGTCTTCGAACTGTCCCGCGGCCTGCGCCGCGCGGAACATTCGCTTGACGATTCCGTCTTCCAAAGAATGGAAATCAATAATGGCCAATCGCCCACCGGATCGCAGATATTCCGGCGCGCGTCCCAGAAAGCGTTCGAGATTCTCCAGCTCGTGATTGACCGCGATTCGCAGCGCCTGAAAAACTTTCGTGGCCGGATGCGTCTTTCCGCCGCCGGCGCCGGCCGACGTCAGGGCGGACTCGACCGCGCGGGCGAGCTGCATGGTCGTCGTGATGCGGGTCTCATGCCGCACCTGGCAGATGCGCTTGGCGATCTTGCGGCTGAGGTGCTCCTGGCCGTACTCATAAAAAAGGTCGGCCAGCTCGCGTTCGTCCCAGCGATTGACGATGTCGAGCGCGCGTTGCCCGGTCGACGTGTCGTAGCGCATGTCGAGCGGCCCGTCGCGGTCGAAGGAGAAGCCGCGCTCCGGCGCCGCGAGTTGAGCCGAGTTGACGCCGATGTCCGCCACGATGATGTCGACCGCCGGAATGCCAAGGTCCGCCAGCACAGCGGGAAAGTCCGCGTAATTCGCGTGAACCAGATCGACGCGCGCGTCCGCCGGCGGCGCCAGGCGACCCCGCGCGATCTCCAGGATCTGCGGATCGAGATCGAGCCCGATCAACCTTCCGCCCGGACGAATCCGCTCCAGCAGCGGCAAGGCATGGCCGGCCAATCCGACCGTCGCGTCGAGCACGATTTCGCCGGGCGACGGCGCAACGTACTTGAGCAATGGCTCCAGCAGGACGGGGACGTGCTCTCTTTCCGCCTGGCTCACGCGATGCCGCTATGCGCCGGCGCGGCGAATCAGCCCGCCGTCGCCCCTATCCAGAATCACAACCCGGACGTGTGGACAACCGACCCAACCGCGGACCATAATGATTCCACTCGCTGCGGTCACCGCGGCTTGTTCGGGGCCGCCGCTCATCGTCCCTGATTCGCGAGCGGCCAGAGAGAGGCAGACCTCCACATCTGCCTTACGGAGTACGGGCCAGCCGTGCTCATGGAATGGGCGCCCCAGGCGTGGGGTTTGCCCGCACTTCCGTAACGACTGTGGGTTGCCGCGGCGACGACAGCGTCGCCGCCGCGGCCTCCCGCTACCTCATGAAACCCAACCGATTCGTCAACCACGATGCCGGCGGATCGCCGGCTGGAAACGGACCGGGCCTCGCAACCCGGTCAAACACCCGTCGCCGCGCCGGTGGCGGGTGCAAGACTCCGAATTTCGGCAATCGCGCGAACGCGATTGGCGGCCGCATGGTTCCACTGCTCTTCCTCAAACGCCTCGAAGCGGCTGCGAGGCCAGAGCGTCAGGCGATCGGTCATGCCGACCAGCGTCACCGCGCTGTTTTCGTCCTTATCCACCCCGATGCGCTTCAGCAGGCGCTCGGGGATGAGAACGCGGCCCTGGGTGTCGGACTCGAGCAGGGCGGCCTGCGAGTTCATGAACCGGACCCAGTCCTGCGATTCCTGGGAGAGGTTTTCGAACGGGACTCTGGTCCAGCTTCCCGCCTCGAAAACCTTCTCGGGGTACAGATCGAGCGTTCCCGGCCGCTCGCCGGGAACGACATAGAAGGAGTGCCCCGTGGTATCGGTGCTGAGCTGTCTGCGGAAACCGTGCCCAACGCCCAGCCGGCTCTTGGAGTCGATCGAACCGTCCTGTCTTCCAACAAGTCGCATTCGAGCTGCCGGGGTTCACCACTGGCCACCACTTTTGTGTTCTGGACAGGGATAAGATACCACATTCGACCACAAGTGCAAGCGATGACTGATTAATTTGGCTACGAAAATCCCTGCATGGGGGCCGTCCGGCGTCGCCCGAACACGCGAACGGACGCCAGGTTGGGGTCTGACCGGCGAGACGGAACAATGGATGGTGGACGGGATGAAACTCCAAGTCGACCGGAAAGGCGCGGACTGGCGGGATGGCGCCGGCATTAAAAACGGAGGGCCGGCGCGAGCACCGGCCCCCTTCTCAGTCTCTTGCTCGACGACCGCCTACCGACGGCGGATCGCGAAACCCACCCAGCCGAGCGACAGGAGCGCCATGCTGGCCGGCTCCGGCACGTGATAGGTCGCGCCGCGCAGGTTGATCGTGTAGTCGCCGGGGTCGCTGAAACCCGTGCCGCCCCAGGCCGCCAGCGGGTTGGCCGCGCCGGCGCCATCGGGCGTGCGCTCAATCCCGAACGGCGAATCGGCCCAGATCTCCGCGCCCGCTGCATCGCGCGGGTCGAGGTCATACGCCGAGACGGCCAGGAAGTAGATCCCCGGCAGCGAAACGTTCGCATTCGTCAGGGTCGATTGCAGCGTCGACTGCGAGTCGTCGTTGAACGTCACGCCCATGTCGTTCGGGCTGAACAGAAAGAGCTGCGTGTCCATCGTGGTGCCGGCCACCGTCGTCGCGAGGAACAACTGCGGATCGGTGATCTGGATGCAGTACATGTCCGCATCGTCGTTGTCCAGGTGGCCGATGATCCGCGACAACTCGCCGACGCCGACGGTCTGCTGGCCGCCGTGCAGCGCGGGCGCATCGCCCTGCTCGGTCCAGTCGGCGAGCACGGGCGCGGCCGACAGCGCGAGCGCAGCCAAAGCGAGAACTCTCTTCATGCTTCTTTCCTCCCCTGGGAAAACCGGCGCCGCGCACAGCGGCCGCGCCGTCAGACGACTGTAGGACGCCGCGCCGGCGCGACCGGCGCGCTTCGGGCCGCGCGGAGCGGCGGAGGCGCAACGTCCGCGAATGGGTTCGCCGGGGCGGGGCGGCGCGGTGCGATACCGGAGCGCCGCGGAAATTGGCATTGATCTTCGTGGCCGGGCGTGCGGCACGCCCATAACATGCGCCGCGCGCATTCGGCGTGAAATGCGGAGCAGCCCACCGCCGGGCGCCGCTTGCGGGATTCCGAAACACGATGTCGCTCGATGCTGCTTACTGGGCGCCGCTGATCGTAGCGCTGGCGGCGTGGCGAATCGCGGGCGCCCGGCCGCTCGCCTGGCGCGGCGCCTTCGCGGCCGCGGGCGCGGGTGGCGCGGGCGCTCTCGCGTTCGTGGCCGGGACGGCGGCGCACGCGCTGCTTCTCGCGTGTACGTTGGCGGCGGTCGCGTGGGCGGTCGTTGCCGGGGGCGGCGGCGCGGGGTTCGCCCCCCCTGCCCGCGCCGCGCTCATCCTCGGGCGGGGTTTGGCGCTTGCGACACTGGTTGTGCTGCTCGTTCAGCCCGCGGCGGAGGTGCGCGTCACGCGTTTCGAGCGGCCGCCGCTGCCGATTCTGCTCGATGATTCGCGCTCGATGTCGATTGTGGATCGCGCCGCGGACGACGCCGTTCGGGGGTCGCGCGCCGAGCGCGTCGCCGGCGCCGCGGCGAAGAATCGATCAAAGCTGTCCGATCTCGACGCGCTCTACGACGTTCAACCCGCGGGGCTTGCCGGCGGCCGCGCCGATGCGCAGTGGCGAGTCGCGCCCGCGGCGGCGCTAAGCCCGCTCGCCGCCGCGCTGCGCCGCTCGGCCGACGCGCGCTCGCCGGCCGGCATTGCCCCGCGCGCCGTGATTCTCGTCAGCGACGGCGGCGAGAACGTGGAGAGCGCCGCGGCGGTGCGCTCCGCCGCGGATGAGCTGGCGCGGCGCGGCTGCGCGCTGCTGGCGGTCGGAGTCGGGCCGGACCCGGCGCGCACGCCGGCGATCGAGCTCGAACCGCTGGCGGCGCCGGCGAAACTGCGCGTGCGCGAGCGCCTGCGCGTGCGACTGGCCGCCCGCGTACGCGGCTGTGCGGGGGCGACGGTCGAAGCGTCGGTGCGCTGGAGCGCGGAGCACGGCGAGTCGGTCCGCATCGCCCTGCCGAGCGCCGACGAGGCGATTGAGCGAGAGTTCACGCTGCTGCCGCCGGCGCTGGGCGTGTACCGCCTGACCGCTTCGGTTCGTCTGCCCGCGGAATTGGGCGGCGACGTAAGCGAAAGCTCGGCGCTGGTCGAAGTGGTAGCGGATCGCATTCGGGTGCTGCTCGTTGAGGGCGGCCCGCGGCCGGAAGCCGGCGCGATCGCGCGCGCGCTGCGCGGCGCGGAGGAATTCGAGGTCGAGACGGTGTTTCAGGCGGCGGGCGGCGCGGCGCCCGCGCTCGACACGTCGGGTTACGACGTCGTGCTGCTCGGCCTGGGCCGCGCGCCCGGCCGGTCGGCGCTGGAAGAGATTTCTCGCGCCATTCGCGAAGATGGGCTGGGCCTGCTACTGGCCGGCGGGCGCGCGATGTGGTCGGGCGGCTCGTTTCGCGCGACGGCGTTGGAGGACTTTTCGCCGGTCGCGTTGCCGCGCGGCGCGACTCGCGAGATCAGCGCGTCGAAATTCGTCCCGACCGACGAGGGCACGGCGCACGCGATCCTCGCGGGTCTGTCGCCGCAGACGCTCGCCGCTCTGCCGCCGCTGCTGGGAGTGTGCGAGCTGGGCCGGCCGAAATCGCTTTCCGAGATTCTGGCGACCAGCGAGTCGGGCGAGCCGCTGCTGGTGGTCGGCGAATTCGGGCGTGGCCGCGTGGCCGCCGCGGCGTGGGAGGCGACCTGGCCGTGGTCGCTCGCATCGGACGAAGGCGCCGAGCTGCACCATGCGTTCTGGCGACAGACCGTCTCGTGGCTGGCCAACCGGCGCCCGCGCGGATGGGTCGTGCCGGATGCGGCGGCGTACCCGTCGGCGGCGATCGAGAGCGGCCGGCGAATCCGCGTGCGAGCGGGCGTGTCGGGTCTGACCACCGCACAGCAACGGGCGCTCGACGAGCAGCTTATTCCGAGGCTCGTGTTGCGGCTTGCCCCCGCAGGCTCGCAGCCGGCCGCGCCAAGCCGCGGGGGCACGACCATCGGGGCCGACGAGTGGGAAATCTCGCTTCGCCGACAGGGCGATGCGTGGAGCGCGGATCTGCCGACGGCAGCGCTGGCCCCGCTGCGGAGCGGGCGATACGAATTGAATCTGGCGTTTCGCCCGCGACCGGCCGGCGCGAGCGCGCCATCCGCAACGACGGCCAGCGCGGCGCCGAAAATTACGCTCCGACCCGAAGAGCTGGCAGCCTCCGCGACATTCGACGTAACGGACGTCGACGTGGAGCATCGCGCGCCGACGGCGAATCTCGCTCTGCTGCGCGAGGCGGCGGAGCGCTCGGCCGCGGCCGGCGGGCGTTACTTCGAGCTGGAAGAAGTGGACGAGTTGATTCGCGAGCTGTCGAAGAGCGATCGGCGAACGCGGCTGGATCAGCGCGTCCGAATCTCGCCGACGCAATCGTCGGGCGGCTGGCTGCTGCTTCTACTCACCGCGGCGTACGCGCTGGAGTGGGCAATCCGGCGAGCCGGCGGCGGGGAATGGCGAATTGCGAAGAGCGAAGAACGAATTGCGATGAGCGAGTAGCGAAAAGCGATTGGCGAATGCGTGCATGGAGGACAGCCGCCCCCGGCTGCATTCCCCCGATCCGAACCCCAAGCGCCAGCGCGAGGGTTTGAACCAGAGCACTCACCTCGTGGACATTCCACCCGAGAGTCCACAGTAGGATGGAGGACGCTTTCGGCGGAAGAACGCGCACGCAATTCGCCCGCAGAGCGCACGATGGTTGCCGGTGGCCTCAGCCTTTGGACGGCGCAACGCTCAACCGCATTCTTCGCCGCGGCGCCTCGCCCTACTCCCGATCCGCGATTGGCGCGAACAACCGCTGTCGCACCAACCAGATTTTCCGCACCACGAACGTCCACAGCCCGAGCGTCAGCAATGTCGGCACGATGAACCGGAAGAGCGGATAGGACTCGGGCCAGCCGCTCGTGACATTCGCCGCGTCGAGCCCGCGCTGCGCCGCGTCGAGCGCCATCGCCAGCAGCGGCGCGGTTACCAGCGCCGCGACGCAGAAATAGCGCGTGCCGACCGGCAGCATCACCGCTCGACCCTGCGAATCGTGGAGCGCGGCCTGCAACAGCGCGGCCGCGGCGCAAAGCTCGACGGTCAGATACGGCAGCGCGTGAAACGGTCCGCCGCTCCCCATGAAAATGAACATAAGCACGCCGCACACGCCGGCGCTGACGGCCCAATAGTGCCCGACCGTGCCCGACTTCCCGCGGCCGACGCTCAGCGCTGCGACGAACACCGCCCCGGCCGCGAGCATGCGTCCATATGGCGCGAGCGGCGCGAGCACCCACAGCTTCAGGAAAAAAACCGCGCCGACGAGCCACAACAGAAGCTGGAATCTCGACGCTTCCTGTCCGTCGAACCACGCCCGCAGGTCGGCTTCTTCAAACTCCACGCCGCATTCGGAGCAGCGAAAGCCCCCCTGCTCCATCAGCGGATACCCGCACGCCAGGCAGCGATAGCCGGACGTTGTATTCGACGCGGCCGCCCCGCGCGACTTGGCCGGCGCGACGGCGGCCTCGGGCGCCGGGCGGGGTGGGAGCGTGGGAAACTCGGCGTCCGGCGCGGTGGTGTCGGCGCTTGTTCTCCGGGCCATGATCGCCTCCCGCAATGGTCCATCTGCGTCCGCGGGCGGGCGCGTGTGCCCGTGCTCGCGGCCGGATAGAATCATTGTGACGGAAGCCGGCGTTGGGCGAAACCCGTCGGTTCGCGGCGTGCTGCGTCGCGGCGGGTGAAATGCGGCGCGTCGCCCGCCGGACGACAACTACAGGGAGGCACACCATGGTCGTCAGCCCGAAGCGAATTCTATGGCCGACCGATTTCTCGCCGTTGTCGCTGCAGGCGGCAGACTATGCGAAGGGGTTTCGCGACGTATTCGGGGCGGAGCTGCACATCATCCACGTGATTCCGCCGCCGCTGACGTCGGCGGTGTCGGTCGTGCTGCCGGCCGAAGTTCCGGTTTCGTTTTCAGAGCCGGAGTTCATTCAGGCCGCTCGCCGCGGGCTGGATGACGTGGTGAAGGATCACTTCGGCGAGAGTTCGACGAAGATCGTGTTGGACGCGTTCTTCGGGAATCCGTGGTTTTCGATCTGCGATTACGCGAAGCGCAAGAACTGCGACCTGATCATCATTGGGACACATGGCCGGACGGGGTTGGGACACGTCCTGCTTGGGAGCGTCGCGGAGCGCGTGGTGCAGCACGCGCCGTGCCCGGTGCTGGTCGTGAAGAATGCGGAAAAGGATTTTCT
>CAZHIE010000110.1:8845-14212 GCA_964532435.1 uncultured Planctomycetales bacterium
TCAGGGCGCGCCCACCACAACCGCGTCCATCGCGCCGGGCAGCGCCGGCTGCGGCGCTTCGACCGCGCGGCGCGGCGGGACAAAGAGCTTGTCCGCCAAGCCCTGCCGCAGAAGGAACGAGTGCATGGCCGGCAATTCGCGGATGCACTCCAGATCGTCATGCGTGTCGGTTCCGAGGCAGACCCGCACCTTGTGCGGCGGCAGGATTTTGAACCACGGCTGGCGCTCGTCGGGCGGCGTGTGCTTGTGGTTGAACTCCCAGAAAATGCGCGCGTTCGCGAGCGTTCGCACGACCTGGTCCATCGACGTGTTGGGAAACTGCTCCGCCACGTCGGCATGCGCCAGGCCGATGGGACAGGGAAATCGCCGAGCCTGGTTCGCCAGCGTGGTCAGTCCCGCCCAATCGACGAACTCGAACAAGACGTAGTCGACGCCGTCGAGCAGCGGGCGGATGTGATCGAGCATCGTGCGGTTGAGCGTCCAGTTGATCTCGGCGCCGCAGAGTATCTCGAGCCGGCCGGCCCAGCGCTTTCGCGCGGCGTGGACGGCGTCGACGTATTTCCGCGTTTCGCGAGCGAAGAGCCGCTCAAACTCCTTCTCGCTGCGAATCTCGCGCGAGGAGGGCGTGCAGAACAGGTGGTCGGAGAAGCCGACCCCGCCGATTCCGTCGCCCAGCACTCGACAATGCTCGTCGGCAAGCTCGTCGAAGTCGTAGGCCCCGTCGGAAAACGGCGTGTGGTTGTGAAGATTGAAGATCGCCTGGCTCATGGAAACTCCACGAACCCGGTCGCCCCCGTCCGGCTGCGGCGCTGCATTCGTGTGCAACAAGAGACCCAACCCCGGATCGACTCGTTGCCATAACGCCACGCCAGGCGTAGCGCACGAAGAAGCGTTCGGCGGACGATGACGCGCCCCGGTCGAATTGGCGGCCCGATTCCACTCGCTTGCGGCCGCACCGCGCCTCGCGAACTCGGCAGAACTGTCGCCGGTGGAAACTCGCCAGCCGGCTTTGGACAATTGCAGTCTGCGAGCCGCGACCCTGTCAGCTCAACTGCGCTTGGAACGCTGCGAGTGCGACGGACGGCCCGGGAGGGCCGATAACACACGTCTCGTCAGAAACCGCTGGATTTCCGGCATCTGGCGTTTGCGCGAATGTCCGTTTCGGACGCAGCGAAGCACAGTAACGTCCGCTAATATAGCGATTCACCACGCTTAGGCAACGGGTTCTTGGCAAATTACAAGAAATTCGGGGATGGTCGGGGGAAGAAGAGAGCACGCGGAGACGCTGAGGCGCGGAGTCGAAACGAAAATCTCGCGCGGAACCGAACCGCCCGTTCGGGCTGGCGTATGAGTGGGTGCCAGACTGAAACCCTTGCTCTCCTCCGTTGCGGCGACCGCGGGCCGCTGTCGCGAATTTGCGACAGCACCCGCGGTCGCGGCATTTTCCACAGACACCAGCACACCGCACCGCGCCGCTGTTCCGCACGCCGCCCGGCGGATACGATTCACGACCGAAGCGGGCTGTCGGCCGACTTGGCCGTTTCCCGCTTACCGCGCTGCGATCGGATTCCGATAAGCATCAACACAAGGCGGCTCGCGCCGTGAGCATTCCCGCGACGAAAGTGGTTGGCGGCTGATGTCAAATTTGCCCGAAATCGTTACGGACCAGCGCCGGCTCGAAGAGCTGTGCGACGCCTGGCGCGCCGCGCGGCGTTTCGCGTTCGACACGGAGTTCATCCGCGACGACACGTACGATGCCACGCTGTGCCTCGTTCAGGTGGCGACCGCCGATGGCGAGGTTGTGCTAATCGATCCGCTGGCCGGCCTGGACGTCGTGCCCTTCTGGAACCTCGTCACCGACGATGACGTGCTTACGATCGTCCACGCCGGGAAGGAAGACTTCGAAGTCTGCTACCGCGCCACGGGCCGCACGCCGCGCAGCGTTTTCGACGTGCAGATCGCGGCGGGGTTTGCGGGCGTCGGGTATCCGCTGAGCCTGGCGCGGCTGCTGGATTACGTTCTGCACTGCCGGCTGGCGAAAGGCCAGACGCTCACCGACTGGGCCCGTCGCCCGCTGACGGAGCAGCAGCTTCACTACGCCGTCGAGGACGTGGCGCACCTGCCGGCGCTGCACGCGCGGCTGGCGGAGCGGATCGAGAAGCTCGGCCGGACGCTCTGGGCCGCGGACGAATTCCGCCGCTTCCAGAATCCCGAGTATTACAAGCCGCCGGCCACCGACCGGCTCTTCAAGCTCAAGGGGAGCAAGCGCCTGGACGGCAAGGGGCTGGCCGTCCTGGCGCGGCTGGTCGAGTGGCGCGACGAATATGCGCGGAGCAAGAATCGTCCGACGCGGTTTCTGGTTCGCGACGACATTCTGGTCGAGATCGCGCGGCGCCGCCCGACCGACGCGGCCGATCTGCACGTGCTGCGCGGATTTCCGCAATCGCGCAATCCGCGCGTCGCGGCGGAAGTGCTCGAAGCCGTGGCGCGCGGCGAGGCCGCGCCGCGCAGTGAGTGGCCGAGCGTCTACGAGGCGCGCGAAGAGACGCCCATGATGCGCGTCATGCTCGACCTGCTGTCGGCCGTGACGCAGGCGATCTGCTTCGAGGAATCGCTGAGCCGCGAATTGGTGGGCAGCGCTCAGCGGCTGCGCGAGCTGATCGACTATCAGTCGGGCACGCTGGCGGAGAAGCCGCCGCTGCTGCTCGGCTGGCGAGACGAGTTCATCGGCCGGCGGCTCATGGACCTGATGAGCGGGCGCTGCGAACTGCACCTTTCCGGCTGGCCGGAGAAGCCGCGCCTGGAGGTCATCACGCACGGCCGGGCGGCGGAAGCGGCGGGCGCAGACGCACCGCTCGGGGCACGGAAGGCCGAGAGCGCGCGAACGGGCGCAAAGCGCACCGGGCGACGAACGGAGCGGGCGGCATCCGGCGCAAAGGACAAGCGGCGAGACGCCGAGCGGGCCGGCTCCGACGCGAAACGGGCGGGATGAGCGAGTCGCTTGGCGACAAACGTGCGCGTGTTTCCCAATTCAGAACCCCGCGGTATCTTCCGGGAATCCCAGGCGCCGTCTGCCCGGACGCGCCGCCAACCCGCGAGGCAAAACAAGATGCGCGATGCAGAAGTCCTATCCGGCCGAAAGGCGCGTGAGCGCGCCGCGGCGCGCGCGAGTACCGGTGCGCGCACGCGCCGCGAGTTTCTGGCCGCCTCGGCCGTCGCGGCTGGCGCGGCGTTGGCCGGCGGATCGCTCGCCTTTCCACGCATCCTGCGCGCGCAGGACAAGGCGTCCGTCCGGACGCCGGTGCTCGGCGACGGGGCGCATCGTTATGAAGCGCTGCACGACTGGGGCCAATTGCCGGCGCGCATCCGCTGGGGCAACACGCATGGCGTCGCGGTCGACAAGGACGGCAACGTCTACGTCAAGCACACGGTCCACGCTTCCAGCGAGTGCGGCGACGCGATCGTCGTGTTCGACCGCGACGGGCGGTTTGTGCGCTCCTTCGGCGCGGCCTACCGCGGCGGCGCGCACGGCCTGCTGCTGTCGCGCGAAAGGGAGGGCGAGTTTCTCTACCTGGCCGACTTTCAGCGCGGCGTCTTCGCCAAAACCGACCTGGCCGGCAAGGCCGTCTGGGAGAAGACGTGTCCGCTGGAGTCGGGGCTGTACGGCTCGAAGGACGAGTTTCACCCCACCAACATCGCGGTCGTGCCCCCCGGCCCGCGCGGCGGAGAGTTCTTCGTCGCTGACGGATACGGGAAGAGCTGGATTCATCACTACAGCGCGGCGGGCGAGTACCTGCGATCGTGGGGCGGGCCGGGCAAGGAGCGCGGGCAGGTGAATTGCCCGCACGGGATCATGATCGACACGCGCGGCGCCGCGCCGCGGGTGGTCGTGGCCGACCGATCGAATCGGCGGCTGCAATACTTCGACCTCGACGGACGGCATCAGCGCTTTGTGACGGACGAATTGCGCTCGCCGTGCCATTTCGATCAGCGCGACGGGCTGCTGCTCGTTCCCGACCTCGAGGCGCGCGTCACGATCCTCGACCGCGACGACAAGCTCGTCGCGCATCTCGGCGACGGCGAGAACTTCGCGCTGCGCGACAAGCCGCGCGAGCAATTCGTGCCCGGCCGGTTCATCGCGCCACACAGCGCCTGTTTCGACGCGGCCGGCAACATTTTTGTCGTCGAATGGGTCGAGGTCGGTCGCGTGACGCTTCTGCGCCGCGTGAGCTGAGAATCCACCCGCGACGGCGCCGCGGCCGCGCGGCTCAATCGCCGCCGCCGCTACCGCCGTCCCCGCCGCCGCCGCCCGCATCGCATCCGCCCGCGTCGGCGCCGGCGTCGCTCCATCCGCCCGAGTATCCACCGGCCGGATCGGCCGAGTGGTGCGCGTCGGCGGGGCTGCTCGCGCCGTCCGCGCCCGTCTGCGGCTCGGCGCCCATCGTCGTCCACAGCAGCGCGTCGGCCGCGTAGGCGCTGTCGCTCCGCGGATCCGGCGACGGCCCGCGCCGGCGCGCGATCTGGCGCTCCGGCGGCAGGAGCACGCGCCTCAGGAGAATCACCACCACCACAACCGCGCCGATCGAGCCGGCCACAATGGCGAATGTCCGCGCGCCCGGCGCCGGCCGCGGCGCGGGCGACGCGATCGTGTGCAGCGCCGCATCGTCCGCGTCGCGCGCCGCCGGCATCGACGCCGCGCTCACGTCCAGCAGCGCCGCGATGCGCGCGAGCGACTCCTCGATTCCCGCCGCGAACTCCTGCTTGCTGAAGCGCGGTTCGAGATACATGTGCCCGAGCATCGCGCAAAACGACGGCGTCAGCGTGGCCGACAGCTCGCGTCCGACCTGAACGCTGTAGGCGCGATCGGCGACTGCGACGACGAGAATCGCGGCCCGATCGGCGCCTTCGGCTCCGACGGGCCAGGATTCGAGCACGCCGCGCGCGTATGCGCCGATCTCGACGCCGCCGGTCGAGTCGACGATCAGCACTTCCACCCGCGCGCGACCGGTGCGGCGCATCGTCTGGAGCGATTCGCCGATCCGCGTGCGCTCCGCCGCGCTCAGCACGCCCGCGCGATCGTTCAGCGGCGCGTCGGCGGCGAGCACGCCGGGCAGCGCGAGCGCGGCGAGCGCGATGACCATTGCGAATCGGGCGGGCCACATGGTTGCTCCTTCGCCGTGCCGTCCGAACGTTGAAAAAACGCACGCGAGGCAAAGCGACGGCGGCGAACCTCGCAAGAAATGCAGCCGAGGGCGGCTGCCCTCCATTAATGCAGCCGGAGGCGGCTGGGATGCATTCTACGGGAGAATGCATCGGGGGAGGCTGGGATGCATTTCACGAGAGAATGCAACCGTAGGCGGCTGCGGT
>CAZHIE010000111.1:0-6071 GCA_964532435.1 uncultured Planctomycetales bacterium
GCGGCTACAGCGCCAGCAGATTGACCGTGAAGCTCGTGCCACCGTCGATCGACACGCTGACCTCGCCCGTGCTGGGCGAGTCGGCGTCGAACGTGATGGTGATCTCGCCGACTTCGTCGTTGGTCAGGATGATCGTGCCCTTCGACGGGATGTAATTGCCGTTGTTGAGGAACGAGACTTCGAGGTCGTTGATCTCCAGGTCGAAGTCGCCGAGCTCGCCCGTGACGGTCGCGAGGAAGCCGTCCAGCGTCGTCGT
This sequence comes from uncultured Planctomycetales bacterium, assembly GCA_964532435.1. Classification (GTDB taxonomy): domain Bacteria; phylum Planctomycetota; class Phycisphaerae; order UBA1845; family Fen-1342; genus CAZHIE01. The sequence continues at coordinate 257 of CAZHIE010000111.1, forward strand.
GTTGTTGTCGCGGTCATACGTGGCCGTGCCTTCGCCGCTGGTTTCGACGATGTCGCCGGACGAGTTGTGGCGCAGATCCCACGCGCCGTCGAAGACGACGTAATCGGTGTGCAATTCGTAGATGACGTCGATGCTGCCGTTGAGCTTGCGGTTGTTGCACTTCACGTCGTCGAAAACGAGCGTCATCGTCTTGGCGGCGCGGTCGATTTCGCCCGTGGCGGCGCCGCTGCACTCGAACTCGTCGCTGCCGAGCACCTTGCAGTTGTCGATGAAGTCGACGCTAAGCGTTCCGGTGGTGGTGCTGTCGAGCGCGAGGGTGACGGACGGGCAGTCGCCGAACGTGAACTCGCCGACGGTGACGGGCTGGCGCTGCGGCGACGACGTGTCAAGCGAGCCGGCGTCGCTGACGCTTTCGGATGTCTCGACCGATTGCGTCATCGCCTCGAGCGCGACGAGCGCGCCGGCGACGGCATCGGCTTCTTTGCTGCTGAGAAGCGAGGATGTTCCGCCGCTTCCGCCGGTTCCGCCGGTGCCTGTTCCGCCGCCGCCGGTTCCGCCGCCGGTTCCGCCGCCGCCTCCGGTGCTTCCGCCGGTCCCGCCGGTGCCGCCGCCGCCGGTGCTTCCCCCTGTCCCGCCGGTCCCGCCCGTGCCACCGTTGCTGGTGTTGTCGGTTCCGCCGGTGTTGTCGTTGCCATCGCCCGTGTTGGAAGTCGGCGGACATCCGGCGATGTACACGAGCATGAGCGAGGAGAGGGCGACAACCGCTGCGAGGCGGGCAATCTGCTTCATCATGAGATCGGTCTCCGTCGACAGTCGTTCGAGGTCTGGCCAGGCGCTGCGCAGCGCTGCACCCGCACACGTAATCGGACAGCCCGGATGGTCAGTTAAGACCGATCAATGCTACGTGGACCCCCGGACCCCGTTCTTCGCGGCAAGCACACTGTGCAGTGCGCAATGCAACAATTGTCATTTTATGGCAAGCAGCGTGCGGAAGTGCAATAACATTGCGCAAAAAACGCCAGAGCCGGATGCGAGTCGCTTCTGGGGGTTCCGATAAAGAATGGCAATTCCGTCGGAGCGGATCAGTTGCCTTTGTACTGGCGGCTCAGCTCTTCCCAGCCCGCCCGAACGAGGCGCAGCCCGTGGACGCAAAACTCGAATTGCCGGCTCAGGCAGCGAAGCAGCGCCGCGGGCGGCAGGTCGCCGTCGTCGCTCAGCTCGCTGGCGACGCCGTACGACTGCTTGCCCTGCAGCAGGTATTCGCGCAGCCGGTCGGCGCCCGCCAGGCGCGGCCGCAACGTTTCCGGATAGACGCCGGCCCAGAAGAGCGTGACGTCGCCGATGTACCGGTTGATCACGCGGCCGCGGTCGAACGCGCCGATCTGCGGCCCGAGGACGGCGTCGGCGCGGAGGCGGGAGATTTCGCGGATGACCTCGCCGTTGACGTCGCGATGCGGGAAGATCTGCTCGACGTGCGTGAAGTCGACAAGCATGTCGCCGAGGTACGTGGTCAGGGCCGGGTCGCAGACTCCCAGGTCGGTCTGAAAGACCTGTTCGACGAGGCCGCAGAACAGTTGGCGGAGGGGGTGGTCGCTGTGGACGTCCGCAGTCATCGTCCGAAACCTCAGGCGGCCCGGGTGGGCGCGACTTTCGCGCCGCATTTCTCTACGGATGATACGCACCGCGCGCGCGGCGAGAAAAGCGTATTTCTCGGACGGCGGTTCGGAGGCGCGACGCCGCGTGCGCACCGTGGAATCGTCGGCGCGTGGGGGCAGGGGCATTACGAATGTCGAATGTCGAATTGCGAATAACGAATTGCGGGGCGCCGCAATACGGCGCCGGACGCGGAGGTCCGACGCTACAGCGCGGATGGACTCCGCCCGGCTTCGTAGCGCCGGGCCTCCGTGCCCGACGCCGTCGCGGTGGAAAACGTCCCTCGGACGCGGCGGGCCGATGCTGTGCGGGGACGTTTCGCGGGCAGGTGATTACGGGGGTCAACCATTACGCGGGCAGATGGAAGAACATGATCGCGAGGAGCGCGTAGACCGTGAGCAGCAGCACGCCTTCGAGCCAGTGACTCTCGCCGTCGCCGGCGATCTGCTCGGCGATCAGCACCGTCAGGCCGACCGCCAGCACCTCCGGCACGGTGTAGACGAAGCTCATCGGCGTTCCGAGCGCCTGGCTGACCAGCACCAGCAGCGGCGCGATCAGCAGCGCCACCTGTATCGACGAGCCCAGCGAGATCGTCATCGCCAGGTCCATCCGATTGCGGAACGCAACCAGAACGGCCGTGCTGTGCTCCGCCGCGTTGCCCACAATCGCCACCACGACGATGCCGACGAAAATCTCGCTCAGGCCGACCGCCTTCGACGCCTCCTCGACCGAGCCGACCATGAACTCGGCCAGCACGCCGACGCCGACCGTCGCGGCCAGCATCACCATGAGCGATTTGCCGACCGACCAATGCTGATGCTGTTCGTCGATGGTGGCTTCGTCGTCGGCCCGGCCGACGTAGAGGTGCTTATGGGTGTGCAGCGTGAACACGAGGCTGAGCGCGTACACCGCCAGCAGGATGAGCGCGAATTCGAGGCTGAGGTCGTTGACGAGCGCGGCCTTGCCGGGCACGAGGTGGGCGAAGAGCGCGGGAATGAACAGGGCGATCATTGCGAGCGTGAGCAGTGTTGCGGCGGCACGGGCGGCGGTCGGGTTGAACTTCTGCACGCGGTGCTTCAGGCCGCCGACGAGCAGCGCCGCGCCGAGCACGAGCAGAACGTTGCCGATGATCGAGCCCGTCACCGACGCCTTGACCACGTTGTGAAGGAACTCCAGCTTCTCGGGATGTCGGCGCGCCTCGATCAGCATCATCAGCGCGATGATCAGTTCGGCCGCGTTGCCGAGTGTGGCGTTGAGCAGTCCCCCAACGCCCTCGCCGAGGCGCGTGGCGAGGTGCTCGGTCGCGCGGCCCATCCAGCCGGCCATCGGGATGATGGCGACGGCCGAGCAGGCGAAGATGAGCGTCGGCGTGGCCCAGGCGGAGTGCCACGCGGCGTGTGCGATTTCCGCAACGATGGCCAGCGGCACAAAGATCATCAGCCAGTTGAGCGACGGTTTGAAGATGGAAGCGGCAGCGGCCATTGTCGCTGGTGCCCTCTGTTTGTGCGGTCGCGGCGTCCGACGGCGCGATGCGAGCCCGGCGCGCCGGGGTGCGGAAGTTTGCAGCGAGATTCGGGGGCGGGCAAGCGATCGGAGCGACAAAGGGACGCCGCGCCGGCGAGAGGCACGCGCCGGTTATTTGCGCGCGCGGCGCACGCGCTGAATGGGCGCGAAATCGCGGATGTTGTCAGAAATGCCCTCGAAGCCCGTTCGCAGCAGGAAGTTCCCGCTGCGAACAAACAGCGGAATGATCGGCAAATCCTCTTCCACGAGGATGCGCTCTGCGTCGGACAGCAGCGCATAGCGCCGCGCATCGTCCGGCTCGGCCGCGGCGGCCGCGATCCGCCGGTCATACTCCGCGTTCGACCAGCCGGTGCGGTTCTGACCGTCGCCCGAGGTGAACATTTCGAGGAACGTGTTGGGGTCGAGATAGTCGCCGAACCAGTCGCTGCGGGCGACGTCATATTGCAGCGCGCGAATTCGAGCGCTGAGCGCCTTGCCCTCCATCCGGCCGTGCGCGACGCGGATGCCCAGCTCCTGCTCCCACGTCGCGGCCAGGGCCTCGGCCACGCGCTGATAGTCGCGGTTGTCGGACGCATAGGAAATCTCGATCGGGCGCTGCGCGGCTTCTGCCGCGAATCCGCTTTCGCGAAGCAGCCGGCGGGCGCGCTCGAAGCGCTCGTTCGCCGAGGCGTCGGGAAGCAGTCCGCGCGGCGGCGCATAGAAGACGGTGCGGCCGGCGCCGTCGCGCCGCGGCATGTGCGGCGTGGCGCCGATCGGCACGTAGTTCAGCGCCGGCGCTTCGCCCAGCCCGAGCACGCGGCGGCAGATTGCATCGCGGTCGATCGCCAGCGACAGCGCCTGCCGCACGCGTGGATCGTCTAGCGGCGGCCGGCGGCAATTGACGCGGTAAAAGTACGTGGCGAAGCGCGGGCCGAGGTGGAAATCCGGGCGCCGGCCGGCTTGCTGCGCCGCGTGCAGGCGGCGCGCGACGGGCGTGGCCATGCCGCGGATGAAGTCGACGCGCCCCGTCTCGTACGCGAGGAGTTGGGCGTCGGCGTCGCCGATGGCGAGGATTTCGATGGTGTCCAGCTCAATCGACGCCGCGTCCCAATAGAGCGGATTTCGCCGCAGCGCGATGCGGCGCTTGAAATCCCACTCCTCCATCGTGAACGCGCCGTTGCACACAATGTCGGGCGGGCGTGTCCACAGGTGCTGCCGTGCCACGGCGCTCTCAGCCGCCGCGGCGCCGCGCTCGGGCAGCCGGCAGACGCGCTCAATGACGTGCCGCGGGACCGGCGCGAGCGTGACGAACGACGTGAGGTCGAGGAAATACGGGCACGGCGCGCGAAGCTCGACGCGCAGCGTATAGGGATCGAGCACGATCACGCCCACGCCGTCCGCGTCCGCGCTGCCGCTCGGCTGCGCGGATTCGTAGTATTCCCGCGCGCCGCAGACGACGAAGAGCAGGCTGGCGTATTGCGCGGCCAGACGCCGATCGAGCAGGCGCAGCCACGAATAGCGAAAGTCGAACGCGGTCAGCGGCGTGCCATCCGACCACGTAGCTTCCGGGCGAAGGTGGAATGTGTACGTCTGCCCGTCGTCGGAAACGTCCCAGCGCTGCGCGACGGCCGGCTCGGGCTGAAGCGTTTGGGGATCGAGCCGGGTCAGGCCCTCGAACATGGCGGAGGCAGTGGTGATTTCGGAGTTCCAGCTTACGCGCTGGGGGTCGAGCGTGCGCGGCTCTTCGGCCGCGACGACGAAGTCGGCCCGCGTGGGTCGCCGGCCGACGCTGAGCCAGGCGGCGAGCAGGATCGTCGGGAGAATGAGTGCGAGCGACGCGATTCGCCACATGCTTTCGACTCCGCACGCGCCGGTGTGCCGCTCTCCGGCCGGCCAACTCCCCGGCGCCTCGGGGCGACTTATACTTCACCGGCCGAATCTTGCACACGTGGAGGCGCAAGCGATGCAGATGAGTTGGTTTCGATCCACCCAGACGGGAATCGTGGCGGTGGGCGCTGCGGCGGTGCTGCTGCTGAGCGCTGCGGCGTCGGCGTGGGCGCAGGCACAGGCGCCCGCGTCTGCGCCGGCCGCACTGCTGGAAAACGAGCACGTCACGGTGCGTGAGTGGAAGCTCTCGACCGGAGCGCGCGTCGATCTGAAAGAAGCCCGGCGCGTGATCTATGCGCGGCAGGGCGGCACAGTCCGGCTGATCGACTCGGGTGGGGCGTTTCGGGATGCGGAAATCAAATCGGGTCAGGCGGCCGAGTGGGGGACGGAGTTTCGCGCGGTCGAGTCGATCGACCTGGCTGGGCTGGATCTCGTGGTGGTGGAACTGAAGGATGTGCCGCCGTCGGCCGCGCCGGCGCCGGCTTCGCAGCCGGCGGAGGAGGACGAGGCGCGGCAATCGCCGGATCGCGTGCGGGTGCTGCACGACTCGCGGGCGGTGCGTGTTATGGAGATCACGCTCAAGGCCGGGGCGGGTCCGTCGAAGATGCACAGCCATCCGGGCTCGGTGGTGGTGGCGCTGACGGATGCGAAGGCGCGATTCGTGCTGCCGGACGGGGCGGCGGCGGAGCGCGAAGTGCGCGCGGGGCAGGTGGTGTGGAGCGCGGCGACGCGGCACACGGCGGAGAACATCGGCAAACGGGATGCGCGCGTG
>CAZHIE010000111.1:6171-14170 GCA_964532435.1 uncultured Planctomycetales bacterium
GAGCGCGGCGACGCGGCACACGGCGGAGAACATCGGCAAACGGGATGCGCGCGTGTTGCACGTGGAGCTGAAGCATCTGCCGCCGCCTCGACCGTAGCGGCCCGCCGATGAGAGCGCGGAAAATTCGGACGAGCGCGTATTCGAGCGAGAGAGTGCAGCCGGGAGCGGCTGCGTGAGCTAGAAAATATAGCCGGGGCGGCTGCGGTCCAGCCCGGAATGCAGCCGAGGGCGGTGTGGGCGTCTCTCCCGCGAGCGATCTGGCGAAGTTTGTGATGAGCGCCTGATCGTCGGTGTGTGTGTTTGCCGTGAGGCAGCGCATTTCGCCCCGACGGGGCGATGAAATGTAGCCACGGGTGAAGTGAGGCCCGCGAGGGCCGAACGGAACCCGTGGACGTCCGGTTATTGTCCCCCCTGTCTTTCTGTCCCGGAGGGACAGCGGGATCGTCGTGCGCGCTCAATCACGCGTGCCGCGCAATCGCGCGCTTCCCCCGCCCCTCCGGGGCTGAGGGGAGAAATGAACTCGCGTTCCACGGGTTCCGCGTCGGCGGGCTGCGCCGCGCCGCCGCTCCACCGGTGGCTACATTCCGCGGTCCCGTTGGGGCCGATTTCGCATGCAGAGACGTGCAGCCGGGGGCGGCTGCGGTCCAGTTCCGAAATGCAGCAGGGGCGGCTTCGGTCCACTCGCGCGGGTTCGAGCGAGAAAATGCAGCGGGGGGCGGCTGCGGTCCGCTCATCTCAACGGTCGGATCGCCGCGCGTTTCGTCGGTTCGACGATGCGCGCCGCCTCAAATCGCCGGCCCGGCGTAGACCGGCGCGACCAGGCCCTGCGACAGCGCCACGAACTGTCCCGCGGCCGGGTCGTAGTTGAACACGCCGCCCGTTTCGAGCTTGTAGACCCAGCCATAGAGGCGCAACTCGCCGCGCGCGAGCCCGGCGGCGACGCTCGGGTGCGAGCGCAACTGTTCGATCTGCACAAGCACGTTTTCCTCAACCGTGGCCGTGAGCAGCGCTTCGCCGGACAGATGTGCGTATTTCTGGCGAATGATCTCGCTGGTACGTTCCGCGTGTTTGAGCCAGCGGCGCATCTCGGGCAAGCGGGCCAGCGCGTCCGGCTGGAGAAGGCCGTGCATGGCGCCGCACTGCGAATGGCCACAGACGACGATGTCGCGCACGCCGAGGCCCGCCACGGCGAATTCGATTGTCGCGGCCTCGCCGGCGCTCCCGCGAGCCCGGCTGTCCTCAGGCGGGTCTTGCTTCCCATCCACAGGCCCGTCTTTCCGAGCCCGCCTGTTCTCAGGCGGGTCTTGCTTCCTGTCGTCCGGCGGATCCTGATGCGCTGGCACAATATTCCCCGCATTGCGCAGGATGAACAGTTCCCCCGGCTCGGTCTGCGTAAGCAGGTTGGGGTTGATGCGCGAGTCGGAGCAGGTGATGAAGAGCGCAAGCGGATGCTGTTCGCGGGCCAGCCGCTCGAAGAGCGCGCGGCGGCCGCCGAAGATGTCGCGCTGGAAGTTGTGAACGCCGTCGACGAGTTTTTGCACGTTGCGCCCTCGCGAGCGGTTGGCTCAAGGGTGATGGATTGGATGGCGCGCGGCGCAGCGCGCCGTCACGTCCACAGATCCTGAAGCGCGTATACGTCCCATGTCCGCCGCCGCAGCGCGCCGATCGCGCCGACCGCCGCCTTCGCGCCCGTGATCGTCGTGAAGATCGGGATGCGGTGCAGCGCGGCCGCGGCGCGGATCTTGCCCTCATCCGTGTGGCGGCCGGTGCGCTCCGGCGTGTTGATGACCAGCGCGATCTGGCCGCTCTCGATCATCGTCAGCGGGTTGCTCTCGGCGCCTTCGCGGATTTTCTCGACCACGTCGCACTTGAAACCCGCCGCCCGCAGCGCCCGGGCCGTACCCGCCGTCGCCACCAGCTCGAAGCCGTGGCGGATCAGGTCGCGCGCGACGGCCGGGATGAACGGCTTGTCCTTGGTCGCGACCGAGATGAACACGCGGCCCTGCATGGGCAGCTCGACCGAGGCGCCCATCTGCGCCTTGGCGAAGGCGATGCTGTAGCGCTCGTCCACGCCCATTACCTCGCCGGTGCTGCGCATCTCCGGCCCCAGCGCGACGTCGACGCCGGGAAACTTGTGGAACGGAAAGACCGACACCTTCACCGCCGTGTGGCGTCGCGGCGGCGCCTCGGTCACGCCCTGATCGGTCAGCGACTGGCCGAGCATCGCCTTGGCGGCGATCTTGACCCACGGGATGCCGGTCGCCTTGGCGATGAAGGGAATGGTGCGCGAGGCGCGCGGGTTCACTTCGAGGACGTAGATGTCGTCCTCCTTGATCGCAAATTGCACGTTCATCAGGCCGATCACGCCGAGCCGCTGCGCGAGCTGGCGCGTCGCGTAGCAGACCTGCTGCACGATCGCGGCGGAGAGCGAGTGCGGCGGAAGCGTCATGGCCGAATCGCCGGAGTGGATGCCGGCCTCCTCGATGTGCTCCAAAACGCCGCAGATGACGACGTTTTTGCCGTCGCAGACCGCGTCGACGTCTACCTCGATCGCGTCGTTCAGGAAGCGGTCGATCAGGATCGGATGCTCGCCGCTGGCCAGCATCGCGCCGGTGACGTAGTGCCGCAGGTCGGCCTCGCTGTTGCACACCTCCATGCCGCGCCCGCCCAGCACGTAGCTCGGCCGCACCAGCACGGGATAGCCGAGCCGCTCGGCCACGGCGCGGGCTTCGGAGAAATCGCGGGCGATGCCGCTGGGCGGCTGCTGGAGGCCGAGTTCGTCGAGCATGCCGCTGAATTGCTGGCGGTCTTCGGCCAGGTGGATCGATTGCGGCGTGGTGCCGAGGATGGGGACGCCGGCGCGCTGCAATCCCATGGCGAGGTTGAGCGGGGTCTGTCCGCCGAACTGGCAGATGACGCCCTTGAGGCGCGAGGCGTCGGAGAAGGTGGGCACCAGCGTGCGGATCATCTGCGCGACGATTCCGTCGCGCCGGTCGTCGGCGGCGTCGCGAAGCGCCGCGGGCGGGGCGTCTTCGTCCGAATGGGCGAGGATCTGGGGGGCCGGTCTCCGACCGGTCTCTTCCGGAGCAGGGGACCCCTGGGCTTGTGGATGGTGGGCCGGTCTCTGCCCGGTCTCTTCCGGGGCGGCGATTGGCTGGACAAGAGACCGGCCAGAGGCCGGCCCCCCAGTGCCACCCGCTCCCCCAATACTACCCGGCCCCCCAATACTCCCCGACCCCCCAGTGCCACCCGGCCCGCCGGCGCCGGCGAGGCGTTCGCAGACGCTCAGCACGTCCTCGTGCGTGAGCGGCTCGAAGAAGAGCAGATCGCTCGTGTCGTAATCGGTGCTGACCGTCTCGGGATTCGAGTTGATCATCACCGCCTCATAGCCCAGCTCGCGCGCGGCCATCGCGGCGTGGACGCAGCAATAGTCGAACTCGATGCCCTGGCCAATTCGATTCGGACCGCCGCCCAGGACGACGACTTTCTGCTTACGCGAGATGGGCAGCTCGTCCGCGACCGCGCCCGCATGTCGCGCCCCTATCCCCTGTTCCCTGCTCCCGATTCCCTGTTCCCTATTCCCTGTTCCCTCTCTTCCGTAGCTTCCCGCCTCATACGTGCTGTAGTAATACGGCGTCGCGGCGGCGAATTCGGCCGCGCAGGTATCGACCAGCCGATACGCCGGCGCGATGCCGGCCGCTCGCGCCATGGCGCGCAGCGCGGGCGCGCCGATGCCCCAGGCGGTCGCGATCTGCACGTCGCTGTAGCCCAGCGATTTCGCTTCGCCGAGCAGCGCGACCAGATCGGCGTTGTCCGACGCCGCAGCGGCGCCGAGGGCCAGCGCCGTCTCCGCGGCCGGCGCCGCCGCCAGCATCCGCTCGTCAAAGCGGGCGAGTTCGGCGATGTTCTCCAGAAACCACGGGTCGATGCCGGACAGCTCATGCACGCGCGCCACGCTCCAGCCCTGCTTGAGCGCATAGCGGACGTAGTAGAGCCGCCCCTGCGCCGGGCGGGCCAGCTTGTCGATCAGCACGTCTTCGCGGATGGGCCACGCCGCGGCCTGTTCCTCTTCCGTATCGGCCGGCGCCTCGGCGGCGCGCCCGCCGGCCGCAACGGCCGCGCCCACCGCGACGCGCCCGTCGGGCGCGGGCAGGGCGGCGACCAGCTCGCGCTGGCGGATGGTGGTGAGCCACTTGTCGATGTTGTCGAGGCCGAGGCCGAAGCGCTTGATCTCCATGGAGCGCACGCACTTTTGCAGCGCTTCCTTGAACGTCCGGCCGATCGCCATCGCCTCGCCGACACTTTTCATCTGCGTGGTCAGCGTTTCGTCGGCCTCGGGGAATTTCTCGAACGTCCAGCGCGGAATCTTGACGACGCAATAGTCGATGGCCGGCTCGAAACAGGCCGGCGTCGTGCGCGTGATGTCGTTGGGCAGCTCGTCGAGCGTGTAACCGATCGCGAGCTTGGTCGCGATTTTCGCGATGGGGAAGCCGGTGGCCTTGCTGGCGAGCGCGCTCGACCGGCTGACGCGCGGGTTCATCTCGATGACGCACTGTCGGCCGGTGCGCGGGTCGACGGCGAATTGGATGTTGGAGCCGCCGGTGTCGACGCCGATCTCGCGGATGATCGCGATGGAGGCGTCGCGCATGACCTGGTATTCGCGGTCGCTGAGCGTCTGGGCCGGGGCGACGGTGATGCTGTCGCCGGTGTGGACGCCCATGGGGTCGAAGTTTTCGATCGAGCAGATGATGACGACGTTGTCGGCGCGGTCGCGCATCACCTCCAGCTCGAATTCCTTCCAGCCCCAGAGCGATTCCTCGACCAGCACCTGCCGCACCGGCGAGTATTCGAGTCCGCGCTTGCAAAGCTCGTCAAACTCCTCCATCGTCCGGGCGAAGCCGCCGCCGCTGCCGCCCAGCGTGAAGGCCGGGCGAATGACGCACGGCAGCTTCACGTGCTCCAGAGCGCGCTTCCCCTCGGCCAGGCTGGAGACGACGCCGCTGCGCGGCACGTCGAGCCCGAGCTTCACCATCGCGTCGCGGAAAGCCAGCCGGTCTTCGGCCTTGTGGATGGCGCCCGGCGATGCGGCCAGCAGCCGCACGCCGTGCCGCTCGAAGATGCCGGCCTTGTGGCAGGCCATCGCGCAGTTCAGGCCGGTCTGGCCGCCGAGCGTGGGGAGGACGGAGTCGATCGGCGCGGCGCGGCGGCGCTCTTTTTCGAGGATCTTGTCGATCACCTCGGGCGTGACGGGCTCGACGTACGTTCGTTCGGCGAATTCCGGATCGGTCATGATGGTGGCGGGGTTGGAGTTCACCAGCACGACGCCGATGCCCTCCTCGCGCAGCGCCTTGCACGCCTGCGTTCCGGAATAGTCGAATTCGCACGCCTGGCCGATGACGATCGGCCCGGAGCCGATGATGAGCACGCGCCGGATGGCGGGGTCTTTGGGCATGTCTCGCACCCCTCATCCACCGGCGGCCCGCGTGATTCGGCCCTCCCTGGCCGACGGCGCGGGTGCGCCAATGAGGAGCTTTCCGCATTCCCCGCGCCGCACGCGGGGTTCGCCGCGACATTAGCAGAACGCGGAGCGTGGTCAAGGGCGGCGGCGGACTGGCGAGTGTCGATGTGCCGAATGGCGACGAGCGAGTTACCGATCTTCCGCCCGTCGCAAGTGGAGATGCGTACTCGGAATCCGCAGAAACGTCGTTGATTCGCCTGGTCTCAGCCATTCCGGCGGCGCGAACGAGTGGCCGATGTGGCGCCCGCGCTCACCCGGGCGATAGCGCGACGCCGCCAGCCTCCGAGCGCGTCTCGGCGCATCCCTGCGATTCGCTACCCGCTATTCGCTACTCCCCGCGCATCCGCAACTCGGCCGCGGCATTATTTGTAAAACACTTCGCCTCTCCCGCGCATTTGGATTGTCAGGACACGAATGAATCCATCCGGGAACGGACACGAGCGGACGCGCGAACTGTTCGAGGCGTTCGAACGGACCGAGCCCGGTCTGCGGCGGGCGCTGGCCGCGCTGGGCGTCCTGGCCGTCGATGCCGACGACGTGATGCAGTCCGCCCTGCTGCGCGGCATGCAATCGCCGCCGAAGTGGCACGGGCCGCTCGCGGCGGAGCGCTGGTGGCGGCGCGTCGCGTTGAATCAGTGCCTGCTCGAGTTCCGCCGGGCGCGCCGCGACAAGCTTGGGCGCGAGCGCTGGCAGCAACAGTATCCCGCGGGCGCGGCCGACCCGCCGCCACACCCGTTGTCGCAGCAAAGCGAGGCCGAGCGGATCCGCGCCGCGCTGGCGGAGATGGAAGACGCGCTGGCGATTCCGCTCGTGCTTCGATACTGGTTCGACATGGACTCGAACGAGATCGGTGAAGTGCTGGACACCCCGGCTGCGACGATTCGCACCCGGCTGCGCGCGGCGCGCCTGGCGCTGGCCGACGCGCTCGGAGGAGGAGATGACGATGGCGCCGCATGAGCCGAACTGGGCCGGTCGGCTCGTCGATTTTGCCGATGGCGAGCTGTCCGCGGCCGACGCTCGCGCGGTCGGGCTTCACGTTCGCGCGTGCCCGGCCTGCGCGGACACCCTCCGGCGGCTGCGCAGATCGCTTTCCCTGGCGCAGCAGTGCTGGGCGCACGATGCTCCGCGCGTGCCGCCGCGCCGCCGGTTGCACGGGGCGCTGCGCATGCTCGCCAGCGCGGCCGTTGCCGCCGGCATTCTGGTCGCGCTGGCCATGCCTGCCGCGCCGCGGATTGCGCGCCCAAGCGCGGGCGAGACCGGAGCGGCGCTGCGCGCGCAGATCGAGCGCGTCGCGCTCGGCGAGCAGTTCCTCGCCGCTGCGAACCTGCTGGCCGAAGCACCGGGCGGGACGGCCGTCGCGTGCGAGCGGTTTCGATACATCGGGCTTCGATTCGAGGACCTGGCGGTGGGCGCGGTCGCGCGGGCGCGATCGGCCGATCTGTGCGATGAGAGGTGAACAATGTTCGTGCAATGGTCCATTCTGCTGGCGAGCGCATTCACCGGGTTCGTCCTGTCGATTCCGGCCACCGCCGCCGAGCAGTCCGTCGCGCAACCGAGCGGCGTAGCGGAGCTGCGCTTCATTAACGGCGACCCGCTCGCCGCCGGCGCGAGGGGAGCGCGTCCGCCAAACGCCGAGTTCGCCGCCGTGTTTGGCATCGCCGGAGGCGTCTACGACGAGGAACTGGCTGCATTGAAGCTCGATGGGCCAACGCTGATGCAGACCACCGCGGCGCGCGGCGTCTCGCCTCAGCAGCGCGAGTTGATGGCCCATCCGGCGTTTCTTCGCCGAAGCTCGGACGTCGGCTCGCCGGAGTCGCCGGGTGGCTCCCCGATCAGCCGATACACTCTGTATGCCGTGGATGAGCAGAACGCGCGCAGCGCTGTCCTGGCGCTGATCGACGGCATCAACGCGCGCCGGGCCGAGGCCCTCGAACACCTGCGCGGCGAGATTGAAACCGCCGACGCGGACCTCGCAGCGGTGCGCGAACAGGCGAAGCAGCTCGAATCGATCGACGAGCAGCAGTCGGCCGCTCGTGCGGAGGCGGCCAAGCGCCTTTCGTATGATGACGAATCGTTGGCCGAGCGGGAGCAGGTCGAGCTCGAACGGATCGAGCGCGTGATCGCCATTGAGATCACCGGCGTGCGCGCGAAGCTTGCGGCGATCAACAAGGCCCGCGCCGACGGGCGGGGCGGCGACGAGGACTCGCGCCGCGTGCTCGACCGGCTTCAGCTCGAACAGGACATCGAGCTGGCCGGAGCGCTGGCGCGCGAGGCGGCCTGCGGCGAGCGTGTGCGCATGCTGCGCGACTATCGCCGCATCGTCAGCGAGGCGAAGCAGGCCAGCGCGAATCGCCAGACGCTCCTGGCCGCCATCACGAACAAGGAGCGCCGCATCGAGCGCGACCGCGCGACGCTGGCCGATCCGCCGCGGGCACGCCGCCCGCTGGAAGTGACGGACTCAATCGTCACGATCCGGCCGCT
>CAZHIE010000112.1:0-14046 GCA_964532435.1 uncultured Planctomycetales bacterium
CCGGCCGCGCGAGGGCGCGGGCCGCTACGCGGCGTCGGACGCAGAGGTCCGACGCGACAGCGCGCGATCCAGAGTCCGCCGCGCGGATCATTCGCGGCGCGGGGTGGATCATTCGCGCCGTGGGGCGGGTCATTCGCGGCGCGGGGTGGATCATTCGCGCCGTGGGGCGAATCATTCGCGGCGCGGGGTGGGTCATTCGCGCCGCGGGGCGGGGTATCCGGTAGAATAGTGCGGGCGTTCGGATCGTCCCTTGCGTTAAGGAGGAGTGCCGCCATGTTGCGTTCCGCATGTCTGGCCGCGTGCCTGCTGCTCGCCACCGCCGCGTATGCACAGGATGGCGGGATTCGCTGGGGCAACGAGCCGCGCGAAGCCGTCGAGGCGTCGAAGAAAACGAAGCGGCCGATCATGGCGTATGTGCTGGCCGGCACGCGCGACCGCGACGACGATCTGGAGCGCGACCAGAATCGCGCCCTGAACTCGCCGCGCGTGCAGCGGCTGGCGCGGCGTTTCATCACGCTGCGACTTTCGCGCAGCCAGCATCGCGACCTGCTGAAGGATTTCGGATTCCGCGAAAGCGCGAACATGGAGTTGAGCTTCATCACGCCGGACGGCAAGGTGATCGGCGAGCTGTCGCAGGGCGGCGTGGCCGATGCCGACGCGCTGGCGCAGAAGCTCGTGCTCGTGCTTCGCAATTACCGCCAGCAGCTTTTTGACGCCGACATTCACCCGGTGCTCGACAAGGCCGAGTCTACGCCGCAGCAGATCAAGGACGCCCTGAAGCTGGTGGAGGAATTCCAGGTGACCGAGGCCGACCGCGACATTGTCGCGCTGCTTGGGCGGGAGGGGCTGCCGGCGGACATCCGCGGCGCGTGCCTCGACCTGCTCGCGGCGCTCTCGACGAAGCCGGCGGTCGAGAAACTGATCGAGCTTGTCAAGACGGGCGACGCGAAGGCGGTCAAGGCGCTGTCGGCGTGCAACCCGCTGGGGGCGGAGATCATGCTGGACTCGCTGAAGCCCGACGCGGGCCAGGTCGACTACGCGGTCTATCAGGCGGTCGCGCGAATCGCGAAGGTGAAGGACATCAAGCCGCAGAAGTTCTTCGAGAAGGGCAAGGAGAAGCTGCAGAAGGAAGAGCTGGATCGAATGCGCGAGATCGTCAAGAAGGTCGTGCGCAAGTACCGGGAGCAGAACGATGATGACCGTTGACCTGCGCAGCGACACCGTCACGCGACCCTCGCCGGCCATGCGGCAGGCCATCGCCAATGCGGAGGTGGGCGACGACGTGCTGGGCGACGATCCGACCGTGATACGGCTTCAGGAGCGCGTCGCCGGAATGTTCGACAAGGAGGCCGCGCTGTTCGTCCCGTCGGGCAGCATGGCCAATCAGGTGGCGATCCGCGCCGTCTGCGAACCCGGCGACGAGCTGATCATCGACGAGACGACGCACAGCTACAACTACGAGACGGGCGGGCCGGCGGCGCTCTCCGGGTGCAGTTGCCGGCTGATCCGCAGCCCGCGCGGGGTCTTTTCGCCCGAAGACGTCGATTCTTCGGTCCGCCCGAAGAACGCGCACTTCCCCAATTCCCGCATGTTGATCGTCGAGAACACGAACAACCGCGGCGGCGGCGCGGTCTGGCCGGTGGAACGCGTCGGCGCGGTTGCCGCGGCCGCGCGGCGGCACGGTCTGCACGTACACATGGACGGGGCGCGGCTGATGAACGCGTGCGTGGCGCGGGGCGTGGCGCCGACCGCGTATACGCGGCAGGTGGACAGCGTGTCGCTGTGTTTTTCGAAGGGACTCGGCGCGCCGATCGGCTCGATCGTGGCCGGTTCGCGCCCGTTCATCCAGCGGGCGCATCGCTTCCGCAAGATGTTCGGCGGGGCGATGCGGCAGGTGGGCATCCTCGCGGCCGCGGCCATTTACGCGCTGGATCACAACGTCGAGCGGCTGGCGGACGATCACGCGGCGGCGCGGCGATTGGCGGAGGCGCTCGCGGAGCTGCCGGGCATCCGTCTGGATCCGGAGTCGGTCGAGACGAACATCGTGATCTTCGAGGTCGAGCCGCGGCTGGGCTCGGCCGACGAATTCGCGCGGCGGCTGAACGAGCGCGGCGTGTGGCTGTTCGCGACGGCGCCGACGAAGATTCGCGCCGTCACGCACATGGACGTCAGCGCCGAGCAGATCGATCGCGCGATCGCCGTTTTTCGCGAGCTGACCGGCGCGGCGGCGCGGCAGCCGGCCGCCTTGGCGCGATGAGCGTGTCCGGCGCGCGGCTCGTTATCGGCCGGCTGCACGCCTGGCCGAAGAAACCCGCGACGGCGATCCGGCTGCAGGAGCGGTTGCGTCTGCGTGTCGAGCTGTGCCCGCTTCGGCGCGCGCCGCGATTGCTGGCGGGGTGCGACGCCGCGTTTTCCCCCGACAACCGCGAGGCGATTGCGGGCGTGGTCGTGTGGGACGCGCGCTCGCGCGAGGTCGTCGAGTCGGCGGTGGCGCGCGTCAGCTGCGATTTTCCCTATGTGCCTGGGTTGCTGAGTTTTCGCGAGATTCCCGCGCTGTTGGCGGCGCTGCGCGCGCTGCGCGGGCGGCCCGACGCGGTGCTGTGCGATGGGCAGGGGTTGGCGCATCCGCGTCGGGTGGGGCTGGCTTGCCATCTTGGGCTTTGGCTGGGCGTGCCGACGATCGGTTGTGCCAAGTCGCGGCTGTGCGGCACGCATGAGGAGCCGGGGCCGCGGCGCGGCGCGCGGGCCGACCTGTTCCATCGCGACGAGCGCGTGGGCGTCGTCCTTCGCACGCGCGACGGGGTGCGGCCGCTGTACGTCAGCCCCGGACACCTTTGCGACATGGAGTCGGCGGTGCGGACCACGCTGGCCGCGGCGATTCGGTATCGACTGCCGGAGCCGACGCGGTTGGCGCACGCGCTCGTCACGCGCGCGCGGGCCGCTACAATTCCATCGCGCTCCGCCCTGGTCGCGGATCGGTAGGGAGGTTGCATGGCCGTCGAAAACGAAGCAAAGAGTCCCGTCGAGAAAGTCGTCATCATCGGTTCCGGCCCGGCCGGCCTGACGGCGTGCATTTACGCCGCGCGGGCCGCGCTCGACCCGCTTTGCTTCGAGGGGTTCAACGCCGGCGGATTGGTGCCCGGCGGTCAGCTCATGTTCACCACCGACGTCGAGAATTACCCCGGCTTTCCGAAGGGCGTCCTGGGGCCGGAGATGATGCGCGCGTTTCGCGAGCAGGCCGAACGCGTCGGCACACGCTTCATCACGCAGGACGTGACCGAAGTCGATTTCCGTGCCCGGCCGTTCACCGTCCGCAGCGACGAGCACACCGTGCGAGCGCATGCGGTGATCGTCTCGACCGGCGCGCGGGCGAACTGGCTCGGCCTGCCGAACGAGAAGCGGCTGGCCGAGTCGGGCGGCGGCGTTTCGGCGTGCGCGGTGTGCGACGGGGCGATGCCGCTGTTCCGCAAACAGGAGCTGGTGATCGTCGGCGGGGGCGACACGGCCATCGAGGAAGGCGCGTACCTGACGAAGTTCGCGAGCAAGGTGCATCTGGTGCATCGGCGCGATCAGCTTCGCGCCAGCAAGGCGATGCAGCAGCGTTTCTTCAAGCTAGTCGAAGAAGGCAAGATGGCGCCGATCTGGGATTCGGCGGTCATCGACGTGCTCGGCGACCAGCTCATCAGCGGTGTCCGGCTGAAAAATCTCAAAACCGGCGCAGAGCGCGACCTGCCGTGCAAGGGACTGTTCGTCGCGATCGGCCACACGCCGAACGCCGAGATTTTCAAGGGGCAGCTCGAACGGGATGACAAGGGCTACATCCGGCTGCGCAACGCGGCCGGCGCGTACGGCACGCAGACGAACATCGAGGGCGTTTTTGCCGCCGGCGACGTGGCGGATCACGTCTATCGTCAGGCGGTTACGGCGGCGGGGACGGGCTGCATGGCGGCGCTCGACGCGGAGCGCTGGCTCGCGGCGCAGGAGTAACCGAAGGCGGCTCGGCGGCATCCCCTGGTCCGAAACTTCGCGCTCGAAACTTGCGAACCCGGCCGAACGGTTGATAATGCCGCCGGTCTATCTGCGACCGGGTATTCGAGCGCGAATTGGTGCGGTCAACATCGGACATCCCCACGCCGCCGGCGAGCGGTCCGTGCCGCCGCGGCCGCGGTGCCCTCAGCCGCATGTACCGCGCCGTGCTGCGCGGCGCGGCGCTGCTGGGCGTTTGCGCGGGCGTGCTTGCGTGGGTCGCGCCCATGCAGGACACGGAGTACGACGAGCCGCTCGTGCCCGCCGAAGTATCCGGCAATGACATCGAGATGCGCGGGCGCTTTGTGCGGCAGTGGAAAGACCCGGCCGGCGCGCTGGTGTTGGTGTACACGGGCGGATTCGAGCTGACGCAGGGGGCTCGTCGGCTGACGGCGGGGAGCGCGGTGGTCTGGATCGAGCCGCGGACCGACGCGACGGCGAAGAAGTATTACGAGTTGACGGTGCATTTGTCGGAGGAGGCGGTCGTTCGCGAGCCGGCCGGCACGACGACGGAAGACACCGTACTGCTCGTGCGAAACCTGCGGACATCCGGGCAGATCATCAAGTTCAGCGACGCGAAATCGGCCGAGCCGGTGGACGAGTCGCCGCTTTATCAGCAGGCGCTGCGCGATCGGCGGGCCGTCGAGACGGCGCAGCCTCCGGCGCTGCCGCCGGCCATCGTGCCGACGACGGCGCCCGCTTCGCAGCCGGACGTGGCGCGCCCCCCGGCGGAGCGCGAGCGCAAGCCGCGCGTGGTTCGCTATCGGCTGAATTCGATCGAGCCGGCCGACACTCCGGAGGGCGAGCGCATCTACGTCTCCAGCGGCGGCGTCTATTTTTCGCAGGCCGGCGGTGTCGATTCGCCGATGCTGGAGATTCGCGCGGACAACGCGGTTGTGTTCCTGGCGCGGGAGGCTGGCGCGGGACTGTTGCGCGCGGCGGTGGGCGAGCCGCCGTCGTCGCGGCCGGCGGTGGCGGACACGCAGCCGGCAGCGCCGTCGGCTCCTGATGGCACCGGGCGGCGCACCGCGCCCGGGGCGGTTGAGCGGCCCGCGGCGCAGCAGCCGGGCGAACTGTCGCTGTCGCCGTTTGGGCGCGACGCGTCGGTGCGTGCGGTTTATCTCGAAGGCGACGTGATCTTGTCGCTGGGCAATCGCGTGGTGCGCGCGGCGCGTCTGTATTACGACTTTGAGCACAGCCGCGCGCTGATTCTCGACGCCGTGTTTCGGGCCGATGTGCCGGAGCGGAACATACCGCTGTATGTGCGGGCGGCGGAAATCCGGCAACTGTCGGCCCGCGAGTTCTCGGCCCGCAAGGCGATCGTCACCACCAGCGAATTTCACACGCCCAGCTATCACGTCGGGGCCGAGCGCGTCGTGCTGCGCGACCTGACGGCCCGCGACGCGGCCGGCCGCGCGGCCGACACGGTGAGCGGCGAGTATGAGCTGAAGGACGCGACGCTGAACGTCGGCGGATTTCCGATCGCGTATTGGCCGTACAGCAAGGGCCGGCTGGACGTGACGGAGACGGCGCTGCGGCGCTTTCGCATGGGTTACAGCGAGCGGTTCGGGGCGGAGGTCGAGACGCGCTGGCACTTGTTCAACCTGATGGGCGTGTCGGCGCCGCCGGGATACGACGCGACGCTGCGGCTGGACTATTTCGGCCGGCGCGGGCCGGCGACGGGCGTCGACGTCGACTATCAGCGCGACGATCAATACGGCCTGGCGCGGACGTACTTCCTGCATGACGACGGCGAGGACCATCTCGGTCCGCTGCGGCGCGACGAGGAGTGGCCGGACACGAACGAGCGCGGCCGGTTTCTGTGGCGGCATCGCCATCTGCTGCCGCACGACTGGGAATTGACACTCGAACTGGCGTACATCAGCGATCCGAATTTCCTCGAGGAATATGAGAAGTCGGAGTTTTTCGAGGGCAAGGATCAGGAGACGCTGATCCGGCTCAAGCGGGCGAAGGACACCGAGGCGCTGACGTTCCTGGCGAACTGGCGGATGCTCGATTTCGCGACGCAGACGGAGCATCTCCCTGAGGTGGCGTACCGCCGGATCGGCGACACGTTCTTCGCCCCGGTGATTCTGTACCACGAGTCGCGGATTGGCACGGTTCGCTATCGGCCGGATGATCGGCGGTCGTTCAGCGAGACGTTGTTCCACAACACATCGGCGACCGACGTTACGTTTCGCGGCGACGTCCGGCAGGAGGCGGAACTGCCGTTGAAGCTGGGGCCGGTCAACGCCGCGCCGTTCGCGAGCGTGCGCGGGTCGTATTGGGATGGCCAGCCGCTGGCGGGCGGCGGGCTGTGGCGCGGGCTGGGCGTTTACGGCGTTCGCGGCAGCAGCACATGGAGCCGCGTGTTCGACGGCGTGGAGTCGAGCCTGCTCGACATTCACAAGCTGCGGCACGTGATCAAGCCGGATTTCGCGGCCTGGTGGGCGAACAGCAACACGCGGGCGGAGCGGATCACGCCGTTTGACGAAGGCGTCGAGACGCTCTGGGATGCGTATGGGGCCACGCTCGGCCTACGGCAGACGTTTCAGACGCGGCGCGGCGCGGCGGACCGCGAGCGCACGACCGACCTGGCGACCGTCAACGTCGAGGCGGGCTTTTTCGGCGACCAGCAGCCGGGCGAAGTGTCGAACGGATATGCCAATCCGCTGCGCCCGGAAGACAGCCGCACGCGGAATTACATCGCCGGCGACCTGGCCTATCGCCTCAGCGACACGACGTCGTTTCTGTACGATTTCAATTATGACATCAACGACCGTTCGTTCGATCGGCAGGATTTCGCCGTTGCGGTCGAGCGCCTGCCGCGCCTTTCGTACGTTTTCGGTCTGCGGCACGCCGGCGACGTGGACATGACGCTGCTGGGCGGCGGCTGGAATTACAAGCTCAGCGAGAAACACATCACCGCGGTTCGCGTGTGGCAGGACATCGGCGTTGGCCGGCTGGGCGAAATCTCCGTCGGCTACGTGCGGAAATTCCCGCGCTGGTATTCGAGCATCACGCTGGAATACAGCCAGGTGGACGACGACCTGAGCGTCTCGTTCTCGCTCTGGCCGGAAGGCGTGCCGGAGTGGCGCATCGGCTCGGGCCGGTTCCAGAACCTGGGCGAATCGACGGGCATTCGGCCGTAAGGGCGCGGCCGATCGGGCGAGGCGCCGGCATTGTTGGCGCCCTTCCTGGCGGTCGGAGTTCCGACAATTTCCGAACAGGGCCAACGGCGCCCGATCCGCTACACTGAGCGCATGGAGCTTGACGTTGTACGGGCCCCGGCGGCTACCGAAGCCGGGAGCTACTTTATTGCCAACTACCCGCCGTTTTCGGCATGGCGGCCGGAACATGTGCCGTCGGTGGTCGAGACGCTGGGCGCGGCGGCGGCCGATCCGCCGCCGCTGGGTCTCTATCTGCACATTCCGTTCTGCCGGAAGCGCTGCAAATTCTGCTACTTTCGGGTTTACACCGACAAGAACGCGTCCGAGGTGGACGAGTACATGGACGCGCTGGCCCGCGAGGTCGCGCTCTACGCCGATCGGCCGCGGCTGGCGAATCGGCAATTCGAGTTCGTGTATTTCGGCGGCGGAACGCCGTCGTTTTTGAGCAGCGATCAGCTTCGCCGGCTGATCGACCGCATCAATGAGCACTGGCGCTGGGACGCGGCGCGAGAGGTGACGTTCGAGTGCGAGCCGGGCACGCTCAAGGAATCGAAGCTGCGCACGATCAAGGAGATCGGCGTCACGCGGCTGAGCCTGGGGATCGAGAGCTTCGACGATGAGATTCTGGCGGAGAACGGCCGCGCGCATCGCTCGGCGGAAGTCGCGCAGTCGTATTTGTGGGCGCGCGAGATCGGCTTCGCACAGATCAACGTGGATCTGATCGCCGGCATGGTGGGCGAGACCGACGACAAGTGGCGCGCGACGGTCGAGCGCACGCTGGCGCTGCGGCCGGACAGCCTGACGATCTACCAGATGGAGCTGCCATACAACACGGTGTTTACGCGCGAGATGCGCGCGTCGGGCGTTTCGCCGGTGGCCGACTGGGCGACGAAGCGTCGGTGGGTGGACTACGCCTTCGGGCAGTTCGAGGCGGCGGGCTACGAGGTTTCCAGCGGCTACACGCTTGTGCTGCGCGAGCGCAAGCAGCCGTTCGTGTACCGGGATTCGCTCTGGCACGGGGCGGACCTGGTGGGCACGGGGGTGGCGTCGTTTTCTCACGTCGGCGGCGTTCACTACCAGAATTTCGACAAGTGGGAGGAGTATGTCGAGGCGCTGCGCGGCGGGCGACTGCCGCTGGCCCGCGCGCTGCCGACCACGCCGCGCCAACGGCTGATCCGCGAGCTGATTCTCCAGCTCAAGCTGGGCCACGTTTCTCCGCGGTATTTTCAGGAGAAATTCGGCGAGCGGATCGAGACGCTTTTTGCGGACGTGTGGGGCGCGCTGGCCGACGAGCGGATGGCGCAGATCGGGGCAGAGGAAATTGTGCTGACGCGCGCCGGGCTGTTGCGCGTGGACGGATTGCTGCCGCGATTCTTCGAGCCGGAATTTCGCGGGGTGCGGTATACATGAGCGCGTCGCGTCGCGCCGCGGAGGCGCTGGATGAGCTGCGCTGGGTCTGCGCGGCGCTGGGGCACGAGGCGGCCGCGCTGCTCGACCCGCTGCCCGCGCTCGTCTCGGCGGAGCAGATTCCGCCGCCGTGCCGCGAGCAGTTGGTGCATCACGAGCACATGACGACCACGCTGGCGGACTTTTACGGCGAGGCCGTCGAGCTGGAGGTGCTGCGCGCGGCGCGGCCGACGGAGACGACGTATTCGCGCATGATCCGGCTCGTCACGAAGCATTCGCGCAGCGTCGTCGAGCTGGGCGTCATGTGGGTCGATTTCGCGTTGCTGCCGCCGGAAGTTGCGGAGGGCGTGCTGGCGCAGCGCCGGCCGCTGGGCGAGCTGCTGATCCGGCACGTGCCGCTGCGGCAGGTCGAGCCGCGCTGGTATTTCCGATTTGCAGGCGAGTCGCCCGCGATCGGCTGGTTCCGGGATGCCGAAGTGCGCGGCGCCTATGGCCGCGTGGGCGTGATCCGCTGCGACGGCGCCGCGGCGATTCGGCTGCTGGAGGTTGTGCCGTGCGGCGCGGAGTTGTCTGGCGCCGGCTGAAAGGAAACCTGCACGATGACGCAGACGGCCGCGAAGGATGCGTTGAATCCGGGACATGACTATGACGTGGCGATCATCGGCGGCGGGCCGGCCGGCGCGACGTGCGCCGCGGTGCTGGCGCAGCATGGCCGCCGCGTTCTGGTAGTCGAGCGCTCGAATTATCCGCGATTTCACATCGGCGAATCGCTGATGCCCGAGACGTACTGGGTGTTTCAGCGCATCGGCATGCTCGACAAACTGCGCCAGAGCAAATTCGTGCGCAAGTTCAGCGTGAAATTCGCGAATGCCGAAGGGCGCGAGTCTGCGCCATTTTACTTCGACGAGCGCAACCCGCACGAATGCTCGCAGACGTGGCAGGTGCTGCGGAGCGAGTTCGACAAGCTGATGCTGCAGAACGCGGTCGAGCGCGGCGCGGAGGTGTGGCAGCCGGCGTCGGTGCTCGACGTGCTGCTGGAGCCGGCCGAGGATGGCGGATTGCCGCGCGTCACTGGCGTGATCGTGGAGCGCGACGGCGAGCAGTTGCCGATCCCCGCGCGCGTGGTCGTCGACGCGACGGGCATGAGCGCGATGCTTTCGCGCCGCTTCAACATCCGCCAGCCCGATCCGGAGCTGCGCAAGGCGGCCGTCTTCGCGCACTACAAGGGGGCGCTGCGCGACCCGGGCGAGCGCGACGAGGGCGCGACGCTGGTTCTGGCGGTGCAGGGGGCGCGGGGCTGGTTCTGGTACATCCCGCTGCCGGACGACGTCGTGTCGGTCGGCGTGGTGGCCGACATCGAGTATCTGATCAAGGGGCGCGGAACGCCGGAGCAGATTCTCAATGAGGAGATCGAGCGCTGCCCGGCGGTGATGCCGCGGCTGAAGCCGGCGACGCGCTCTTCGCCGGTTCACGTGCTCAATGATTTTTCGTACAACGCGCGCGTTTGCGCCGGCGACGGCTGGGTGCTGATCGGCGACGCGTTCACGTTCCTCGACCCGATGTACTCGTCCGGGGTGCTGCTGGCGCTCAAGAGCGGCGAGCTGGCGGCCGACGCGATCCACGCCGCACTGACGGCGGGCGACTGCTCGGCCGCGCGGCTGGGGGCGTGGGGGGACGGCTTTTACGACGGGGTGCAGGCCATTCGCAAGATGGTCTATGCGTTCTATTCGCCGGGTTTCTCGTTCGGGAAGTTTGTGCGGGCGCATCCCGAGTGCAAGGACAGCGTGACGCGGGTTCTGATCGGCGACGTGTTCCAGCCGGAGGTGCATGAGTTGTTCGGGCCGATGGGCACGATGTGCGAGCTGCCGGAGTCGATCCGGCTGGAGGCGCGGTAGCGGCGCGCGGCTCGCGCGGCGTGGCGCGTCTGGAATTCCGCTCACGGAGATCGACATTGGGATTGCGATCGTTGCTGCGTGGACTGCTTGCGATGTTCGACGGCGGCGCCGCGGCGCGGTTCCGGTCCAGCGACTATGCGACGCCGATCGCGATGATGGAAGACGCGATTGCACAACTCCGGACGCGGCACGAGGGTGAGGGCTGGGTGACGTTCGAGGCGCGCGGGCCGCGAGGGAAGCTTGTCGTAGAGACGACGGTCGACTGTGTAAATACGTGCCAAGAGACGGTTGATATCGCATCGCTGCTGCGCTCGGCGGGAGAACGCGAGTTGGCGGGTCGAACGGGCGCGCCGCAGAAATGCCTCGTATACGTCCGCGATGCCACGCCGCGGGAACTGGCGCTCGCGGTGGACGCCGTGTTTCGACAGCACTACGGTCTGGGGCGTGAGTACGCCGTTTGCGCGGACATCGATGGTTGACGAGCGCGCGTGACCGGGCCAGATGCGAAGTCGCGGGGAGTGCGGGCCGGGGGGGTTCTGAGGGAAGAGACCGGCCGGAGGCCGCCCCCCCAGAATGCCGGCCCCCCCCCCCCCAGAAGGGGTCGGCCTGCCAGAAGCCCGGCGCCCCAGGAATTCGAGCACATGCAAGGATCGGCGAGCGCGGTAGGATGCGCGCTTCGGGCGCGGTAGGGTCCGGTGCGCGAATTTGAGGGCCAGCACGATGCGGTACGTCGTCGCCGTCGCGATCATCCTTCTGACCATCCTGCACCAGGACTTCTGGTGGCGCGCCGACGACAAGACGCTCGTCTTCGGCTTTCTGCCGATCAGTCTCGCGTATCACTGCGGCGTGTCGGTGGCGGCCAGCGTTCTGTGGGGGCTCGCGTGCGTGTACTGCTGGCCGCGGAATCTGGAAGACGAGGCGCCGCTCGCGCACGGCGCTGAGCGCGGCGGATCGTCGCGCGCGAATCGCGGCCGCGGCGAGTAGCCGCCAAACGTTGCCCCTTCACGAATCACCCTGAACCCTCGGGAATTCTCGCGATGCTGCTCGCCGATCTTCCTCCCGGCATGACGCAACTGTGGATCATCGTCGCGTATCTCGCAGCGCTGATCGCGCTGGGCCTGGCGAGCAATCGCGTGTTCAAGGGCACGGCCGTGGATTACTTCGTCGCGTCGCGCGGCGTCGGGCCGGTGCTGCTCGTGCTCAGCGTGTTCGGCACGACGATGACCGCGTTTGCGATTCAGGGCAGCAGCGGCGAAGCGTGGGCCAGCGGCATCGGCGTCTATGGAAAGATGGCGTCGTGGTCGGGCATCGTCCACGCGGGATGCTTCTTTCTCATCGGCATCAAGCTGTGGGGACTCGGCAAGCGCTACGGGTATCAGACGCAGGTGCAGTTCTTCCGCGAGCGCTTCGAGAGCAGCAACATCGGCGTGCTGCTGATTCCCATACTCGTGCTGCTGCAGATGCCGTACATCATCATCGGGATCATCGGGTCGGGGAACATGATTTCGGCCGCGACGGCCGGCGCGTTTCCCAAGCTGTTCCCCGCTTCGGACGTGACGAACGGGGCGGTGCCGTTCTGGCTGGGCACGCTGCTGAGCACCGGCGTGGTCTGGCTCTATGTCTCGCTGGGCGGAGCACGCGCGACGGCCTGGGCCAACGCGCTTCAGACGATCATTTTTCTGGTCGTCGGCGTTGTGACGTTCGGCGCGGTCGCAGAGCAACTGGGCGGGGCGGCCGAGGCGACGCGCATGGTGCAGGAGTACAACCCCGGCAAACTGACGCGCTCGGTGACGGACGAGCAGCGCCGCAATTATGCCGAGAAGATGGCGGTCTGGCGCGCGGCGACGCAGCCGGCGTCGAGCGCGGCCGCCGCGCCGGCGAGCGCGCCGACCGCGGCCGGCCGGGGGGAGATCGGCGCGGCGCCCGCGTCGCGGCCGGCCGGCGCGACGCCGTTGCGCCCGCACGCGCCGAAGGAGATGACGGAGCTGGAGTTTCTCAGTTACGGGATGATTCCGCTGAGCGTCGCGATGTTCCCGCACCTGTTCCAGCTCTGGCTGACGGCGCGTTCGGCCAAGTCGTTTCGGCTGACCGTGACGCTGCATCCGATTCTGGTCATGCTGATCTGGGCGCCGTGCATTGCGATCGGCGTTTGGGCGACGGCTGCGATCATCGGCGGCAAGCCGGTGATTCCGTGGACGCCGGAGATGGCGAACGCGAACCCGAATCTGGTGCTCGGGCTGATGGTCAAGGCGCTGGCGAATCCGTTGCTGAGCGGATTGCTGGCGGCGGGGGTGCTGGCGGCGATATTGGGCGGGATGGATGCGCAGTTTCTCAGCCTCGGCTCGATGTTCACGCATGATGTCGTGGATCACTATGCCCGGCACGATCGCATGTCGGATCGGCAGCGGCTGCTGACGGGGCGGGTTTTTGTGATTCTGGTGGTGCTGGCGAGCTGGCTGATTACGCTGGCGCTGCGGCAGAGCAAGCCGATTTTCGGGCTGGCGATCTGGTGTTTCAGCGGATTCTCGGCGCTGTTTCCGCTGGTGTTTGCGGCGTTGTATTGGCGGCGCGTGACGAAGTGGGGGGCGTACGCTTCGATCGTGGCGGGGATTGGCACGGGCGTGTGGCTGTATGTGCGCGCGGGGCTGGCGCACGGATTTGCGTCGCGGATGGAGCCGGAGGTTTGGGGCGTTGTGCCGGCGCTGCCGATGGTGCTGGCGGCGGCGGGGGCGCTGGTGGTGGTTTCGCTGATCACGCCGGCGCCGGCGCGGGCGACGATCGAGAAGTTTTTCGGCCCGCGGCGCTGAGGACGCGAGAGAGGGCGGGAATTGAGAGCGCGGAGGGGGGAGTGTTACGCAGAGGTGCGGGGCACGCGAAAGGGGAGATTCGTGCGGAGGCGCGGAGCATGCGGAGGGGGAGTTTCGCGCGGAGGCGCGGGCCACGCGGAGCGGCTAGTGGCGCACGTTGGTGCGTTTTCAGCCGCAAAGTGGTGTGCATTTGGAGCCGCGAAGCCGCGACATTCGTTAGCCGGACGCGTAAGCGTCCGGACCGGTCCGCCGCGCCCCAATTCGTTGAAGCCCCGCAGGGGCGACATCGGGATGTAACGCCGATGCGAGACGGCGGAGGTTTCGAGCCGCGAATTGACAAATGCCGCCCCTGCGGGGCTCGTTGGAATCTGCGCGACGGCGGTCCGATCCGGACGCTCACGCGTCCGGCTAACGAATGTCGCCCCTGCGGGGCTCGTTCGGACGTACACGACCGCGGTTTGTGCGCTCACGCGGTCCGATCCGGACGCTCACGCGTCCGGCTAACGAATGTCGCCCCTGCGGGGCTCGTTCGGACATACGCGACCATCGCCTCGGCTCTTGCGCAACATGGTTGTATTCCTCGGCGTGCTCTGAGTCTCCGCGCGTGAGGGATTAAACGCGTGACAAGCTCTGTGGCCGGACGCAAACGGATTCGTGTACGTCGCGCGTCCGCAATCTGAGAGTCCATTGTGGCCACGCTTCGACCCGGCGATTACGCTTCGTCGCTGCGCGCTGTCGCGC
>CAZHIE010000113.1:0-2148 GCA_964532435.1 uncultured Planctomycetales bacterium
GCCGCCTCGCGCAGCGCGGCGCGCAGGTTCTCGTGATCCGCCCCATCCTCAAAGTCGTACTGGCGCAGCTCCGCCAGCGCCCGCTCGTACGTCCACCCCTCGACCTCGATCCGATACAGCCCGATCGCCAGTCCCGTACGATTCGACCCCGCCGCGCAATGCACCAGCGTCGGACCAGCCGATTCATCGCGCAAGAGCGACAGGATTCGCGCCCGATCCGCCGGCGAACTCGCGCCGTTCCCGCGCAGCGGAACATTCTCCCAGCGCATCCCAAGCTGTTCGGCCGCGCGCCTCTCCGCGACGCTCTCGGACACGTCCGGGTTCAGCAGCGAGACCACGCGCCGGATGCCGTACGCGGCCGAAAGCCGCTCGAGCTGCGCCGGCGTCACCTCGCCGCTGCGGTACAGCCGCCCCGGAACAACCTCGGCAAAGCGCTTCGGCCAGCGATTCGCATAGGAGTACGCGATCAGGCTCGTCGCCAGCAGCGCGCCGACCGTCACGACGACGCCGATCGCCAGCCGGCGATGCTTCGCCGCGTCGGCGACCGTGATGGTGGCTGCGTCGTTCATGTTTCCTCTTCGCAAGACGCGGCGCTGCGCTATCGGCCCGCGCCGCAGCGGCCGTCCCGCGGATTCGTGCGCTTCAGCGCCGTAAGCCCGCTTTGCCATTCACCTTCGACAGATACTCGCGCAGCGCGCCGGGAGACCAGCTCGACACGATGTATCGTTCCGTCGTCGTCCAGGCCAGCGTCGCCGCCGGCCCGAGTTGCAGATACCAGATGCCGTCGCCGGCCCGCTCGACCGTGAACCAGCCCGGCTCATCCGCGGATTCGAGCAGCGCCCGCCAGGCGTCGCTGAGCCGATCGATCCCCTCCCGAACGCGGTCCGGGTTGCGCCGAATTTCGATCAATGCGGTTACGGCGAACGGCACGCGCAGCGGATGCGGCGGATCGTTGAGCAGAACGACGTGCTCTCCCAGATTCGCCAATATGTCGCGCTGCGCGTCGAACTGTCGCTCCGTCTGCAAACGCTGCCAAAGCTCCTCGATCTGCCGCCGCGTATCGGCCGACCGCACCGCCAGCGCCCCGCGCACGAGCCGCGGCACGAAGCGCTCCAGCGGCAGTTCGTACACCGCGTAATGCGACCCCGGCGTCACCGCGTCGAGCAGCCGCGGATCGCGCGCCGCCGAATCCGCGTAGACGCGGTGAATCGTCTTGCCGCCCATGCGATAGTCGGCCTCGCAGAACAGCGCCGGCCCGCGCAATCCCAGCGACCAGTAGCCGACGTCGACGCGCTCCGCCTCCCACGCCGCGAAAAACGCACTCGCCTTGCCCGAGGTCAGCGGGTCGAGCCGCCGGCGGATCTCGGCCGCGCACGCATACACCTCGATCATCGCCTCGCCGCCGTGCGGACCGCGCGCCTTCTGCAACCACGCATCCGCCGCCAGCGACGAATCGCGCTGCGCCGCGACGCCGGCGATCTGCGGCCAGACGCCGTCGCCGACGGTCAGGACATAGCAATCGTCGATCGGCCCCCACGCCAGGCGGCACCAATCCGGCAGCCGTGCGTCACGCAGCTCCTGATACGCCCGGCCGTGTGCCTCGCGCCGCGACAATACGGCCTCGTTCGACGTCGTCTGCTCATTCACGATCTTCTGCACGATCCGCAGGATCGGCTCGGCATCGGCGCCGGTCCGCAGAATCAGGGCGAAGCGGATGTCCTCGCCTTCGATGCTGTCGCCGCGCTGCGTCGGCTTGGCTTTCGCGTCGATAAGCGCCAGAACGTGCGGATAGCGCGCCAGCACCGGAACGCTCTCGGCCACGCGCAGCCACAGTCGGGTGCGGGGCTTCAGCGGCTGGGCAGCCAGGCGCGTCCCGACATCCAGCAGCGTGCTCAGCGCGCCGGCCGTTTCTTCGCCGCCCATCTGCGACGCGGGCCGTCCGTACCAGCAGAGAAGCGTCTCGGACGGCACGAGTTCGAGCGGCTCGGCCGCGTATGCCGACGAGACCGCGATGACGCCGAGAATCGTCAGGAACAGGAGCGCTGCGCGTCCGATCGTACGAGCATTCATCATTGTCAGCCTAGTGTAGTGCCTCAGAACTACCGTGGCCCTGACGCTGGGGAGCATCGGCGTCCCGCCGGTGCGAAA
>CAZHIE010000113.1:2248-7958 GCA_964532435.1 uncultured Planctomycetales bacterium
TCGTTGCGGTTTTTTGCGGCAATGCACCAGCATAGTCACGTACGCGGATCGCATCGCAACGCGTGTGGCGCCGGCGTCTGGCTCGTCCATTTGCCCGCCGCGGGCGGGCGCGACGCTCACGTCTCGCATGATGCGGCCATCCCGGGCGACCACACAAGTCTGGCTCGCTCCGAGATGCGAGACCGCACAAACGACCGCCGCGGCGCAACCTAACCCATTGGTACGCGAGACGTAACATCAATGCATCTCCGGCGGTTGGCCGCGGAGACCGAGCAGCCGGTGGCGGTACGGCGTCTGCGGCGGCCCGTCGGCATAAAATTGACGGTTCCGCGACACTGCCAAATGTCCGAAATAGTGATAGACTATTCATGCGCACCGCGGTCCCGGCGTGGGAACGCGGCGGGCGGCTGTGGATTCGAAGGAGTCTTGCGATGATCCGGTCTCTCGCGTTGATCGGGTGTGTGTGTGCGGCCGGCGTCCTTGCGTACGCGCAGACCGCGAATCCCCGTCAGCTTGCGCCGACCCCGCGCGGCGACAGTACGCTGCGCATGCTCAACATGCGCATCCCGGAAGTCGTCTTCCAGGATCAGCCGTTCGAATCGGTCATGGAATGGGTCCAGGACTTCACGCAGGCGAACGTCCAGGTCCGCTGGCAGATCCTCGAAGACAACGGCATCGAGCGCGACAAGGCCATCACGCTCAAGGTCAAGAACCTCCGCCTCTCGCAGGTCATGTGGATGATCATGAACGAGGCCGGCGGCACCGACGTCAAGCTCGCCTACCGCGCGGCCGGCAATCTCATCATCTTCTCGACCGAGGAAGACCTCGCCAAGGAAATGGTGGTCAAGGTCTACGACGTCAGCGACCTGATGGTCGAAGTCCCCCGCTTCGACGGCGAAAGCCGGCTCGACCCCGGACAAGCGCTCCAGCAGCAGGGGCAGGGCGGCTCCGGCGGCGGCGGTGGCGGCGGCGGCCTGTTCGGCAACAGCGGCGGGCAGAACGACGAATACGGCCAGAACGAGAACAACAACGGCCGCCAGGCCGGAATGCAGGAGCTGATCGACCTGATCACCGGCACGATCGAGCCGGATAGTTGGGCGGCCAACGCCGGCACGGGCACGATTCAGCCGTTCCGCAACATGCTGGTCGTTCGCAACACGCTGCTCGTGCATCAGCGCTTGGGCGGATGGCTGGTCGAGGCCGAAGCGGCCAGCAGCCGCTGACGGCGAACGATCGCTTCGATGGCGTGAGATGGTGACGTTTTCCGAGCCGCGGGCCCTCTGCTCGCGGCTCGCTTCATTCCTGGGATCGCGCGCGTGACCGTTCTGCTGGCGGATGCGAAACCCGGCGACCTTTTGAACGTCGCGCTGCTGATCGCGCTGGCGGCGGCGGTGGCCGTCAGCGGGATCTTCGCCGCACTGGCTCTGCGCCGCTGGGCGAAGCGCGATGCGCCGGCGGAGGCGTTCACGCTGCAGGATCTGCGCGAGATGAAAGCGCGCGGCCAGATCGACGAGCGCGAGTTTCTCGCGATGCGGGCGGCGATCCTGGGCACGCACGGGGACGCCCGCGCGCGGGGGCCGGACAAATCCGCTACGCCCAACCTCCCCGACGCGCCGGACAACCTTCAATCCCCATTGTGATTCGCGCGGCGCCCGCGTGCGCACGCCCCTGCAACCTCTTTTCCGGTCCACACTTCGCTTTGAACCGCGCGGTCAGCCAGCTAGAATAGTCTCAGGTCGCGGTCAGGAATTCGTCGAAGGAATCTGCCGCCTCGCCGCGCTTCGGCGAGTGCAGAGGAACACGGATGAGCACCAGTCGAGGGTCCGGTACGGGCCGCGGTCGCCGGCCGAACGTGTGCAGCTTCTGCGGCAAGGGGCATCGCGACGCCGGCCCGATGGTCGAAGGCGCCAACGACATCTTCATTTGCGCAAGCTGCATCGAGTTGTGCCACAACCTGGTGCGCGACGAGAAGAAGCGCAACGTCCGCGCCAAGACCACGCTCAAGAGCATCCCCCGCCCGCGCGAAATCTTCGAGTTCCTCGATCAGTACGTCGTCGGCCAGGACACGGCCAAGCGAGCGCTCTCCGTCGCCGTGCATAATCATTACAAGCGCCTTGCGCACGCCGACGCGATGGACGAAAACGACGTCGAAATCGACAAGAGCAACATCCTTCTGGCCGGGCCGACCGGCTGCGGCAAGACGCTGCTGGCGCGCTCGCTGGCGCGCTTCCTGAAAGTGCCGTTCGCCATCGGCGACGCGACCACCTTGACCGAGGCCGGCTACGTCGGCGAAGACGTCGAAAACATCCTCCTGCGCCTTCTTCAAAACGCCGACTACGACCTCGAAGCGGCCCAGCGCGGCATCATTTACATCGACGAAATCGACAAGATCGGCAAGACCTGGAACAACGTCAGCATCACGCGCGATGTTTCGGGCGAGGGCGTGCAGCAGGCGCTGCTCAAAATGCTCGAAGGAACGGTCAGCAACATCCCGCCCCAGGGCGGCCGCAAGCACCCCGAGCAGCAATACATCCAGATGGACACGAGCAATGTGCTGTTCATCTGCGGCGGCACGTTCGTCGGGCTCGACAAGATCATCAACAAGCGCCTCGGGCACAAGAAGATCGGCTTCGACTTCGAGCCGCGCGAAACGGACGACCTGCGGGGCGTCGGCCGGCTGCTGGAGCAGGTGACGCCGGACGACCTGATCGAGTTCGGCATGATTCCCGAATTCGTCGGCCGCCTGCCGGTGCTGTGTCCGCTGCGCCCGCTGGAGCAGGATTCGCTCGTGAAGATCCTGACGGAACCGCGAAACGCGATCGTGCGGCAGTTCCAGCGGCTGTTCGAGATGGAAAACGCCAAGCTGGAATTCGCGCCCGACGCGCTGCACGAGATCGCCCGCCGCGCGCTGGAACGCGACACCGGCGCACGGGCGCTGCGCGCCGTCGTCGAGGAATTCATGATGGAGTACATGTACGAGCTGCCCGAGCTGAAGGCGGGCGGAGCGTACACCGTCACTCCGGAAGTCGTGCGCGGCGAGGTGGACCTGTTCGCCGCGATGCGCCTGCGCAAGGAATCGGCCTAGGAGTCCGTCGCAAAACCCTCGCGAGGCTCGAAAACACCGCGCCATTCCAGAAGGAAATGCAGCCGAGGGCGGCTGCGGTCCATTTTTGCAGCGGAATGCGAGTTCCGCTCCCCGTCCTTTGACCCGCCCCGAAGTCGCGATCGCCTGCGTGAGCACTGCGCGCGGCCTTCACTCTCTCTCCCGGAGCGTCTCGCCCCTCGGACAGCCCGGCAATTCGCCGCGGCGCGAGCGGATCGCGCGCCCGTTCCGAACAAAGAGAGAGCGACCGTGAAGCACAATTGCATCCTGGTTCGTAAGGCACTGATCGGATCCATGGCGTCCGCGTTCATCCTCTGCGGCGCGTCCGCCGCGCCGGGCCAGATCCTGACTCCGCCGCCGGAGTTCCAGCCCAATGCGCCGACGTTGTGGTGGACCACCGCCCACGGCCGCGCCGTGCGAATGGAGTGGCGCGACAACTCGGCCATCGAATCCGGCTACTACGTCGAGTATCGCCGCGTCGGCACGACCACGTGGGTGCTCGGGCGCACCCTGCCGGCCAACGCGACGAGCGCGATAATCACTGTCAACGCCTACGGCGCATTCGACATCCGCGTGCGGGCGTTCCGGCGCCTGTCGAGCGGCCTGACGCAGATTTCGCCGGACAGCAACATCCTGCGCACGTACAGCCTCGCGCCGCCCAGCGAGTTGCAGGCGGATTGCGTCAGCCGGATCGCCTACGGCCGGTTCAACGCGTGGTGGGTGGACAACTCATCCGACGAGCTTGGTTTCGAGATCCTCTATCGCCACAGCGGCGACTGCGATTGGCGCCACCTTGCCTATGCGCCCGCCAATGCAACGTCGGGTTCGTTCAGCGCCCCGACCGGCGAGCCGTGGGGAGATCTGGAGATCACGATCCGCTGCCACGCCAACGGCGACTACACGGACAAATCGTACGAAGGCAACGCCATCTGCCTGTGCCTCTGGGTGGAGCCGTAACGGCCGGCGCACCGCACCGAATGCGGGACCGGGCGCCATGCTCGCGCAAATGCGAGCATGTGCGCACGCTCCCCATGCCTTGCGGGCCGCCTATGGGCCCTTGCCATGCGGCGCGGTGAACATGTACGTTCCCGAGCCTGCCTCCAACACCGTCGCGCCCTGCTCCTGCCGGATGAACCGCACGCCTTCGGCCGCTTCCAGCGATCGGCCCGACTCGCGCACGTCCTCGCCCCGCGCGCTGGGGACGTAGACCAGCGCGACCATGTTCGCGGGAATTTCCACGTCGAGCGAGAACTCCGCGCCGTCCACTTTCCACGCGCTGCGAATCGTCCCGCGGATCGATCGATACGCCGCCCGCGCCCATGAGAGCGAAGCGTGCGGCCGCGGACGGATGACGAGGCGCTCGAACCCCGCGCTGGACTCATCCTGCCGAATGCCGGCCACGCCTTCGAACAGCCACTCTCCGCACGAGCCGAGCGCGTAGTGATTGAACGAATTCATCCCGGCGTCGGGGTGGACGCCGGTTTCGGGCGTCCAGCCGTTCCAGCGCTCCCAGATCGTCGTCGCGCCGTGCCTTACGGAAAAGAGCCACGAAGGGAACGTGTCCTGCATCAGCAGCCGATACGCGACGTCGCTTCGCCCGCCATCGGCGAGCACGGGCAAGAGGTGGCCGACGCCGACGAAGCCGGTGGACAGGTGTCCGCCCTTCGCGGCGATGTCGTTGCATAGCCGGTCGAGCGCCCGGCCGCGCTGAGTGTCCGGCAGCAGGCCGAAGCGCAGCGCGAGGACGTACGCGCACTGCGTGTCGCCCATCATGCGCGCGTCGTCGCCGACAAAGTGCTTGCCGAATGCGTCGCGAATCTGCGCGAAGAGCTGCTCATAGCGCTCGGCGTCGGCGTCGCGACCCAGCACGCGCAGCGTCCGCGCCAGCAGATCGGTCGCATGCGCGAAATACGCCGTGCCGAGCAGATCCTTGGGCGTGTCGGCCTCGATGGAGAGCCAGTCGCCATAGTCGTTGCCGCGCGCCTTGTCGCGGATGAGAGCGGTGCTGTTCGCTCGGCACCATTCGACCCACGCGATCATCGATTGCGCGTTGCGCTCGAGGATGCGCCTGTCGCCGTAGGCGCGATAGATCGTCCACGGCACGATGACGCCCGCGTCCGCCCACGCGGGCGTGCCGTAGCTGAGCCCCTTCATCGCGGGCGCGACGTCGGAATGCGCGCCATCCTCGCGTTGCGCGTCGGTTACGTCCGTCATCCACTTGGTCATGAACGCCGAGACGTCGGCGTTGTACGTCGCGGTGGGCAGAAAGACCTGCGCGTCGGCCATCCATCCCATGCGCTCGTCGCGCTGCGGGCAATCGGTGGGGATGCTGAGATAATTGCCGCGCAGGCCCCACACGATGTTGGATTGAAGCTGGTTGACGCGCGCGTCGGAGCACTCGAATTCGCCGGCGCTCGGCAGATCGGACGCGAGCACGATGCCGGTGATCGCTTCGATCGGCGGCCGCGCCGGCGCGCCCGTCAGCTCGACGTATCGAAAGCCGTGGAACGTGAAGCGCGGCTGCCAGGTCTCGGTCGCGCCGCCGCGGCAGATGTATGTGTCCGTCGCGTCCGCGCCGCGCAGGTTGGCGGTGTAGATCGTGCCGTC
>CAZHIE010000113.1:8058-14035 GCA_964532435.1 uncultured Planctomycetales bacterium
TGTATGTGTCCGTCGCGTCCGCGCCGCGCAGGTTGGCGGTGTAGATCGTGCCGTCCGGGCTCAGCATCTCCGCGTGTCGCAGCGTGACGACCGTGCCGGCCGGCGCGGCGATGCGCAGCCGCGCCACGCCGACCATGTTCTGCCCCAGGTCGAACGTCCAGCGGCCGGGCACCGGTTCGGAGACGGATTTTGCCGGGATTTCGCGGACGATTCGTACGGGTTGACTTACATCGGGCTCGATCGCGCGCGTCTCCTCCCGCGTGGAAGCGGCGCGCCAGGCGCCATCGTCGAAACCCGGCGCGTCCCAGCCGGCCAGCTCGGCCCGCGCATCGTAGATTTCGCCCTTGAGCAGATCGGCGCCGAGCAGCGGCCCGGCATGCACGCGCCAGGAATCGTCGGTGATCACGCGCTCGGTCGTTCCGTCGTCGTACGTGACTTCGAGCTCCGCCCGCAGCGCGGGAGTCTTGCCATAGAACTCGACCGCGTTGAACAGGCCGGCGTGCCCGCTGTACCAGCCCGGCGCGACCGTCGCCGCGAGCACATTGGCGCCGGCGGCGAGCTGCTGTGTCACGTCGTAGGCCTGGTATCGCACGCGCCGGTTGTAGTCGGTCCAGCCGGGGGCGAGATGCTGGTCGCCGACGCGCTGGCCGTTGAGGCGCAGCTCGTAAGCCCCCAGCGCGGTCGCGTAGAGCCGCGCCTTGCGCACGGGGCGCGCCAGCGTAAAGGATTTGCGGAGCAGCGGAATCTGCCGCGGCGGCAGCGCGAGCCGCGCGTTCTCGGCGGCTTCGACCCGCAGCCGCGTGCCGCGGATTTCGCACTCGACGATCAGGCGCTTGCGGACGTTCGGCGCCGGATCGCCGCCCAGCAGCTCGTTCGTCGGCACGAGCGCAGCGGCGTTCGCGGCCAGAAGCTCGGCGACTCGCGCGGTCACGTCTTTTCGCACGCCGCCGTCGTACGTCTCGTATGAGGCGCTGAGCACGCGATATTCCGCCGGCGTCGCGCCGGCTTCGATCCACTTCGCGACCCAACCGCTATCCGTCGCCGTGCGCTTCGGCAATGCATTCTGGTCCGCGGGCGCCAGGCCCATTTCCCAGCGCGCCGCGGCGCTCCACGGTCCCGGGCGCGCGTCGCGGTCCCACACCATGACTTTCCAGTGACATTCCTGTCGCGCTTCGAGCGCGGCGCCGTCATAGACAACCTGCGCCGTCTGCGCGGATTCGACGCGGCGGGAATCCCACAGATCGCCCTCGTCGCGGGCGAGCCGCTCCGGCGACGAGGCCACGAGAATGCGATAGGCGGTCTGGCGTTCGGCCCGCCGGGACGACGCAACGACCCAACTCAGTCGCGGATGCATTTCCTCGATCGCAACCGGATCGACGAGATATTCACAGCGCAGGTCGGCTGCGCGAAGCGCTCCATCCGGCGCTCCGCCGGCGGGCCCGTCAGCGAAACAGTACGCCAGCAGCGCGCCGACGGCGAACATGTGAAGCAACAGCGACATGGCAGCTCCCTTGCGGGCAAACCAGAATGGGGCGGCGGCATTCTACGCCGGCGCGGCCAACATCGAACGCCGTTCGATTCTTCGCGAATCGCGGTTACGCTTCCCGCTGCCCGATCGCTCCGCAGGCTTGATGTGGGAGTCGCCGTTTCGGGCGTTGGAGTCGGTAGCCATGTGTGCGTTTCCACTGAGAATCGTTGCGACCGCCCTGGCTCTCGTAACTTCCGCCGCGCTGTTGGCTCAGCCGGCGGATTCGCAGCCCGCGACATCGCAGCCGCGCACGCAGGTTGGGCCGGCCGGCCCGGGCGCGACCGTCGTGCCGACGATGCAACTGGTGCGGCCTGCAGGCGACACGATCGAGCTGAACGGCCGACCTGTCGACATCGCGCTCTCGCCCGACGGCGCTAGATTGATTGCCAAGGACCATCGCGGGCTGGTTGTCGTCGACGTGACGAAGTGGGCGGTGACCGCCGAACTCAAGTTCGCGGGCAAGGGCGGCTCGCCGATCGGGCTGGCGATTTCCCGCGACGGCGCGCGCGTGTTCGCGACCAGCGCCGACGATTCGCTGCACGAGTTCGCACTTGCCGCGGACGGCACGGCGTCGAAGTCGCGCACGATCAAGCTGCCGGGACCGAGTGGGAAAGACCTCTCGTTTCCGTGCGGCATCGCCCTCGCTCCCAACGAGGCGACCGCGTTCGTCTGCCTGTCGCGGAACAACTCGCTTGCGGTCGTGGACCTGGCCGGCGGTACGATCGTGCGGCAGATCGAGACCGGCATCGCCCCGTTCGACGTGGCGCTTTCGCCGGATGGAAAGACGGCGTATGTCTCGTGCTCGGGCGGGCGGCGGCCGAGGCCGGGCGAGCCAACCGCGACGTCGGCCGGCACGCCGGTGGCGATCGACGCGCGCGGCATCGCGACAACCGGCGGCGTGTCCATCATCGATCTCGCGACCGGCTCGCTGCGCGCGGAGCTCGACACGGGACTTTCGGCGTCGGATCTGGCGCTCTCGCCCGACGGCCGGCGGCTGTTCGTCGCCAACGCGAACAGCGACAGCGTGTCGGTCATCGACACGGAGAAGGCCGCGCTCGTCGCGCAAATCGCCGTCAAGCCGGACGCGACGATGCCATTCGGCAGCATGCCCTGTGGCCTGGAGCTTTCGCCCGACGGACGGACGCTCGCGGTCGCCTGCGGCGGGAACAACGCAATCGCGCTGGTCGGCTTGGAGGAGGCCGACGCGAGCCGCGCGACGATTCGCGGCTGGATACCGGCCGGTTGGTTTCCGGCCGCAATCGCATGGCGCGAGCGGATGCTTTTCGTCGCGAATGTGAAGGGTATCGGCTCGCGCAACGTCCGCGAATCGGACGGCGCGTACAACACGCATCGCCACCGCGGGTCGTTGCAGCGCGTCGAGATGCCCGATGCCGCCGCTATGCGCGCGATGACGGCGCAGGTGCTCGCCGACGGGCGCGTGCCGCAGATGCTGCAAGCGCGGGAGCGGAGCGAACGGGCGCAGGCCGTCGCGCCGCGCCCCGTGCCGGCGCAGGCCGGCGATCCGTCGGTCTTCGAGCACGTCGTCTACGTCATCAAGGAAAACCGCACGTACGACCAGGTTTTCGGCGCGCTGGGCAAGGGCAATGGCGAGCCGAAACTCTGCACGTTCGGCCGCGAAATCACGCCCAATCAGCACGCGCTGGCCGAGCAGTTCGTGTTGCTCGACAACTATTACTGCAACGGCGTTTTGAGCGCCGACGGGCATTCGTGGGCCACAGAGGGGAACGTGACGCCCTATCTGGAGCGCGCCTTCGGCGGCTTCAATCGTTCGTACACGTTTGGCGACGATCCGTTGACGTATTCGTCGAGCGGCTTCGTCTGGGACCACGTGCTCGCGGCGGGGCGCTCGTTCCGCAACTACGGCGAGTTCGACCAGACGGAGATCGTCGTTCCGGAAGGCAAGCCGAAAACCTGGGCGACGGTGTACGAGGACTGGAAGGCGAAGGCCGGCGCGGTCCGCTTCACGCACAGCATCGGCGTGGAAAACGTGCGCCGTTACACGCATCCCGACTCGTGCGGCTGGAACATGAGCATTCCGGACCAGCATCGCGCCGACGTATTCCTCGCGGAGTTTCGGACGTTCGAGCAGAGCGGCGACATGCCCGGCTTCATCGTGCTGTACCTGCCGCAGAACCACACGAGCGGCGTAACGGAGGGCGAGCCGACGCCGCGCGCCTGCGTGGCCGACAACGACCTGGCGCTCGGGCGGGTGGTCGAGGCGGTGAGCCAGTCGCGCTTCTGGCCGACGACGTGCGTCTTTGTGATCGAGGACGATCCGCAGAACGGGTGGGACCACGTCGACGGGCATCGCTCGCTCTGTCACGTGATCAGCCCGTATACGCGCCGCGGCGCGGTGGTCAGCAATTTCTACAACCAGGCGTCGGTGGTTCACACGATGGAGCGCATCCTCGGCTGCGCGCCGGCGGCGAACCAGAATTACGCGCTCGCGCCGCTGATGGATGCGTGCTTTGTGGACGCGCCGGATCTGGCGGCGTTCACCGCGCTGCCGAATCGCGTGCCGCTCGACGAGCTCAATCCAAAGAAGGCAGCCGCACAGCCGCGCCAGCGCGAACTGTACGAGCTTACGGCGCGGCTGAATCTGCGCAAGCCCGACGCGGCCGACGAGGACACGCTCAATCGCGTCCTCTGGCATTCGGTGCGCGGCGAGGAGCGCTACCCGGCCGACTTCGCCGGCGCGCATGGCTTGGGCCTGGCAGCGCTCGGGTTGAAATTGGACGCGCGCGGCGGCGTCGATGAAGACGATTAGCTCGCTGCGGCCGGGACGGCGGGCGCTTGCGCGCAGACGGGGGCCGTTTGAACGAGGTGCGCCGTTCCGGCCGCGCGAGGGCGCGGGCCGCTACGGCCGCGCGAGGGCGCGGGCCGCTACGGCCGCGCGAGGGCGCGGGCCGCTACGCGCGGAGCGAATGCGCGGGCCGCTACGCCAGCTCGATCTCCGTCTTGCCGGGAATCGCCACCGGCGGCACCGACAGCGCCCCGAATTCGAGCTTCTCCGGCATCAGCCGATGCTCCGAATTCAGCGCCTGCTCCCACGTGACTTCCTTGCCGCTGTACGCCGCCATGCGCCCCATGATCGCCGTCAGCGTCGACTCCCCCACCTGCCGCGCTTCGTTGAGCGGCCGCCCGGCGCGGATGCTCGCGATCAGATCGACGTGCTCCTGCTCATAGGGGTTGCGGTACTCGCCGTCCCAGTCCCATTCCTGCGCCGCGTCGATGCGCGTGCAGCAGTTCGAGCGGCCCTTTGTGCCGATGACGAACTCGCTGACGTTGTTGTGACAGTTGTCCTGCTGCCGGCAGAAGCTGGTGACCCGCGCGCCGCCCTCGTACTCGTACTCCAGCGCGAAGTGATCGAAGATGTGGCCGAAGGCGGGGTCGGTGCGCTTCTGCCGTCCGCCCATGCCGGAGCATTTGAGCGGGTGGCCGCGCAGCACCCAGTTCATCACGTCGAGATTGTGGACGTGCTGCTCGACGATGTGATCGCCGGAAAGCCACGTGAAATAGAGCCAGTTGCGGAGCTGCCATTCCATGTCCGACCACTCGGGCTTGCGCGGATTCATCCACAGCTCGCCGCCGTTCCAGTACGCATATCCGGCGACGACTTCGCCGATCTGGCCCTCATGAATGCGGCGGATGCATTCGAGGTAGGGCGTCTGGTGGCGGCGCTGCGTGCCCGCCACGACGCCCAGACGCTTCTGCGCCGCGATCTCGTGCGCGGCGAAGACCTCGCGAATCCCGAAGCCGTCCACCCCGACGGGCTTCTCCATGAAAACGTGGCAGCCCGCTTCGACCGCGGCCCGCAGCATCGGCGGCCGAAACGCCGGCGGCGTCGCCAGGATGACGAGGTCGACTCCGCTGGCGATCACCTGCCGATGGGCCTCGAACCCGGTGAAACAGGCGTCGTCGGTCACGGCGCATTGCGCGCCGAGCGGCGCCAGACCCTCGCGGCACTTGTCGATGCGTTCCTGAAACACGTCTCCCAGCGCCGTAATCACGACGCCCGCGTCCGCCTTCGAGCAGTCGGTGGCCGCGCCCGTCCCGCGCCCGCCGCAACCGATCAGCCCCACGCGAATGCGATCGCCGCCCAGCACGTGAACCGGCGGCGGCGCGCCTTCGACCGGGGGCGGCGATTGCCGCGCCGGGCCCGGACTCGCGCAGCCGAGCAGGGAACCGGCGCCCAAACCGCCGGCCAGCGCCGTGGCCGATTGAACGAAACTGCGACGGGTGATGCGGCGCTGACTGCCGCGCGTGCGCTGAGCCATCGGAAATCCTCCGCTTGACCGGCCGAAACTCCGCCGCCGGCCGAAAGTGACGCGATTGCGAGCGCGCACGATACCGCGCTCGCGCCGGCGTGGGAACTTCGCCCGTCAGGGCGCACGATAGTTGCCAGGGGCTTCAGCCCCTGGACCGCCA
>CAZHIE010000114.1:0-7775 GCA_964532435.1 uncultured Planctomycetales bacterium
TCGCAGCCGAGTTCCGCGCCGGCGGCGCAGTACTATCACGGCGACCTGATCCGCTCGACGGTTCTGCTCACCGACGCGGCCGGCGCGCCGAGCACGCAGCCCGCGCCGGCCGATCCGCCGTTCGCGGGTTCGGACGTGTGGAAGTTGGCTTTCGCTACTCGCCCCCGCCCGCCGCAGCCAGACGCTCACGCGCCTCGCGCGTCAGCGGGTGCGACTCGCCCAGCGCGGCCGCCAGCGCGTCCGCGGCCGCGCTCAGGTGCTGTCGCGCCTCGTCGGCCGCGCCGCGCTGCGTCAGGCACGTGCCGAGTTCGCTGCGATAGGCCGCCAGCAGCCAATGTCCGTCGGCCAGCCGCTCGCGCCCGCCCTCGACGGCCGCGCGTAGCTGCTGCTCTGCCTCGTCGAGCCGCTCGCTCTCGCGCAGGAGCCGCCCGAGCAGGTAGTGCGTGAAGAGCGTGTGCGAGTGCGTCGTGCCGAGCGCGTCGCGCCGGCGTTTGAGCAGCGCGCGCAGCGCGGATTCGGCCTCGGCCTTCGCCCCTCGCGCGCGAAGCAGCTCGGCCCGGTCCTCGTCGATCAGGAGCGACACCAGCACGTCCGTCGCCGAGGCCTGAGACTGCATTTGCTGCGTTTGCGCGATCTGCGCCTCGGCCTCGTCCAACCGCGCGAGCCGCAGCAGGACGCGCGTGCGGACGTGCGCCGTCGCGAGCGCGGCGGGATGACCCGGCGCGAGCCGGCGGCGCTGCGCCGCGAGGGCGGCGCTCGCGACCTCGTCCGCCTCGCGCAGGTCGTCGAGCTCCAGCAGCGTGCGCGCGACGAACATTCGAGCGGAGAGCGTCGAGGGATGCTCGGCCCCGCGCGCCAGGGCGTTCTGCTCGGCCGCTTCGCGCAAGAGCGGCAGCGCCTCGCGCGGGCGGCCGAGCGCGGCCAGCGCGCCGCCGAGATTCGCCAACGTGTCGATGCGCTGCGGCGCGTCGGGCCGCAGGATGGTGTCGGCCAGCTCCAGCGTCTCTCGAAAGAGTCTGGCGGCCTCGTCGAACTGCTCCTGCTGATAGAGCAGCGTCGCGAGATTGTTCTGAGACAGGAGCAGCGCTTCGGGATGAACGTCGGCGTGCGCCTTTCGCGCGGTCAGCGCGGCGCGGTAATGGCGGCCGGCCTCGTCGAGACGGCCCTGATCCTGAAGCGCGCGGGCCAGCACATCCAGCACCGACGCGCGAAACAGCGGATCATCGACCGGCGCGGCGGACTCGATCTCCAGCAGCTCGCGGCACAGCTCCTCCGATTGCGCCGGCCGGCCGAGATCGCGCAGCGTCGCCGCCAATGAACTCATCGACTGAAGCGTCTCGACATGCGCCGCCCCCAGCAGCCGCTTGCGAAGCTGAAGCGCCGCGCGAAGCTGCCGCTCGGCGGCGTCGAACATCCCCAACCCGCGGTACGCCAGCCCGATCGTGTGCCGGATGGCCGCCTCGACTTCCTGAGACGCGGGCGGCCCGCTCTCCACGCCGGCGGCGGCGCGGTCCAGAATCTCGCGCATGGTCACGTCCGGGCCGCTGTCCCACGGATCGGGCGAGCGCAGCAGCGCCTGGAGGAATTCGCTGACCGCGGTCGCCTTGGCCGCTTCGCCCCGCGCGGCGTCGCGGGCGGTTTCGGCCTTGCGGCGCTCCTGCCCCTGAAGGCGCTCGGCCTCCACCGCGCGCTGCCAGAGTGCGGTGGTAACAATCGTGGCCGCTGCGAGGCCGGCCGTCGCGAGCAGCGCCGCCGCCGCGGCGGCCCGGTGGCGGCGGAAAAGCCGCGCCACGAGGTAGCCCAGACTGTCGCGCCGCGCTTCGATCGGCTCGCCGGCCAGGTAATGCCGCAGGTCGCGGGCCAGCTCGCCGGCGGATTGATAGCGGCGCTCGCGATCCTTGCTCAGGCACTTCAGCACGATGGTCTCGATCTCGGCGTCGATCGTGCGCGTCAGCGCCCGCGGCGAGCGCGGCTCGGCGTGCAGGATGCGATCGAGCGCGTCGCGCATGCCGCCCGACACGTCGTACGGAAACACGCCCGTCAGAAGCTGATAGAGCACGACGCCGAGCGAGTAGACGTCTGTGCGCACGTCGATCTTGCTCGGAATGCCCTCGGCCTGCTCCGGGCTCGACCACGGCAGCGAGCCCATGAATTGCCCCGTCAACGTCATCGCCGGCGTGTGCGTCTCCTCCGCCGCGCCGGCGATTTTTGCCAGGCCAAAGTCGAGAATGTGCGGTGCGCCGTCCGAGTCGACGCGGATGTTGCTCGGTTTCAGATCGCGGTGAATGATTCCGCGCAGGTGGGCCGCGTGGACGGCTTCGCAGATCGTCGCCATCAGCGACAGGGTCGCGCGGATGCGCTCGCGCGGCCCCATCAAGCGCGATTGCGAGCGCGGCTCGGCGGCCCCCTCCGTGGCCGGCGCTTGTCCGCGCGTGCCGCCGGCGGGCGGCATCATCGCGGCAACGTGCTCGTCGAGCGGCCGGCCGGCGATGTAGTCCATCA
Organism: uncultured Planctomycetales bacterium; assembly: GCA_964532435.1. Classification (GTDB taxonomy): domain Bacteria; phylum Planctomycetota; class Phycisphaerae; order UBA1845; family Fen-1342; genus CAZHIE01. The sequence goes on from CAZHIE010000114.1 coordinate 2,503, forward strand.
CGTAGTATGCGTTCCCGCCGACGACGCCGCTGTCATAGATCGTGACGATGTTGGGGTGCTTGAGCTGGCCGAGGATTTGAACTTCGCGCTCGAAGCGGGCCCGCTCGCGCGGATCGGCGAAGTGCCCCTCGCGCAGCACTTTGATCGCGACTTTGCGGCGCGTCGAGTGCTGCATGGCCTGATATACCACGCCCTGGCCGCCGCGGCTCAGCTCGCGGCGCAGCTCGTAACCCGGAAAGAGCCCCGCCAGCGCCCGGATGTCGTTGCCGGGCGCGCTCGCCTGAGAATCGCCCAGGCGCGTCTCATCGGTCGCGGCCGATGGACGCCGCCGGACGAGATCCTCCACTTCGAGATGGCGGCGGATCTCGGCCATCGATTGGGCGCAGGCGCTGCACGACTCGACGTGCGATCGCGCGCGCTGGGCGGCGTCGCGCTCGAGCGCGCCGGCGGCCAATTGCTCCAGTTGTTCGAGATCAGGGCAGGACATCGCGGCCTCGCGGGCGGATAGTGTAGTCGTTCACGCCGCGTCCGCAGTAGCTCCGCATGCGGGAGCCCGCTTGCCGCCCGCAAGGCGCCCGCTTGCCGCTCGGAGCCTGCTTGCCCTCCGCAGGGCGCCTGCTTGCCGCCCGCAGGGCGCGCGATGGTTGCCAGGGGCTTCAGCCCCTGGAAGTCCACCCCCACCCCGCTCCTCTTCCCGGCGCAGCGATGGTTTTGCGATACAATCTGCCTCCGGCGGTCCGGGCTCTGCAGCGCGCGATCCAGCGCAGGCCGCCGCACATCCCATCGGAGCGGAAGGATGATCTCGAAGTGCTTTCTGGCGGCGCCGCTGGCGCTGCTGATCGGCGCAGCCGCGACGGCGCAGGAGTGCGGCAGCGGACTGCAGGCGGGGGATGTCGCGGCGGCGCGGGCGCTGCTCAACAGCGGGGCGTACGAGCGCGCGGGCGGAATCGCGGGCCAGGCGTGGGTCGTCCCGTTGACGTTTCACGTCGTGCGCCGCGGCGACGGCACGGGCGGGCTGAGCGAGGCGCGCCTGGCGCAGGTGCTGATCGACTGCGACGCTGCGTTCGCCAGCGCGGGGCTGCTCTTCTGCCAGCCGGCGGAGACGCACTACATCGACAGCGACGCTTTCTTCAGCGACATCGACACGCTCGCGGAGATCGACGCGCTGCGCACGACCAACCCCGTCGACGGGACGATCAACATCTACTTCACGGAGCGGCTGAGCATCGGAAGCTCCGGCCTGTGCGGCATATCCGCGTTCACCTTCAGCGACGTGCAGGCCATCGCCGTCGCCAACAATTGCGCGGCGACCGACACGAATCACTCGACAGTAGCGCACGAGATCGGCCACTACTTCAATCTCTACCACACGCACGAGCGGGCGCTGGGCGTCGAATGCGTCGACGGCTCGAATTGCGCCGACGCCGGCGATCAGATGTGCGACACGCCGGCCGACCCGCAGCTCACCACTGCGAACGTCACGGTGGATTGCTTGTACAACGGCACGCAGCGCGACAATTGCTCCGACGAGCTCTATGCGCCGGATGTTTCCAACCTGATGTCGTATTCGCGAAAATACTGCCGCATCGGTTTCTCGCCACAACAGCGCGAGCGCGTCGCCGCGACGCTGGTGATTCTGCGGCCGGAGCTGGCGCTGCCCGCCTGCCCGCGCGATTGCGGCAGTCAGCCGGTCGCGGATGCGAATTGCGACGGCGTAGTGGACAACGCCGACATCGACGCTTTCGTCCTGGCGCTGCTCGACTCGGGCGAATATGCGACGCAATTCCCGGCCTGCGACCGGCTCTGCGGCGGAGACGTGAACGCCGACGGCGTTGTCGACAACGCGGACATCGATCCGTTCGTCGAAAGGCTCCTTCGGTAACGCATGTCGGGCGGTGGATTCAGACACGAGGAATACTCAGCGCGTCGGCCTCACGTACAGCTCCGCGCCGAACGCGAACAGGAATTCCCCCGTCGGCTTGAACGCCTGCATCCGGTGATTGCCGTAATCCACGACGAACACGCGGTTGCGCTTCGCATCGAATGCGACGCCGGCCGGCTTGAAAAACTCGCCCCGCCCCAAACCGCGCCCGCCCCAGCCGGCCACCGCCGCGCCATCCGCGGAACCCACGCGCACGCGATGATTGCCGTAGTCGCACGCCAGCATCGTCCCGTCGGCCGCCGCGGCCAGGCCCGCCAGCCGCGCGACGCCGCCGCGCTCGTCGGGCCAGCGCAGCAACGTGCGCGGCGCGCCGCCGCGATCGAGCGCGAGCAGGCGCGGCGCAAGCGAGTCGGCCACCAGCACGCGCCCATCCGGCGCGACCGCCAGCGCCGCCGGATCCCAGCCCGCCTCGCGCCCCGCCAGCGTGATGCGCAGCGCGCCATCCAGCCGAAATACCGCCCGGCTGCGCGGATCCGCGAATAGCACGTCGCCGCTCGCGTCGCACGCCAATGGCCCGGGCTCTTCCGCGGCAACCGCCAGCCCAGCCTCGCGCGACGCGGCGCGCACGTCCACCGAGCGCATCAGGCTGCACATCAGCGGGTCATACGCCGGCTCGCCCGTCGCGTCGCGCGAAATGCGGAATTCCTGCACCCGCGCGTTCCCGCGGTCGCTCACGTACAGCCGCTGCGCATCGGGCGACAGCGCTACGCCGCTCGGATAAATCAACTCGCCCGGCTTGCGCCCGAACGAGCCCACCTGTGTCACGAGGATCGGATCGGCCCCGCGCAGGTCGAACAGCTTGACGATGTTTGCATCCGGTTCCGTCAGCGCAAGCATGTCCTGCGAAATCGCGATCTGCGTGCCGAAGTGCGCGACGACGCCCACCTCGGTCGCAAATTGCCGCTGCGTAGCGGGCGAGCCGGCCGGCGCGGGGCCGAACACCTGCACGCGGTTTTCGAATGGCTCGCACACGGCGGCGCGCTGCCCGTCCGGCGAAATCGCGATCCGCGCGGGGTAGTGAATCTTGCCCGCGCCTTCGTGCGGCCGCAGCACGTGCTGCCCCCACTCCGTTTCGAATTGCCCGTCTGCCGAGAAGATCTCGATGCGGTGATTGCACGTGTCGGCGACGTGGACGCGCCCACTGGCCAGCGCCAGGCCACCCGGATGCGCGAACAGCCCCGGATACGGCCCCCAGGCGCCCCACGCGCTCCACGCGCCGTCGGCCCGCCGCACCTGAACCCGCGCGTTGTCGGCGTCGAGCACATACACGTCGCCGGCGTCGCTCGCATCCACGTCGACGGGGCGATGAAACTCGCCGTCCGCGGCGCCGGGCCGCCCGATCGTCTCGACCAGCTTGCCTGCGCGATCGAGTACCACGATCCGGTCGTTGCCCGTGTCGGCGACGTAGATGCGCCCGCCCCGCGCGCCCAGGCCCAGCGCCATTTTCAGCGGCGTCGACTGCGCGGCGGAGAAGGCCGCATCGGGCCGCCCGTCCGGCCCGAATCGCAGCACGCGCGTCGAGTAACGATCGGTGACGTAAATCGAGCCGTCCGTTTCGAGCGCGACGTCCGTCGGGCATAGCCGCACAGCGCCGGCCGCGAGCGACACGCGCGAGCGGACCGAGCCGTCGACACTGAACGAAGCGATCGTGCCGTCGCCCGCCGTCGCGACGTAGAGCGTGCCGTCGGCGGCAAACGCAACGCCACTCGGCTCGTTCAGATCGTCCAGCGAGTAGAGGAACTTCGCGAGGATCGGCTCGGCCGGCTGCGACATCGCCCCGCAAGCGCCGAGCAAAAGCGCAAGGGCGAGCGCGGCGCGGCGCAACGAATGTGTCATGTTCGACGGCTCCGCGCGCGGCGCGACTCGCCGCGCTTCCACTCGCCCGACTTTCCGCCCGATTTCTCTTCTAGCCGAATCGGGCCGATCACGATTTCCTTCGACATCGACTTGCACATGTCATACACCGTCAGCGCCGCGACGCTCACCGCCACAAGCGCCTCCATCTCCACGCCCGTGCGGCCCGTAATTCGCGCCTCGCCGCGAATGAGCACGCAATCCGGCCGGCGCAGCGCGAGCGTTACGTCTACGCACTCCGGCGAAAGGCCGTGACACAGCGGGATCAGGTCGGCGGTGCGCTTGGCGGCCAGCACGCCAGCAATCTGCGCGGTCGTCAGCACGTCCCCCTTCGGCACGCCCGGCCCCGCGAGCGCGCGCAGCACGTCGCGCCCGACGATCACCTCGGCCGTTGCGACGGCGCGGCGCAGCGTCGCCGGCTTGGCCGAGACGTCGACCATCCTCACGCGACCCGCCTGCACGTGCGAGAGTCCGGCCGAAGGCGCAGATCTTTTCGCTGCCCCGCGCTTGGTCATGTCCGCGCGTCTCCCAAAAGCACGTCGGGCCAGGCGAAATCCGAGAAAATCCCGCCCGTGTGCAGGAACACAACCGGACGAGAGCGGCCGAGCCGGCCGGCCTCGACCTCGCGCAGCAGACAGTGGAACGCCTTCGCCGTGTAGACGGGGTCGAGCAGAATCCCCTCCGTTCTCGCCAGCAGGCGCAGTGTCTCATTCGCCGCGGGCATTGGCCGCGCGTATCCCTCACCCACGCCGCCGTCGATCAGCCGAACGTCCGCCTCGTCGAATGCGATCGGCAGCGCGAACTGCGCGATGGTCGCCTGCGCCAGCCGGGGAATCTCGCGGCGGAAGTGTGCCAGATCGTCACTGACCGGAACGGCCCATGCCGTAACGTGCTGCAACCCGTGCAGCAGCCGGCCGAGCAGCAGCCCCGTGTACGTGCCGGCCGACGAGCAGGCCGTGACCACGTCCACCTCGCGCAGCCCCGCGCCGGCAAGCTGCTCGGCCAGCTCGGCCGCGGCGCTGATGTATCCCCAGCAACCAAGCGGCTCCGACGCGCCCATCGGTGTCCAGCGCGGCCGCCGTCCCGCGGCGCGCAGCGATTCGAGCGCGACGGCGACGATCTGCTGGCGCTGCTCGTCGAATTGCGGCCGCGGGAATTGTTGCGTCTCCGCGCCGAGGAGCAGGTCGAGCAGGTGATTCCCCTGCGGCGGCCCCGGCGGCGGTGCGGGCCGCAACAGCAGCTTGCAATGCAGGCCGAGTCGGGCACAGACGGCGGCCGTCGCGCGGCAGTGATTGGACTGCGGCGTGCCCTCGGTGACGAGCGTGTCGCATCCGTCGCGCAGAGCGGCCGCGGCGATGAATTCGAGCTTGCGCACCTTGTTGCCGCAAAGCTCCGAGCCGCTCAGGTCGTCGCGCTTCATCCATATCTGGGCGCCGGCGAACTTGGCCGCGATGCGTTCGAGCCGGATCAGCGGCGT